>NZ_CP141184.1:0-339500 GCF_035609205.1 Hymenobacter sp. GOD-10R
ATCCATAAATATCTGGATGCTATTCACCTAGAGTCGATCAACCGCCAAAACCGCGTGATGAACGGATAATTTAATTCTTCTCGCAGCTAAGTAATTACTTACCTGCGAGAAGAATTAACAAAAACAAAAAGCCTCCTGCATCACAGCAGGAGGCTTTTTGTTTCATAATCAGTTAGAAACTACTGGCCGGTCGCTGTGGCCTAACGGTCGATCCGGCGCAATTCGGTCGCGCACCAGTTGCTTCAACTCCTTTGACTCGGGAAAGCGGCTAGCTTCTTTACGGGAGAAAATCAGTTCCTCGTTCAGCCGCACCTCGAAGATACCGCCTGTGCCTGGTACTAGGGCTACTTCGCCTAGCTCCGTGTCGAAGGTGGTCAGCAGCTCTTGCGCCATCCAGGCGGCGCGCAGCAGCCAGCGGCATTGGGTGCAATACGTTATTTCGACGCGAGGCGTAGGCATTGACAGATGCTTTGAGTAAGGAGGATAAGTTATTGCTTATCAGTGCTTTTGTCTTTGTTCTCAGGCTTCGCTGCTTCTGGCGCGGGCTTGGGCGCATCAGCAGGCGCTGGACTAGTAACAGGCTTAGTTGCCGTTGAGTCCTTGGGAGCCGCTTTCAAATCAGGTTTCTTGGTGGAATTCCTGGCTGATGGCGATTTGGGCCGTGAGCCGATTTTGGTGCTGCGGGCGTTGGGCTTACTAGCCGTTTTCACCCCGATGCCTTTAATGCGGTCCTCAATTTCACTGAGTAGAAATTCAGCGTCCGACTTGGGTTGTTCATCTTGGAACTGGTCGCGGGCCAAGATGGCTTGTTCGCGGGCTTTGTCGTACTGCTTCAGCTCTAGGTACACGAAGGCCAGGTTGAGGTGCGTGGGCGGAAAGTCTTTGCGCAAGTCGATAGAGTGCAGAAACGGCGCTACGCTTTGCTTGAACTGACCTAGGCGCTGATAGGCGTAGCCCACAGCGAAGTAAGAGTAATAATCACCGTACCCGTTATCATGGGCTACCGCGTAGTGCTTGATAATGAGCGGAAAAAGGTCGTCTTCGAGGATGCTTTTTTCGGCACAATCGCACTGTTGAAGGCTGAAGTAGTAGTCCCCTAGGCCACGGTCGAGCTTGTAGTTCTTGGGGTAGCGGCGCTTCAACGAATCGAGGGCGCGGCCCACTCGAAAGCGGTAGATAGTGCCCCCAACGCCTTCTTTGTAGCGGTTATCGTCCAGCGTTTCCAGGATGGGTAAGTCCTTGAACGTGAAGGTGTGATACTCCCGCGTGCCGATGCTGTAGTTGAGGGCGTATTCTTCTTTCTTCAGCACGACGGCTAGCTTGGTATTGTGGGGGTCGTATTCCTGAAGAATCCGGAAGGCAGTATCGTATTTTTTCTGCGCGACCAAGTCATCAGCTCTGTGCAGCACAGCCATGTTGGTCTGGGCGTAAGCAGTGCTGGTCAGAAGCAGACAAGCGGCAAGAATGCGTAGAAGAAAGCGCATGGAAAAAAGAAAGGCAAGAAAAATGCGTGATAAGCAATGCTCCCGAAGCTACAGATAAAGGAATAAACCTAGCAGGCTAGGTTCATAGTAGGTGAGAATTATCCCCGAACGTTGAAGACAATAGAATGCTTGTCCTTTAACGAAGCAACCCCGAAAAATACTACGGATTTTGTATCATGTACGGCGCATAGCTCGCGCAAGATCTAACCAATTCTTCTTTTCCGCCCGCCCCATCCATGCTCTTTTATACCCTCATGAAGCCGGTAGCGCAGCTTGCGCTACGTATCTTTTTCCATCGTTTGGAAGTGCGGCACCGTGAGCGACTGCAACTACCCGGCCCGTTGCTACTAACGGCCAACCACCCCAATACGCTCATGGATCCGCTGGTCGTGGCCATTCACCGGCGTGACCCTGTTGCTTTTCTGGCTAAGAGCACTTTCTTCCAGAATCCTATTCTGCGCCGCATCATGACCTCTGGCAACTCCATTCCTATCTACCGGCGGCAGGATGTGGATAAAAATAGCAGCGTAACACCCGCCGAGCTGGCACAGCGTAATGAAGCTGCTTTCAGCCGCAGCTACGATTACCTAGATCAGGGAGGAACCGTGATGATCTTTCCGGAAGGCACTAGTATCTCCGAGAGGCGCTTGCAGCCGCTAAAAACCGGGGCTGCTCGCATTGCACTCGGGGCCGAAGCCCGGCAAAACTTCAAGCTAGGTTTGCGCATCTTGCCCGTGGGTATCAATTACTTCGACCCCACGCGTTTTCGCTCCGATGTGCTCGTGAACGTGGCGCCGCCCATTGTAGTAGCCGATTACGCTGCTGCCTACTACCAAAATCCCGAGCAGGCGGCCGATGCGCTGACCGAAGAAATCCGGCTGCGCTTGGAGCGCCACCTAGTTATCACGCGAGATGCGGCCGAAGATGAGCTGGTGCAGCAAGTAGAAGATACCTTCACCAACCACCTCATTGCCGACGATGAAGAAACGCTGTACGACAACTTTCAGCTTAGTCGTACGCTACTGGAGGCCGTGGCTTTCTTTGAAAAGCATGACCACGAGCGCCTCAACCAAGTGCGTAGTCGGCTCGCAACCTACCTGCTCGACCTAGACCGGCTGCGCCTTACCGACGCCGCGCTAGAGCCAAGCAGCAAAGAAGGACGCTTAGCGCGGGCTGTTCGTACCATCTTGAAGCTGACCCTAGGAGCACCCGTCTGGATTTACGGAGTCATTAACAACTACATACCGTACATTCTGCCCTCTCTGGTGGCGAAGCGTGCCACCCAGGACGTAGCGTTCGTCGCCCCGATTATGCTCGTCATCGGCATGCTTACGTTTCCGCTGAGCTATGCCGCCCAAACAGCGTTGGTTCATCATTTCACCCACGATTGGCGCTGGTCGGCGCTTTATCTGGTGAGCTTGCCTTTCGCTGGGTTCTACGCGCTTAGCTATTGGAACAGCCTGGAAGCTAGGGTACGGCGCTTGCGGGCTTGGACCTTATTTCGGCAGCAACCGGCGGTGGCCGCCAATTTATTGCAACAACGAACTGCCATTTTGCGCCTACTCGATGAGGCGCGTACTGCTTACTTAAAAGCCACAAGCGAGGTGTAGAAACCCGCCATGCTGCGTTTTGACTACGGTCAACGCCCACCTGCCTTCAGACCTAGGCCTAGCGTTAAGATTTCGCCTAAGCCCAAGGACTTGTTCGTGAGCTTGCTGACTAGGTGCAAGTCGTTGGTGCTGAGCTCCCCGTAGAAGGTTGTGCGCCGCGGAAAGACGTTTAAGTCACTGGCCGAAGCCTCGTGCGTAATCCGGGCTCCAACCAGGGCTCCCACTCGCACCGCCGGCGACCACCAATAGTATCCTTTCGGATAACGGCCCGCTGATTTGTTAGTCAGAAAGAACTGGTCACCAGTGGTGTAGTTGATGAATCCTCCCACTGATACAGGGCTTACCTGCCAACCATTTTGCAGGCTAGGGGAGTAGGGGGTGTAGGTTGTTTTGAAGGTAAAAATGGCCATGGCGCACCCACCAATTGAGGGAGGTACGTAGCCGATTAACACCTCTGGCTCTAGCTTCTGATTCGCCAACCAACAGCCCCCGCCCACAGCCACTAACCCCTGCCCACCTCCGATCTGCACGGTTAGGAAGAAAGGGCCGTGCCGGTTGGGCGTGGGGTCGTTCTGTGCGTAAGCCACCGGGCCTAGCAGCAACAGCAAGATAACTAGTGCGTTAAAGTGCGGGCGCATAGGCAACGGTTTCGAGGTTGAACTGCCGCCGGCCCCACACCGACAAGACGGTGTAACGTCGCTTCCTAAAATTATACGCCGTCAGATAAGGCACGCCGTCGTGGAAGGGCTGCCCATTGGTGAAGCGGTGAATGTGACCGGCTAGGTGAAAAACTAATTGGCTACTACCCCGGATGGTACGGGCGTAGGCCAGCGCCAGCGCTGGATCAAAATCTTCATCGGTGGGCGGCACGTGGCACAGCACAATGCTGCGGCGCGAGTTGGCCGTGTCGGCGAGCTGCTGGCCTAGCCAACCTAGGTTGGGTACTTGGCCTTGAAAGCCATGTTCGCGGCCATTAGTATCCAGGCAGATAAACTTGGTGCCGCCGTATACAAAGGAGTAGTTCAGGGGCCCAAAAACGCTCTGGTATACGGCCCGCCCGTTGCCCACTTGGTCATGGTTGCCGATGACGGTGAGATACGGCACATTGAGCTTGCGCAGGCGGTGATGAACCCAGCGCATTTCGCGCACCAAGCCAAAATCGGAGATGTCGCCAGCAATGATTACAAAGTCGATGTTGCGCTGCTTGTTGACGCTTGCTACGAAGTCTTCCGCTTCGTCGTAGAAGCGCTGACAATCGCCCACAAACACAAAACGCAGCGTGTCGTTGGCCGACTTCGGGCGGCTCGTCAGACGAACGAGGTTCTGGGTGGTGAGCTGCTGTTCAGCGGCTGGCACATAGGTTTGATTAGGACTAAATTCCAACAAGCCGCAACTACTCAGAGAACAAACCACCAGTGCGCAGCCTGTCCGCCTCCAACTCCCTAGCTGCCTGCGTAGTAATGTCTTCATGTTGATCGTGATGCCATGCGCTCACAGTATCCAACTTCCACTACTAGCGCAATGTTTAATACTGCAAACGGCAGCAAGATGTTCTGTTCAGTAGCGCGCCTCGCTTAGTTAGAAATCGAGCTTTATTCCCAAGCCCAGCGTCAGGATCTTACCTAGGGCTAGCCCCTTGGTGTTGGTGAGCAAGCTGACAAAGTACAGATCGTTGGTACCTAGCTCGTAGTAGAGGGAAGCCACACGTTTCCGGCCGGCGGGGGTGTCAAACGCGTAGCCTACGCGCCCACCCACAAAGGCCCCCAGTCGCACCGTCGACCCCCACCAGTAGTAGTTCTTATAGGAGTACTTGTCGTCGCGGGAGCGGTTTAGCATCTGCGACGGCGTGTAGTTGATCAGCGCCCCCACCGACAGCGGCCTGATCTGCCAACGGCTTGCGACGGGCAGCGTAAAGGGTGAGTAAGTGTCCTTCAACGTGAAAATGCCGAAAGCTCGGTCGCCCGTGTACCGGCCCGGTACGTAGCCGACTAGTACATCGGTATCGAACCGACGGTGTACCCCTAGCGCATAACCCACACCACCCGCCACCATCCCGATGCCACCGGCTGTTTGCAGTACGACGTGCTCTGGCACGTACCAGGGCCGGTTGTTAGGTTCGGCAACCTGGGCTTGGCTTTGCAAGAAGAGCAACAACCCACTTAGCGTCAGTAGAAAACGGTGCATGACTTAGTAGGCTATAGCTTCGAGCTTGTAATGGGTCTTTCCCCACAATGTGAGCAGCAAATAGTGGCGCTGTTGCACACTGTAGCCACTGATGTAGGTAACGCCATCATCATACGGCTCACTCTCACCGAACTTATCGATGTGGCCGCTGAGGTTGAAAACCAACCTAGGTGCCTGCGCCAGCGTGCGCGCAAAATTCTCCTTAAGCGCGGGATCGAAATCCTCGTTGAAGGGAGGTACGTGGCAAACGGTTACTTGCCGACGTACCTCCAGCGTATCGGCGAGCTGCTGCTGAAGCCACGGCACATTGGGCGCCTGCCCGTTGAAGGCGTACTCGCGGCCGTTAGTGTCTACCAAGATAAAGCGTGTGTCGCCGTAGGTGAAGGTGTAGTTTAGCGGTCCAAATAGCTTTTGGTAAGCAGTCCTACCATTGCCCACCAAGTCGTGGTTGCCAACAACGGTCAGGTAAGGCGCGTGCAGACCGTTGAGTTTCTCCTGTACCCAACTCATTTCCCGGCGGAGGCCGAAATCGGAAACGTCGCCGCCGAGCAAGACAAAAGCTACTCCACGCTGCTGATTGATGCTGCTCACGAGTGGGTCTAGCTCGTCGTAGTAGCGCTGCGAGTCAGTTGTGAAAACGAAGCGTAGCGTGTCACCACCGGTTGGCTTGGGCTGGGCGGCGAGCCGAGCTAGGTTTTTGTGGGTTAGATCCTGCTCAGTAGCTGTTACCCGCACATCGTTAGGGCTGAATTCGAGCAACTCACAGCTACTCAGCAGTAAGGCCGCACTACTAGCCAGAATGGTAGCCCGTAGTTTAGGAAGTAGGGTACTGATCATGGAGGAAAGCAAAAGACGCTTTTCTCGAAAGGGCAGCGCCTCTTACATACTGCTCAGCTAGGGTAGATGTTTAAAAAACAAGTAGCGTCGCAGCAAGGTGCGGCGATGTTCGTCTCCGAAAAGCAAGGCAGTACCGCCCGCTAAAGACCATAATCTTTGGAAAGTAGAAAAGGCGCTTCTGCCCGTAAAAAATCTATTTTTCACCAAACTTTCCGCTCCGGTTGAGCATTATATCTTTTTACCCTAGTTCCTGAATGGCGAAGCTAAAAACCCTTTATTTCTGTCAGAATTGCGGTGCTCAGTCCGCCAAATGGATTGGTCGTTGCCCGAGTTGCGGTGAGTGGAATACCTACGTGGAGGAAGTGGTGCAAAAGGAAGACACCAAAGCCACTGGCTCTTGGAAGCCACCGACTTCGTCGCCTGGCACCAGCACCGCGGCTAAGCCCCGCATCATCACCGATATTCACTACGAAGAAGAAGCTCGCTTTGACACGAACGACGGGGAGCTAAACCGCGTGCTAGGTGGTGGCCTTGTACCGGGTTCCCTGGTACTTATCGGTGGCGAGCCGGGTATTGGCAAAAGTACCCTGATGCTGCAGATTGCCATGGCCTTACGCCAGCTCAAAGTGCTCTACATCTCGGGCGAGGAAAGCGAGCAGCAAATCAAGATGCGCGCCGAGCGCCTGGGCGACCAGCACCCAAGCTGCTACATCCTGACTGAGACGAATACTCAGAATATCTTCAAGCAGATCGATCAACTCCAACCCAACGTGGTCATCGTCGACTCCATCCAGACGCTGCAGTCGGGGCTGGTAGAGTCCGGGGCGGGGTCGGTGTCGCAGGTGCGCGAATGCACCGCCGAGTTGCTGAAGTACGCCAAAGAAACGAGCGTACCGGTACTGCTCATTGGGCACATCACCAAAGACGGCTCTATCGCGGGTCCTAAAATTCTGGAACACATGGTAGATACCGTGTTGCAGTTTGAGGGCGACCGACATCTGAGCTACCGCATTCTGCGCACTATCAAGAACCGCTTTGGCTCTACGGCCGAGCTAGGTATTTATGAAATGCAAGGCTCCGGCTTGCGCCAAGTGTCGAACCCCTCAGAGATTCTGTTGTCCCAGCGGGCCGAAACACTGAGCGGAATGGCCATCGGGGCAACGCTTGAAGGCAACCGGCCGCTACTGGTGGAAGTACAAGCCCTCGTGACCCCCGCTACGTATGGTACGCCGCAGCGCAGCAGTACCGGTTTCGACTCAAAGCGCCTGAACATGCTACTCGCTGTACTAGAAAAGCGTAGCGGATTGCGCTTAGGTCAGCATGACGTGTTCTTGAACATTGCTGGTGGGTTGCGGCTCGAAGATCCTGCCCTCGACCTAGCGGTGTGCGCCGCGGTGGTGTCGTCCCTCAACGACTTGCCTTTGTCGGCCGATGTGTGTTTGGCGGCAGAAGTGGGCTTAAGTGGAGAGATTCGTGCCGTAAGCCGCCTTGATCAGCGCTTGTCGGAAGCCGAAAAGCTTGGATTTCAAGAAATGTACATTTCACAGTTTAACGCCCGCGGTCTGGATTTAGGCCGGTACGGTATTCGCGTACATCCTCTGGGCCGACTAGACGAAGTATTAAGCGGAATCTTCGGCTAAGCAGCAATTACAAAATTCTGGCAGGGTAGCTGCATACGAAAAAAGAACTTCTTCGGATTGTACTTTCTTGATTTGGAAGAATTATCTTGCCGTGCTGAATTGTCTTTTACCTAGAAAATTGGCTTTCACTCATAAAAAACCAGATTATCAGGAGAATGATAACTCAGCAGCTTTATAAAATTAGATTATCCTTTTACAATGACTTACCTCTCGCGTATTGCTGCTAGCCTGACTGTGGCGGCTTTATTCATCGTGCCCTACGCAAGTAGGGCACAGGGAACGGTAGTGCTAACCGGAAAGGTTAGTAGTCGTACGGCCGATACGGTAGCAGTATCGTTGCGCGAGAATGCCCTTGACCCCAAAGAAAAGATTACTTACGCTCGCCTCGATGATAAAGGAGAATTCCGGTTGTCGCTCACAGTTGCAGGCGCTACGCGTGCCGACCTCGTGTACGGCGATGATGTAACAGATCTGTTCTTGGAGCCTGGCAACAACATGGACGTGCGCTTCAAAGGCAGTGACATGGCGGCCACGGTGAAGTTTAAGGGCAATGGCGCCGCTGCTAACTCTTACCTAAGTGAAATCGACGAAAAATTTGTGGAGAATGATGGGTTTCAGGTACTTCCCGACAACATCATGCTCTATGAAGCGCCTTTCCTGTCGTTCCTAGATTATCGGCGTAAAGAGGAGAGTAAGTTTTTTGAGAACTACGCCCAGGACAACCAGCTTTCGGCTGCATTTAAGGCATACGCCAAGGCTGAAATCGCCTACAGCTACGCCAACGACCGCCTGACTTTTCAGGATCTGCGGGAGCAAGTAGTAGCTACGGAGTCGCGCCTTAAGATGACGCCGACCTACTACGACTTTCTTAGCGACAAGAACTTGATCAACAGTCCTGATGCGGGCGCGCTGCAAAGCGGAATGTACCAGGAGTTTTTGCTCAACTACATTCACTATCAAGCCACTGCCGCTAACCACCAGCGCACCGATCCTGACTTTTATCAGATTTGCTACGACCTAGCGAAGACGCAGCTGACGGGTTCGGCGCGTTTGGTGTGCATGGGCCGGGTGCTACAGGAGTCTTTCCGTTTTGGGCACGTGAAGCAGTCGGCCGCTATGCTCGCCGACTTTCGGACGACGGACACCAAAAACCAATATTATTCGGTGTTGCAGAACGACTTCGAAACGCACAAAGCATTTGCTATCGGTTCGCCAGCACCAAACTTCCACTTGATATCGGCTACCGGCGACTCCGTGTCGTTGCAAAACTTCGCTGGTAAGCTAGTCTACCTGAACTTCTGGCGTACGACCAGTGGTCTGAGCTTGCGCGACTTGCCGTATGCGCAGGAACTGGCGAAGAAGTTTGAGGGCAAGAACATTGTATTCCTGAACGTTGCCCTCGACGAAAATGAAGGTGCTTGGAAGCAGTTGGTTATCAGCAAGAAGCTACCGGGCGTACACGTGCGGTCGGGTGGGGGCTTGCGCTCAACGGTAGCCAAAGCCTATATGGTGCAAGATGTGCCATCCTATTTTCTGCTAGCAGAAGATGGTACCTTCCTGAACGTGAAGCCTAAGCGCCTGAGTAGTCGTGCCGCCGTGGACGAAATCAAGGAAGCTTTCGGCAAAGCCGCGACTTACACGAGCTTGCTGCCTATGAATACCGGCAAATAAACAATTTGCTAGTGCAATGACTTGCTAGAAGCCTGGTGTCCTGCTACGAAGCTGGGGCACCAGGCTTTTTCATGGTGTACTTCGCCGCCGCTGCGGGCTATCTTCCCCGTGCATTGCCGATCTTTACCTTCCTATGGCATCCCTGCTCTCCGACGGCCTGAATTTCTTCTCAAAAGCTACCCCTAGCCGTTTGCTCAACGCCGGGCAAGTGGTAGGGAGCTATGTGCTGAGCAAATGGACGGGGAAAGCTCGCCACCGGGGGCTGCCGCTTGCTTTGTCATTTGAGCCCACTACGAGCTGCAACTTACGCTGCCCTGAGTGCCCAAGCGGGCTTCGGTCCTTCACCCGACCGACCGGCATGCTGCCTGACGACCTCTTCAAGCGGACGATTGATGAGCTGCACCGGCAGCTGTGGTACCTGATTTTCTATTTCCAGGGCGAGCCGTACTTGCACCCGAATTTCCTGGACTTGGTGAAGTACGCCGCCGACAAAGGCATTTATACCGCCACGAGTACCAACGCTCACTATCTCAACGACAAGAACGCCCGCCGCACGGTGGAAAGCGGCCTCGACCGGCTCATTATTTCCCTGGATGGCACGACGCAGGAAGTGTACCAGCAGTATCGTGTGGGCGGCAAGCTAGATAAGGTGTTGGAGGGCACGCGTAACATCATCCGGTGGCGGAAGGAGTTGAAGTCGAGCACGCCACGGGTAGTATTTCAGTTTCTGGTCGTGCAACCTAATGAGCACCAGATCGAAGATGCTAAACGTTTGGCCAAGGAGCTAGGGGTAGATGACGTGTGGTTCAAAACCGCTCAGATTTATGATTATCAGAACGGCTCACCCCTTATCCCGACCATCGATTACTACTCGCGCTACGAGAACAACAACGGCACTTGGAGCATCAAAAACCGCTTGCTGAACCACTGCTGGAAGATGTGGCACAGTTGCGTCGTGACGTGGGATGGCCTTGTGGTGCCGTGCTGCTTTGACAAAGATGCCGAGTATCGCCTCGGTGATTTGCAGCAACAAAGCTTTCGTTCGCTTTGGCAAGCTCCTAAGTATCAACGATTCCGTGAGTCGTTGCTAAAGGGCCGCGACCAAATCGAGATGTGTCGTAACTGCACGCAGGGCACCAAAGTGTGGGGATAAGCTGTAGTTTGCCTGCTATTCTTATCGAACAGACCTAGCTAGCCTTCTTCTTTCCGCCGACTTATGTTTTCTGCCGCGCGCATTGCCGCCATTCGTAAGAGCAAGGGCTTTTCTCAGGAAGCGCTGGCGGAGCAATCGGGCGTGAGCCTTCGTACTATTCAGCGGGTGGAGCAGGGCGAAACCGTGCCGCGTGGGTATACCTTGCAAGCTCTGGCCGCCGCCCTCGATGTAACACTGGAAGACTTCCGGGCGGAGCCGAACTTAAAGCAAGCGCAAGCGGCACCAGCAGAAAGCACAGCGCCGGTGTTACGCAGTGACCTTGATTTTTTGCAAATTCTCAGCCTGAGTCCACTAAGTTTTCTCCTGTTGCCGCTGCTCAATATTATCGTGCCTTGGTGGCTGTGGCGTGCTAGGCGCCATAACACGGAGCACGTCGCGGAGCTAGGGCGGCGGATCATAGCGTTTCAGGTTTTGTGGCAAGTAGCGAGCTTCTTTGCCTTCATGCTGGTGGTTGTGGTGCAGCAGCTGGCAGGAGGTCTTAACCGTCGGTTGGTACCGGGTATCTACCTAGGGGTATTGGTAATAACCTACGCTATCAACGTGTTCATAATCGTCCGAAATGCGTGGCGTTTACGACAGGGCGACCTAGCTATCTACCGGGTAAAGCACTAAGGTTATTTTGCATCGTAATGTTTTACAATGTGTTACACAATATGGCGGCTAAATGACGTAAAGATGGCGCAAGACTGAGAGAAGATAAGGGGCACTTTTGACTACATCAACCGCTAGTCTTAAGTACTCATGAAACTGCTTCTCAAAATCGTCTTGGTGGTGCTACTATTACTCGGAGTAAGTGGCGTTGGAGGATACTTTTATGTGCAGAATAAATTTCAAGCTCCCACCAATCAGCTTGCCGTAACGGGTCTGCCTGCTGCCTGTTCATTCGTGTGGGAAGCCGATACAATGGCTAAACCCAAGGTAGCCCACGCGGTGCTGCTTATCCCCATCACGCTGGCTGGTTGTCCTCGTACCTGTTATCTCCAGTTCGATACAGGCGCCCCCTATTCTTTGCTTTATGCTAAATCGTTAGCCGCGTTGCGTGCTGCTTATCCTGCTACGCAACGTGCACTGACCGTGCAACACGATACCATCCGAGACCTAGCTTTCAACCTAGGTAATGGGCAAGTGCAAGCACGACGCATTTTGGTGCGGCCCTACGGTATGAGCCAACTACCAGCTGATAGTATTCCCTTGGTTATCGGCACCCTAGGTACCGATGTACTGGCCGATCAAGTACTTGTGCTGGATTATCCACGTCAGCGCTTCACCTTGCTCCGCCAAGTACCGGAGACGCTGGCGCAACACGCCACCTTTGCACCGCTCGACTTTTCCAATCGTCGCGTAATTGTGCGTGCCGCGATGCAAGAACAATCCCAGGACTTCTTATTTGACTCAGGCTCTAGTGCCTTCTCACTCCTGACTAGCCAACGTATCTGGGAAAAGCTAGCTGCACTAGCCGCCCATGAGCAGGTTAATAAAGTCAACTCGTGGGGCAACACTCTGCTGGCCCATACGGCAACGTCTGAAGCAGTAATGCAGCTGGGCACCACGCCGGTACCCCTGCGCACCGTAACGTACATTGAAGGCACCAGCCTGATGCAGCAAGCTCTGATGCGCTTCTCCGGTATGACTGGAATGCTTGGCAATGAGCCTTTTAGTCAACAGACAATTATCTTGGATGCGCGCGGCAACCGCTTCGGCATAATGCGTAACTAGAAACCTAGGTTGTAAAAAGGCAGACTTTGTACAACCTAGGTTTCTAGGGCAATAGAGCTACTCTCCCCACGGATACATATCGGGTGGGGTGTGCTCGTCGGCGTGAATGGGCAAGGGGTGCAAGGCTTGCGTCTGGTCGATGAACAGGAAAGCGTCGTAGCGCTCCGGGATGATGGAGGGCACGTAGTTGCCAAAGCGCTCAAACTGCGGCCTATAAACCACGCCGATAGCACGGTGCCCGATAGGGTGTCGTAAGCTAGCTTCCTGACGCAGCTCTTCGCTGAGCAGCAGCGCGTTGTCACCGCCTAACTGGTTGTGGAGTAGCTCCTCCCAAGAGCCGCGGGTGGCAGACGGCACGGTGATCTTCTCCAGTGGCGCGCCCCAGTGCTTACCCGCAATGACGGAGCCCTCATACGAGCCAAAGCCGACGGCAAATACCTGGTCGCGGCCGTAGGTTTCGCGGGCTAGCTGCCCAATGTTCACCGAGTCTTCGCGGGCCATGTCGGTGTAGCGGGCGTCGCCGATGTGGGTGTTGTGCTCCCACACAATGGCTTTGCTATCAGGCCCATGCAGGGTGAGCAGGCGATCCAGCGTTTCCATCATGTGCCGGTCGCGTACATTCCAAGAAGCCGAACCGCCCTGTAGCATGGCTCGGTAGTAGTGCTCGGCATTCACGGCTACCAGGGCGTTTTGATCGGCGTTGAAGTTTCGCTCGCGGGAGGGCAGGCCGTCGGGCTGCTGACTGGCTACTTGCTGACGAAGCGCCCGCAGCATGTTAGTTACTTCATTCTCACAATCTTGTGATACATACGCTACCGCCTGCGCGTATTCTTGCGGATCGTTGCCGTAGGGTTCAAAGCAGCGGAAGGCACGCCGAGCCGCTTCAACGGCCCCATCGCCTTGCTTTTCCACAAAGTGCATGATCTCCTGCAACGACTCCCACAGGCTGTACACGTCCAACCCATAGAAGCCCACGCGCTGCTCTAGCGGCCGCTGCCGATTGTGCTGGTGCAGCCACTCTACCAAGGCCGTGATTTCCCAGTTGCCCCACATCCAAGTAGGCCAGCGGTCGAAGGTTTGCAGCAGGCGCGAGGCAAAGCCAGGAGCTAGGGCTTCTTGCTTAATGGCCGTGTTCACTTCGAAGCAATCGGGCCAATCGCCTTCCACGGCAATGAACTGAAAGCCTTTCTCTTGAATCAGGCGCTTCGACAACGCGGCACGCCAGATATAGTATTCGGAGGTGCCATGCGAAGCCTCGCCCAATAGCACAACCCGAGCATCGCCAATGGCGGCCATAAGCGGGTCAAGATCAGCGGCGGAGCGAAGCGGATGGGTGGGAAGTTGCGTTTTCATAGTTCTGCTTAGGAAAAATAAAAACAGGAAAGCACGCCCTAACCTAGGTTGGGGCGTGCTTTTGAATGGGGGCAGGTTCGCGCTGCGAGGGCTACTTGTGGCTCTTGTCCAGGTTCTTGCCTAGGTCTTCCACTTTGGTGAAGAACTCTAGCGAGTCGGATTCGGCATAAGTGCCGTATGCCGAAGAAATGGTTCCTTTCACGCCGTCGTTGGTCGAAAGCGCGTACAGGATCGACATATCATCGGGGTTGCTTTCGCCCTCGAAGCGGTAGAAGTCTACAATGGTAACTTCTTCGGGACCATACGTTTTCTGCGGGTTGTCGAAGGTGTGCAACCGCCCGTCCGTCACGGTGAAGTTTGCGGTAAAGCCGTCTTTATTCAACTTGTTTTCTACGTTCACCATGGAACGCTCTTCTTCTTTGTCTTGCATGATCAAGGGGATTTCGGTTGGGAGAGCTAGTTGCACTGCGAGAGCGGGCCTAAAATAGCAAGCCCCCGCGCCTGCTATACGGAGCAGGCACGGGGGCAGGTTGTCTTAATTTCAGGGCAAGAAGCTAGCTAACGTTGACTTGCTGGGTAGCCTTCTCAATTGTGCGCTGTAGTCGATCTACATCGATCGTGCTGCACGCACCGCCGCAACCCTTGGCACAACCGCCTTCCCCTTTGGCGAAGAACGATTGCCAGAAGCGTCTGCCAACGTAAAAAGTGGCCGTAGCGAAGAGAAGGGCGATAATGAGGTATTGCAAGATCATAACGAGGGCAAAACCACCTAGGTCAGAGAAAAGTTTACAACGATTATCATCCTGAAGAAGAAAGGTGTTCTGTAAGCCTTTTCTTAAAAAGACTATTCTGTCATCCTGAGCTTGTATTCCGCGCATCAAGCGGCGTGACCTTGTCACGAGAAAACGATGAACGTAAGAACGACTCGTTCAACTTGCAGAAGGTCACGCCGCTTGATGCGCGGAATGCAAGCTCAGGGTGACAAAGAAGAGTACAAGGGAGGGTCTAGTGCCTGGAAAATCAGAAGCTTACACCCAATACTTCCGAATAATATCCTGGGTAGCGTCGTGAATATGGCCGTTGGTAGCTACTACTTCGCGGCTGAAAATAGGCTCGCCGTCTTTTGTGAACTGCGTAACGCGGCCACCTGCCTCGCGCACGAGCAGGATACCCGCTGCTACATCATAAGAGTTAATGTTGAATTCGAAGTAGCAGTCGAAGCGACCTGCGGCTACGTAGGCTAGGTCCATAGCGGCCGAGCCTACCCGGCGAATGCCCTGCGTGTTCTGCATGAACTGGCTGAGAATCTTCAAATAGCCGTCGAGCTTATCGAAATTGTAATAGGGGAAGCCAGTAGCAATGAGCGTGTTGTGCAGGTCGGTAGCCGCCGAAACGTGGATGGGCTTTTCGTTGCAGAAAGCGCCACCACCTAACGACGCCCGGAAGCATTCGTCGCGGGTGATTTCGTATACAACGCCCACCACGAGCTCCATGCCTTGAATCAGGGCGATGCTCACGCAGTAAGCGGGCAGCCCGTGAATGAAGTTGGTGGTGCCGTCGAGTGGATCAATGATCCAGTTAAATTCCTCGGCGCGCTCAGCTCCTTCTGTGCCTTCCTCCGTGATAAAACCAGCTTCGGGGAGCAACTGCCGCAGCTCATCAACCAGCTGTTTTTCGCTCTGTTGATCGACGTACGATACCAAGTCGTGGAGGCCTTTGCTTTGCACGCGACCTAGGTCGAAGCTAGTTGCTTCCTGACGAATAAACTGGCCGGCCCGGCGGGCAACTTCGGCAACCTGTAAGCTGAGTTGATTGAAATCCATTGATGGAGAACTGAATTGAAAAATTTCTATCATCCTTGGCGAAAGAAGGACCTGATGACCGCTGAAGGATACATGGTTAGTCTTTCAGCAGTCATCAGGTCCTTCCTTCGTTAAGATGGCAGATGAGTTTGGGTCTTTTTTGAGGTAAACAGGCGCACAATCACTAACACCAGCAGCAACACTGCCAGCACCTGCGTGGTAGGTCCGATAAGCTCGCCGTGGCGCACGTAGAATGTCAGGTCCGAGTTGAGGTGCACAGGGTAGCGCCGGGCAGTTTGCAGCCACCAGCCAGTTTGGGTCATGATTTCGCCCTTCTGGTTGATGAAGGCCGAAATACCGGTGTTCGCCGAGCGCGCAACGTCGCGGCGCGTTTCAATGGCGCGTAAGGTGGCGTACTGCAGGTGCTGGGAGTGACCAGGCGAATCACTCCACCAGCCGTCGTTGGTGATGATGCCAAGCAGCGTGGCGCCGTTCTGCACGTATTTGGCCACGAAGTCACCGTAGATTGATTCGTAGCAAATCAGCGGACCTAGGTTCAAGGACGAACCATTATTCGGAAGGTGAAACACGGCGCGGTCTTCTTGGCTGCCGTAGCTGCCTACCGTACCCCCTAGGTCGATGCTGGCGATGAACTTGGTCAGGGCCGGCGGAATTTTCTCTACGCCCGGCACGAGGCGCGACTTGTGGTAAAACTCGATCTTGCCTGTGGCCGTGGGGAAAAAAGCCGCGGTGTTAAACACATCGTAGTAGCCAGCATCATCACGGTAGCGGGCTGTCTCGCTGGCGGCTTCTTTGTTGGGGTAGGACTTTAAGCTCGTAATGCCCGTTACTAGGGATAAGCCTGGGTGCCGGGCCAGGAAGCTCCGCACATTCTGGATCTTCAGGTTGCCGTCGATCAGGTTTTCCCAGTAGGGTTCTTCTAGGGCTGTTTCGGGCCACAATACCAGTTTGGTTTGGGGCGTCAACTGCTGCTCCGTCAAACGGATAAGACGATTTAGTTGCTCCTCGTACGGAACGAAGTTGCTGGTACCCTGAAACTTCTCTTCGTACGGGTCGACGTTGGGCTGAATGACCAGCACTTCGGCGGCCGGGCCTTTTTCCTGGTAAGCGCTGCCGATGAGGTAAGAAGCTAGGATGGGTAACGCAATAGCTAGCACTGGTGCAAGCCAGCGCGCCAAAGAAGGGCGCTGCGTGCGTGGTTGTGTTGTCAACCCAAACAAAGCCCCGAACACCAAGATATTCGTCAGCCAAATCCAGACGGAGCCGCCGAGAAAGCCGGTGTACTCGTACCATTGTACCAGGCCGTTAGCTTCGGCAAAACCATTACCAAGGGTCAGCCAGGGCCAGGTGAGGTCCCAATGCAAGTGCAGCTGTTCGAAAGCAATCCAGTAGATCGGCAGCGACACATAGCCCACCAGTGAACCTAGCCTTTTCTTGGTGTGATAGAACGCCATCGTTGGCAAGCACATCAGCAAGGCATTAAGTACCACGGCCGCAATGCCGCCACCTAACGTGCTGTAGCTCACCCACCACGTAGTGAAGGCATTCCATAACACCAAAGTGAGATAGGTATAGCGGAACACCTTCCAGCCGCTCGCCCCGCTCCGGACCAACAGCTGCTCCATCCGCAGGTACGGCACGAAAGCCACGAGCAGCAACAACGCTAGCCCAGCCGGGTGCACGGGCCACCCGGCCCAGAGCAAAGCGGCGCTAAGCAAGGCCAAAGTAGCTGGTTCCCAGCCAGCCAGGCGAGCAGAAGTATACTCGGCGCCGCCGGCAACGAACGGGGCGGAAGTAGAAGATTTAGTCAGCACGGCGCTCTTCCTTGTGTCCTTGAACAACTAGTACAATTTCTCCTTTAATAGACGGACGGCCGCCAAAATCGGCGGCTAGCTCCGTCAGGGTGCCATTCACGGTTTCCTCAAACAGCTTGGTCAGCTCCCGGCTCACCGAGGCTTGCCGCTCGGGGCCTAGGGCTTCAGCCAACTGCTCCAGGGTTTTCACTAACCGGTGCGGCGACTCATAGAAAATCAACGTGCGGGTTTCGACGGCTAGTTCCCGCAGGCGAGTCTGGCGGCCTTTCTTAACGGGTAAAAACCCCTCAAAAACAAATCGTTCGGCTCCAAAGCCCGACTTGAGCAAGGCTGGTACGAAGGCGGTGGCGCCCGGCAAGCATTCCACTTTCAAGCCTTTGGCCAAACACTCGCGCACCAGCAAAAAACCGGGGTCGGAGATGCCGGGCGTGCCCGCGTCCGATACCAAGGCCATCCGCTCGCCGGCTTCCAGACGGGTGAGCAGGCGCGCCACGGTTTGGTGCTCGTTGTGGAGGTGGTAGCTGAGCATCGGCTTTTTCAGACCTAGGTGCTGCATGAGCCGGCCACTGGTGCGGGTGTCTTCGGCCAACACCGTATCTACCTCGCCTAAGATCCGAATAGCCCGGAGCGTGATGTCTTCCAGGTTGCCGATGGGCGTGGGGACCAAGTACAAAACAGTGGGCGTAAGCGTTTCAGACATGAAGGCAAAGGTAGAATGATTTAGGGTGCCGGAATACCAAGATCGTGCAGGCAGTCGAGAACGGCACGGTCAGGGTGCAAGCGGTAGGCGCGAGGCTATTAGTCTACACCATATTGCTCAGCTAGCTTATCTATTTCGGCGGCCAAGCGGTGGTCGCGCTTGGTTACGGTGTTGCCCGCATCGTGGGTGCGTAGGCGAAACGCGACGGTGCGGTATTCATTAGCCATCCACGGATGATGATCGAGGCGCTCGGCTACGGCGGCCACATCCGTCATAAAGGCAAAGGCCGTTTTGAAATCCGGGAATTGAAAGGTGCGGGTGAGGGCGTTATCCTGTTCGGTCCACATACATTTTTGTAAAAGGCTACTGCTAGCTAGGGGTAAAAGCAGGATGAAAGCTAGCGAGAAATCATAATCATGATGGAAACTAGGTAAACCCAAACCCACAAACCACAGTACAACCTAGGACCAACTCGCCAAACCCTACTGCTATGGCTATCGATCCGCACAACCGCCCTGTTCGCGTCATCAACGACGATACAACCGAAGAAGAATTCAAAGCTGGTCACCTCATTGCTGGCGGCGACCCACCCAAAAACGAGGCTGCTCGTGGGGGCTTCGGCAACCGCGATGGTAAGGAAGGCTATGGTACTGACAGCAACAGCGGTATCACGTCTACTTCCGTCAACGAAGAAGCTGACAAAGCCGAACACCCCGCCGATAACTTCCGCTCCGACGATGAAGGACGCCGCGACCGTCCAAACCAAGACTTGCCCGCTCCCGAAGATATGGATGAGCGCCGCATAGCTAGTGTGCCCGACGAAATAGAAAACGACCCCGACGAAGACAAAGACGAGATGTATAACCCCAACTCGCGCGTGGGCATGGGCCAAATGGACCAGCCCCAGCCAAATGGCGCCGACGTAGGGGCTACTCCACAAACTAATGCCGACTTGCTAGACCCCAACGCACAAGAATCGGGGCTAGATATTGGCGAACGATAGGGCACAAAGGCCCTGTACCTAACCCACCCGAAGAACCCCACCATCATGGCAAAAGAAGGAAATCAGATCAGCTCGCAATCAGCGAAACATCAAGGTTCGCCGGCAGGCGGCGGTCAGTCAAAAGCCGAGTCGCTGCCCGTAGAGGACCGCGACCAGCAAACGGAGGAAAACCTGCAACAAGACGCGCAGGATGCCCCCCAAACCCACCCCAATCGGAATACCCACAAGTCAAATTAGGCTCACCTAGCACCGGGCTAGCCTACGCGGTAGTTGTCGTTGAATCGCAGGGACGCACCGCATGTATGTAGTTGTTTCACCTTTATTGTAGTTGTAGTCATGCCGTACAAGAGCAATAACACCAACCACCAGTCAAAGGAAAACCATGGTTCTCCATCTGGTTCTGAGCAGCACAAAGCCGCTGGTAATATGCCGCTTGGCAAAACAGGTGAGGAAGTAGAACGCCTCGCCGAGGAGTATACAAACGACGGTCTGGATGAAATTCCATCCGATCTGCAACGTCATCCCAACCGGAATCACGACAAACCTAGCCTCGACAAGCCTTCTTATAGCTAGGCTCATGAGTCGCAGACATATGTAAAGCGAAAAGCACCTGCAAAAGCAGGTGCTTTTTTGTTGGAAGTACCTTTCGTAAACAGCAACTAAGTAGGATGCATGCAGTATAAATTACTCTCATCCTATTCCTGTTCTCAATGGCGCGCTATGTCACTACTGACTTGCATGGCTGTCTGCTGACGTTTCGCCATCTGGTAGAAAACGTTTTACACTTGCAGCCTGCTGATGAACTCTATTTGCTCGGTGATTACGTGAATAAGGGGCCAGACAGTCGGGGCATTCTCGACTATCTCATCCAATTGCCCCAGCGCGGCTACCAAGTACACTGCCTTCGTGGCAACCACGACCAGGAACTGCTCGACGCGGCGCATGCGCGCAAGCACCTTACCTGGGTTTCTCCAGCCGATCATCAGCAAACGCTCCGAAGCTTTGGGGTGAGCACTCCCGCTGAAATCCCGGTCTCCTACCTAGGGTGGCTCGACGCGTTGCCCTATCAGTTCGAGCTGCCAGACTTTGTGCTGGTACACGCCGGTTTTAATTTTCGGCTGCCGCCCGAGCGTATGCGCTCTGATGTGCACACAATGCTGAACATCAAGGAATTCACGTTTGATGCCTCTCGCTTAGGGGGCAAGCGGCTGCTCCATGGGCATGTGCCTACTCCCACGGCCGAAGTGCAGCGGCAAGTGCGGGTAGGAGCAGGATCTATCGGCCTCGATACAGGCTGTGTGTACCGCCATAATCCGGAGCTGAGCCATCTGGCCGTATTAGAGCTAGATTCTTTCGAACTGACTTTGCAGCCTAACATTGAGCTGCCTTACCCGATAGCACGGCGCTAAGCTAGCTTAGCTGCTTACTGATCCAACACGCCTGCTTTCAGCACCTTGCGCGCGGCTTGCTGGTACGGGTTATCGGCATCAGCGGCCACTTGCTTCAGCACGGCATTGGCCTCTGACAGCTGGTTGGCTTGCCAATGAGCCATTCCAAGGTGATAAAGCGCTTTGCGGGCGAGTGATACTTTGGGCTGTTGGCTTACGCGTCGCAAAAACGTACGGGCTCCGGCCGCATCACCATCGCGCAGCAAGAAGATGCCTGTGTAATACAGCAGCGTGTCTTGCCCTAGGTTATTGGTAGGCACGCGGCGCAAAGAGCGCAACGCCGCCGCATACTGACCCTCCCTATACTGACTCATCGATTCGGCTAGGAGGGGGCGAAGGTTGCCGTCCGTTTCGGAAGGAGAAAGACCCGGATCGGGTTGGTAGTACTGCTCCCAAGTAACTGCCGGAATGGGTGACGGCCGGCGAGTGAAAATCCAGAACGCCATGGCTAGCACCAATACGCCTACTACAATGGCTACCCAGCGGTTCTGTGTGTGGCGCTGCTGGTGCTGCATGCGCGAAATAGCCGTTTCCCGTTGGTCGAGGCGGCGGTCGAGCATCTCTAGGCGCAAGCGTAGCGTTTCGTGGCCTGCCACCCAGCGCAAGTCGGCCGTAATCTGTTCGTAGGCAGCATGCGCTTGGCGCAGCTCTTCATCCTGCTCCAAGCGTTCCTCAAATTGTTCTTGCTCATCCGGGGTCATCTGACCATCGGCAAAACGTTCCAGCAACTCTAGATAAGGACGAAGATCAATAGCCGAATTCATGCGTAATAAAGCACTTAAGAGAGGAGTAAGCTTACAGGCAGGATAGGTGTGTTGCCAAGCAGATAGTGCAAAGAGGTAGTAGCTTACAGGTCAGCAGGAGCGGCCCCAGAAGCCTGAGCCGGCCCACGACTAACGAGCTCATAGAGCGTACGCAAGCAACTAGATTTTTGCAAGCGCGCGACGGTAGCATTAGCATAACCCATTTTGCCCGCTACCTTCTCAAAATTGTAGCCTCGGAAGTAGAAGTACATCAGTACCTTCTGACAGTCAGCACCTAGGTACCCGAACAGCATGAGTAGCCGCTGGCGCCGGCCAGCTTCCGCGAGCGGCAACACCGCCGCCGATTTGCCCGCCGCCAGCCGTTCGTAGGCCATACTATATAAGTGAGCGCGCAGATCATCGGGAAGCTTTGTGAGGCGGCCATCAGCTACTTGGTCATAAAACTCCAGCAGCACAGCCCGCAAAAGCGCATGTGCTTCCGAAGCCGGTAGCTGGTGGTTTAGGTCGGCCCAGTGCGTAAAATGCTCGCGATGCTGCTGATAAAAATTGATGATAAAGTTCTGATTACCAACTCGTAATCTGGTTAGAACTTCCGCTAGGGGCTGCGCCATTTAACAGGTATCAGTTAACAGGTATCCTTCAACAGTACGAAAGACGCACTACGATAGATAGCCACTCGGCATGCAAGTTAAATCTAGATAGGGTCTGTTCGGTATTGTTAAATGGTAAATGTTAATTGATAGATGATAAACGACTTGCCCGTACCTTTGAGCTTATGGAAACCCGTATCGCACCTCTAACCCAGGACACTGTCCTATTCGACCTCATCCGTCAGGAAAAAGAGCGTCAGACTCATGGTATCGAACTCATTGCCTCCGAAAACTACGTGTCGGAGCAAGTGATGCGGGCGCAAGGCTCCATCCTGACCAACAAGTACGCTGAAGGTCTGCCTGGCAAACGCTACTATGGCGGTTGCGAAATTGTAGACCAAATTGAGCAACTCGCCATCGATCGGGCGAAAGAACTCTTTGGTGTAGAATGGGTTAACGTGCAGCCGCACTCCGGTGCCCAAGCCAATGCTGCCGTGATGCTGGCCGTGCTCAACCCCGGCGACAAGATTCTCGGCTTCGACCTCTCGCACGGTGGTCACCTCACGCACGGTTCGCCCGTCAACTTCTCGGGTAAGCTGTACAAGCCTAGCTTCTACGGGGTAGAACCCGAAACCGGGCTCATCGACTGGGAGAAAGTAAAAGAAACAGCTCGCCGGGAGCAGCCGAAGCTTATCATCTGCGGCGCTTCGGCCTATTCACGCGACTGGGATTACAAAACCCTGCGCGAAGCCGCCGACGAAGTAGGCGCGCTACTGCTAGCCGATATTTCGCACCCCTCAGGCCTCATTGCCAAGGGATTATTGAATTCGCCTTTCGAGCACTGCCACATTGTGACGACCACGACGCACAAGACGCTACGGGGTCCGCGCGGTGGACTTATCATGCTCGGCAAAGACTTCGAAAATCCTTACGGCTTGAAAACGCCTAAGGGCGAAATCCGCATGATGTCGTCGCTGCTGGATGGGGCCGTTTTCCCCGGCACCCAAGGTGGTCCGCTAGAGCACGTAATCGGCGCAAAAGCGGTTGCCTTCGGAGAAGCGTTGAGTGATGCTTACACGGAGTATACGCACCAGGTCATTCGCAACGCGCAAGCCCTAGCCAAAGGCTTTGTAGCGCGGGGCTACCAAATTATTTCCGGTGGCACTGACAACCACTTGATGTTGATTGACTTGCGTAGCAAAGGCCTGACGGGCAAACTCGCGGAGAATACGCTGGTCAAAGCGGATATCACGATCAACAAGAACATGGTGCCCTTCGACGATAAGTCGCCCTTCGTGACTTCCGGCATGCGCATCGGTTCGGCGGCCGTAACCACCCGTGGCCTAGTGGAAGCCGACATGGAGCGTATTGTTGGCTTCATCGATGACGTGCTGATGCACCACGCCGACGAGGCGCACCTAGGTCGCGTGCGTCAGCAGATCAATGAGTGGATGCAGCAGTTTCCCCTTTTCGCGTAAGCGTGATTGAGTAGGAGCGTAACGGAGAACTACAGAAATTGCAAAAGCTAGGGCGGGCTACATCCTACCCGCCCTAGTTTTCGTTTGTTTCTGTGCTGTCTTGCTCAGTTACTCAGTTACTCAGCTACCCTTCTCCTCAGTTACCCTCTTACTCAGTTACCAATTACGTGGATCAAACCCGCATAGAAGCTGGACGGTCGTTGGACGAATCCCACGAAATGTCCTTTATTGACCATTTGGAAGCCTTACGGTGGCACATCATCCGTTCGGCTATTTCCATTGTTGTTTTTGCTACCGCTGCTTTTCTTTCCAAGGATTTTCTCTTCCACGACCTGATCTTAGGGCCCTCGCGCCCTGATTTCTGGACGTACCGCATGTTCTGCAAGTTCGGCCAGTGGGTCGGCAACCCAGAGCTGTGCATGGATAAAGTAGGCTTTGTCATTCAAAACCGCGAGATGAGCGGGCAGCTGACAATGCACATCAGCACTTCCTTTATTGTGGGCATTGTGCTAGCTTTTCCCTACACGTTCTGGGAGTTGTGGCGCTTCATCAAGCCGGGGCTCTATCCACACGAACAGGCCAACTCGCGCGGCGCGGTGTTCTTTGTATCCATACTGTTTATACTCGGGCTGCTGTTTGGTTACTACATCGCTGCGCCATTGAGTATCAACTTCTTGGCCTCATACACAGTTGATCCAACCATCGAAAACCAGATTGACTTGCAGAGCTATCTGAGCACGCTCACTACCATGTCGCTGTCGTGCGCCTTTGTGTTTGAATTGCCCATGATTGTGTTCTTCTTAGCCAAGGCAGGATTGATTTCGGCCGAAATCATGCGGCTCTACCGCAAGCACGCTATCGTGGTCATTCTGATCATTGCGGCTATCATCACCCCGCCGGATATCTCCTCACAGTTGATTGTAACCATCCCGATTCTGCTGCTGTACGAGTTGAGCATCAACATTGCGCGTGTTGTTCGCCGCAATGCCACCGAGCGTCTGAATGCGGAGCTAGCTGCCAACAAAGGCGTTAGCTAAAAAGCAGCGGCGACAAAAAATTAAGGAAAGGAGTAGCTAGGCCTTCTGCGGGGCCGGTTACTCCTTTTCTCTTTTATAGACCTTAGGGGTAGACGTGGGCTTGTACCGATCAAAAACGGCGGGCACTTTGTAGCGCAACCTAGGTAATAGGCCCACTTCATCGATGATGTAATCGGGCGCGATAGGCGTGAAATTGTGCGCCAGACGCGCCACAGCGGCGTACTCATCCAGATGACCAAAGTCGACCTGCGCCAGCGACCAATCGAGGTAAGGGGTGGTAAGCCGGTTGTTCAGGTAAGAGCGTTGGTCGTTGCCTAGCACAAGCAAGCGTTGACCTTGCACTACCGCATAGGCTGGGTTGGCTTGCACCGCATAATGACTTTCGGCGGGTAGCTGGAGTACGGTCTCTAGCCCTAGCGTAGTTCGGTAGCGAACGGTAGCAACAGCTCCTAGCAAGACCAACAGCAACACCTCCAGCAGCCAAGCACGTTGGGCCTTTTGCCACAGGAACAAGCTGAAGTACGTCAGCGGAGGCAGGATCAGTACCAGTGTACCGGGAGCTGTGCCGCGCCCTGCTGCCACCATCAAAACCGTTACGAGTAGCCATACGAGCATGAGCTGCCGAAACTTAACCTGAAACACCAAACCTAGCGGCGTTCCGACGGTGCGTGCCAAAGCTAGGAGCAGCACTACTCCCGGCAAGATGAACAGGCGTAGCTGCACAAAGAGGGGCAGGCCGTCGACGCCTGCCACGAGGCCGCGCAAAGTGGGCTGCAAGTGAAACTGCACGAAGTCAGGTAACGACTCGGCGTAGAGAAAAAACGTGGCGGCTACCGCATACGGGAAAAAGAAGCCGCACAGTAGCAGCAGAAAGCTACGGAAAGAGTTGGCAGCAAAGATGATAACCGCGAATAAGCCGACCAGCAAAAACAGCGCTAGCGGTAGATAGCACAATGCTGCTACGCCCACGAGAAAACCAGCCCGAAACAATCGGCGGTTGTCGTAGCCCTCACGCGAGGTAGGTAGCAACGCGCTCAGCGACAGGATGATAAAGGTGTGCCCCACCAGCAGGGGAGAAAGCGTGTCGAGGTCGGAAGTGAGGCTAGCTAGCAGCAGGTAGGTAAGGGCCGCCACAAAGCCGCGCTCGGGGTGAACGTCGGCCCGGTTGAGTACGACGTTGAGCCGCAGTGCCTGAAACAGCAGCAGCGCCAGGGCTAGTACCCGATAGAGCCATACCGGCCGACTAGCCACAAAATCGAGGGCGCCAAAAAAGGCCGCCGCCAGTGGTGCGGTGCTGTCGTAGAGGCCCCGGTAGAGCAAAGCTCCCTCGTGCAGCCGCTCGCCTACGAGCAGGGCCCGCAACTCGGCCGGGGTCAGCGGCACTCCTAGCCAAAGTAGCGGTAGGCGTATGGCCAGCACTAGCACCAGCAACATCACCAGCCGAGTAGGCAGCGGACTTTTAAAGAAACGAAGCAGAAACGTTCGGACTAAAAGATGAAAACTAAGAAGCAAGCGGAGCATTCGTGCCGCTCGGCGGCAACCTTCCACGCTAGGGTCACGTCCGCAAAAGTAGCATAGGCATAGTTGCCACGCTTGCTTGCCTCGCCGAATTCGGATTACCAATAGCTGCGGACAAGCTACAAAACGTAAAATAGCCGGAAAGATGCGCCTGGATTTGCTGTAACTCAGTAACCTGGGCGTAGAGCAGCAAGCCGTACGTCGCCAATCCCTTATCTTTGTTCACTCATTATGGAAAGTAAACGCCAGCAAAAGTTTGCTAGCCTTCTACAGCAAGAGCTAGCTACTGTTTTTCAACGCGACCTGCCCCACTTGTTTCCGGGGCTGCCACCGGGCATTAGCACCGTGCGTGTCGCCCCCGACCTAGGTGTCGCCCGCATTTACCTAAGCCTGCTGCTCGCCAATAATGGCGACTCTATGTTGCAGGAGGTGCGCGACCATACCAAGGAAATTCGCTTGGCTTTGGCCAAGCGCATTCGTCAGCAAGTGAGAGTGGTGCCTGAGTTGAACTTCTTTCTCGACGACAGTGCTTCGTACGCCGCGCACATGGATCAGGTCCTGAATGATCTTAACATTCCGCCAGCCCCGACCAGCGACGACGAGAAAGATTCGGCAACTGGCCCGAAGCGGCCGAAGCTTTTTGCCGACGAAGACGAATAGAAGAGTGACTGAGTGGCTGAGTAATTGAGTGAAGCCGTCAAACAGCACTCAGCCACTCAGTTATTCTTTTCTCCATTACTCACATACGCCGTTACGCTTTTGTATTACGATCCGATTAAGAAGTCGCTGGGGGAAGTGTTCAACCGCACGCCGTTGTTGCGCCGCATCTTCTACCATCTGCTTGATTTATTATTGCTTAGAACCTGGCACGTGCATCGGGAGCTACGCCAGTGGGCTAAAGGCCGTCAGGACGAAGCCTTGAACATCCTTGACGCTGGTTCGGGCTATGGTCAGTACACGTACTGGCTGTCGGGCATGAGCAAGAAGTGGCATATTCTGGCAGTCGACGTGAAGGACGAGCAGATTGCCGATTCCAACCGATTCTTCCGTCAGATCGGGCGCGTGAATGTGCAGTTTGCCGTGCAAGACTTGGTGCTCTACCAGGAGCCCAATAGCTTCGACCTAGCTTTGTCGGTCGACGTAATGGAACACATCCTGGAAGACGTAGAAGTGTTTCGGAATGTGCATGCCTCGCTCAAGGACGGCGGCATGCTATTAATTTCTACGCCGTCTGACCAAGGCGGCTCCGACGTACATGCCGACGGTGAAACCAGCTTTATTGAGGAGCACGTACGCGACGGGTACAACATCCACGAGATTCAGCAGAAGCTGCGCACGGCTGGTTTTGAGCGCATTGAGGCCCGCTACAGCTATGGCGAACCCGGACAAATTTCGTGGCGCCTGAGCATGAAATACCCCATTCTGATGCTAGGTGCATCGAAGTGGTTCTTCGTGCTACTGCCATTTTATTACCTTGTCACGTTTCCGTTCTGCTTGATTCTGAATACGATTGACGCGCGAATGAAGCACGATTCGGGAACGGGTTTGATTGTGAAGGCTTGGAAGTAAGACGTTTTGCGGCAAGCCGCGTATCTTGCTCCTGCGAAGCATTGATCCGCCCGGTTTTTACCAGCACTCAACCATGGTTGATAAAAACGACTTTTCTGAGCTCTCGGCTGACCTGCTGATTTGCATGAATCGGCAGCAAGACGAGCGCAAGCAGATCAACGAAATTTTGCCATTTTCGAAAACCACGGGGAGTGCCCACGCTGGTCGGAAGAATTTAGGCGCAAGGCTAGCTAATACCAGTATCTATTAACCTATTCTCTTTACGCGTCCGCGCCGCATGAACGTTCCGCTGCTCATTGCTCGGCGTTATTTCTCCTCCAAGAAGAAGCGCAATATCATTAGCATCATCTCCAACATTTCCATGATCGGCGTGGCAGTGGGAACGATGGCGCTCATCATTGTGCTATCCGTATTCAATGGCCTGGAGGATTTAGTCCGCTCGCTCTACAGCAAATCGGACCCTGATCTGGTTATTTCAGCCACCAAAGGCAAGGCCTTCGAAGTACGAGCCCCCTTGCTGACCAAGCTGAAGGCTACACCCGGCGTGTCGCTCGTAACGGAGGTCATTGAAGACAACGCCCTGCTTCAGTACCACGACCGGCAGATGGTGGTGAAGATGAAAGGGGTGAGCGAAAACTTTTTCGCCCAGAGCAACATCGACTCGGCGCTGGTAGAAGGCGACCACCAACTCATGCGTGGTGGCGAGCCGTACGCGCTGCTCGGCGCTGGCGTGCAGCACGAGCTAAGCATTGCACTAAACAACCGGTTTTCGCCCTTGCACTTACTCTATCCACGCAATACGGGGAAAAAGGCGCTGTCGCTCAACCCCGAAAATGCCTTTAATGAGCAGAATATCTTCGCTGGTGGGGTTTTCCTGATCGAGCAGCATATTGACGATAGCTACATCTTTGTGCCGTTAGAGTTCGCGCAGAGCCTACTGCGCTACGGTAATAAGCGTACCTCCCTAGAAGTCCGGGTTGGTAAGGACTATAGCATTTCGGACGTAAAGGAAACGCTGCGGAGTGAGCTAGGTACTAATTTCCAAGTGCTTGATTCGGATGAGCAGCACGTGAGCCTGCTGAAGGCCATCAAAGTGGAGAAGATGTTCGTGTTCATCACGTTTGCCTTTATCCTGCTTATTGCCTCGCTCAACATCTTCTTCTCGCTCTCAATGCTCGTGATTGACAAGCGCAAAGACGTCGCCGTGCTGATGGCAATGGGATGTACGCGCGTCACAATCCGCAACATATTCTTGTACGAAGGCGCTATTGTAGCCTTGGTAGGAGCCGTGACAGGGTTGGTGCTAGGCGTTACGATCTGCTGGCTACAGCAGACCTTTGGGCTGGTATCCATGGGCATGGCCACGAGCGTGGTCGACTCTTACCCCGTGAAGATGCAGTTCCTCGACATTATCCTAACGTCCATCGCTATTATCGTGATTACCATCACGGTATCGATCCGGCCAGCACTAGCGGCATCGCAGCAAGATTTGCGCGAAAACCTATAACGCGCTATTAGCTGAATAGCAACATAGTAGCCTCCAGATTATCAATTTGGTAGACACTAGCCCTGTTTACGACTATAGGGTGTTACTATTTGTAGATTTACTTTTACTTTATGATAAATAATATAGTATTTAGTATTTGTCCTTACTTTCAGCTTCCGGTTATACGCGCTATTTATGAAAGTTTCTACTTCTCAACCATTTCAGATTGTTTACTCACTTCTAGAACATGAGTACTTAGGCTATCTGTTTGAGTCGTACGTAGTCCAGCGTAACTCACGCGGTCAGCTTACGCTGCAGCACCAAACAGTATCGGCTAAGAACGCATCGGAGTTTGCAAACGGTCTTGATGAAGTAGATTTTGAATTAGTTGCCCTCACCGACCAGATCCAGCAGGACGCAGTTATCAAGGAGTTCTGGCCCAAGAAGACAACGCCTGCTGACTTCTTTCTGAAGATATACGACGCCGAAAAAGGCGACAAAGCGCTGCAAGATGCCATCTGCCGCTACGTGCAGGAGCGTATGAGCCAGATTTTGGATCGGCTGGCTGGCAAGTGCGTGTTCATTATGGGTAAGGACGGGGAACCGACGTGGCGCGAAATCGGGCTAGCGGAGGAGCCAGCCTCAGTGCTGTTTCACTTCCGGCGCAACGAAGAAAGCACGCACTACTTCCCCACCATTCAGTACAAAGGACAAAAGCTTGATTTTCAGTTCAAAAACGCGGTGCTCGTGTGCGTGCATCCCGCATGGCTGTTGCTGGATAACCTGATTTACAACTTCAGCAAAGACGTTGACGGCAAGAAGCTGCTACCGTTCTTAAATAAGAAGTTTATTATAATTCCGCGGCAGGTAGAAGACAGCTACTTCCAACGCTTTGTGGCGCCGTTGGTGGAGTCGTTTGATGTGCACGCCCGCGGCTTTGATATCCGCTCGGAGCGCTACATTGCCCGGCCGCAGCTCACGTTCTCCGATGCGCCCCGCACGGTAGGTGTGGCGGAAGAAGAGCGCCGCCCTACGGCGGGCCGGCCGCGCACTACGGAGCTTGTTGTCCCGGCTGTTTCCGACCATATTCACTTCGATTTATCGTTTCGCTACGGCGATCATACCGTCCCGAACAGCTACGATAAGCGCGTGAGCGTGAAGCTGGAGAAGACATCGGATTCGTATGTGTTTCATCGCCTTATCCGCAACTTTGAGCAGGAGCAGGACAGCCTCCGCGAGCTAGCCGACCGAGCGCTGGAAGTCCGCAACGGCCAAGCCGTGATGGAAAAAGCCACTGCTTTCCGCTGGCTCCATAGCAACGCCGAAGACCTAGCTCGGCTAGGCTTCACGGTAAAACAAGGCACTACTTCCGGCAAAGACTACTTTATCGGTGCCGTTACGGTCCAGGTGGGCATCACCGAAACCAATGACTGGTTTGATGTACACGGCACCGTTCACTTCGGCGAGTTTGAAATACCCTTTATCAAACTGCGGCCTTATATCCTGAACAAGCGCCACGAATTTCGGCTGCCAAACGGACAGATTGCCATCATTCCGGAAGAGTGGTTTACGCAGTACTTGGAGCTATTCGCCTTTGCCGAAGAACATCAGCAGTCGCTCACGTTGCGCAAGCACCACCTCGCGCTGGTGTCTGACCTGCAAAACGGCAACTTAGCCACTGTTACTATTTCGCGCAAACTAGAAAAACTGCGCGGCTTTGAAGCAGTAGAGGACCGGCCGTTACCTACTGGCTTCCGTGGCGAATTGCGGCCTTACCAGAAGGCTGGCTACAACTGGCTACACTTCGTGAAAGATTACCATTTTGGCGGTTGTTTGGCCGACGATATGGGACTTGGCAAGACGGTGCAAACGTTAGCGCTGCTGCTGCACCGCAAAGAAAGCGGCGAAGCAGGCGGCGCAGCTTCGCTCTTAGCTATGCCTACTTCGCTAGTCTTCAACTGGATGAGTGAGGCTTATAAGTTTACGCCCAACCTGCGTCTGCTGATCTACACGGGTACGTACCGCGACAAAAACGTGGAGCAGTTTGCCGGCTACGACGTAGTCTTGACTAGCTACGGCATTGTACGACTCGACGCTGAGCTGCTGCGCACCTACCACTTCGACTACATAATTCTAGACGAGTCGCAGGCGATTAAGAACCCTAGCTCTACCACGTCGCAGGCGGTGCGAGGGCTTAAGTCGCGGCACCGGCTTATTCTGACGGGAACGCCGGTGGAAAACAGCACCATGGACTTATGGTCGCAGATGTCGTTTATCAATCCTGGCTTGCTCGGGTCACAGGCTTTTTTCCGTAAAGAATTCCTGAAGCCCATTGAGAAAAGCAAGGATGAGGCCCGCACCCGTAAGCTACATGCACTCATCAAACCCTTTATTCTGCGCCGACATAAGGCGCAAGTAGCAAAGGAGTTGCCAGCCAAAATAGAGCATCTGAGCTACTGCTCCATGACGGAGGAGCAGGCGCAGTGCTACGAAGAAACCAAGAGCTACTACCGCAATAAAATTCTGAAGAACATCGAGGAGCATGGCACGGCAGGCACGCAGTTTATGCTCCTGCAAGGGTTGACCAAGCTTCGCCAGATTGCGAACCATCCCCGTATGGCCGACGAAGGCTACGAGGCGGAGTCGGGTAAGCTGCGCGAGGTGATTCGTATGATTCGGGGGGTAGTGTCAGAAAAACACAAGGTGCTGGTATTTAGCCAGTTTGTGAAGCACCTTGATATCGTGCGCGAATCGCTCGACGAGCGGCAGATTGCCTATGCCTACCTCGACGGCAACACGCGCGAGCGGCACCGAGAGGTGCAGCGCTTCCAGGAGAACGACGACTTACGCGTATTTCTCATTTCTCTGAAAGCCGGTGGTGTGGGCCTCAATCTTACGGCCGCCGATTATGTATTCATTCTCGACCCGTGGTGGAACCCCGCCGTGGAGGCGCAAGCCGTGGATCGGGCTCACCGCATCGGGCAACAGCGGACGGTGTTCACCTATAAGTTCATCAGTAAGAACACCGTAGAAGAAAAAATACTAGCGCTCCAGAACAAAAAGATTCAGCTCGTAACCGATTTGATAACGACCGACGAAGCCATCATCAAGAGCTTGACTAAGGAAGATATCGAAGAGCTACTAGGGTAAGCTAGGCTGCCAATGGGCTGTGTGCTAAGCAGGACCGAACGGTTACTGTAAAGTATGGATGCTCGTTTAGCTTAGGCTACCGCTTCTGCCATGGCCGGGTCTACTTCTGCGGCCCAGGCCGTAAGGCCGCCAGCTAAATTCAGCAGGTTATCGAAGCCAAACTTTTCCTGAAACTGCTCGATAGCGGCCGCGCTACGGCGCCCCGTGCGGCAGTACACGACAACGGGATGGTGCCGCGGTACTTCCTCAATCCGATCTGCTAGGTACGCCAACGGGATGAGGGTAGCGCCGGGCAAATGGCCTAGCTCATACTCGGCGGGCTCCCGCACATCGAGCAGGAAGGGCGGCGTGTCTGACGCCAGCTGTTCTTGTAGCTCTTGGGCCGTGATTTCGTGGAGCGGCGGGTGGCACAGCTCGGCGTAATCAGTTTGGTTAGCGGTGTCTAGGTTGACCATGGCCCGCTCAGGATTGCGAGGAAAACGCAGAATGCGGGTTTGGAAAGAAAGCGCATCAAATAGCCACAGCCGGCCGCGCAGCACTTCGCCCAAGCCAAGAATTACCTTGAGCGTTTCGGTGGCTTGAGCGCATCCGATGAGGCCAGGCAGCACGCCGAGCACGCCGGTGGCGTCGCAGTTGGGTGCTTCGGCGGCCGAAGGCGGTTGCGGAAACAAGCACCGGTACGTGGGCCCGCCTTGGTAGTTGAACACCGAAACTTGCCCTTCAAACTTGTAGATAGCGCCCGAAATCAAGGGCTTACCTAGGCTCACGCACGCATCGTTGAGTAGGTAGCGGGTAGGGAAGTTGTCGGAGCCATCAACCACTACATCGTATTGGGCTACTAGGTCTCGCACATCGGCTAGGTCGACGCGTTGTGGGTACACCTCGCAGTGCACGGCGGGATTGAGGCGCTGCACGGCGCGGGCAGCGGCTTCGGCTTTTAGCTGACCTAGGTCGGTCTCACCAAAAAGCACTTGGCGCTGAAGATTACTCGCTTCCACTTTGTCGGCGTCGGCGATGCCGAGCGTGCCGACTCCAGCGGCAGCCAAGTATTGCAGCACTGGGCAACCTAGGCCCCCAGCGCCCACAACAAGAACCCGGGCAGCCAACAGCTTTGCTTGACCAGCCTCGCCGATTTCGGGCAGCTGCAAATGGCGGCGGTAACGCTGACGTTCGGTAGGAGAAAGCAACTTTTGAAGTGTTGAGTGGTGAAGGTAGGGCGTGGAATTATGGAGATCCACACCGTTTGCTAAAACCTACTTTCGACGCATAAGGTTAGAGTATAGCAGCGCGAACAGCAGAAAGATGTCGCGCGAACCGTAGAAGGACGTTAGCCAAGCTCCTAGTTCGCGCAGTGTTGAATGATTACGGCAGTGCGACGAACCTAGGCCTGATCGTGCCACGATGCGCGAAGCGGGAGCTTCGTACTACATCCTTTTGTGCTTTGTGCTACAAGCTGGTAGCCGCCAACTCAATACTTAAAATTCAACACTCAACATTTCTCTAATGGCTTCTCCCGTCTTTTTACCAGCAACTAGCTACGACTACGCCACCGTACAGCGCGTGACGGGCGAAAAGGTAGTCACCGAATCGGATCTGGTAGCGGCCGAGGAGCCACTCGAAATTCGGCTTGGCTTCGGGCCAGCCGGTCAGCGCGAGCACCGGACTTTATCCGTGACCATGCGCACGCCCGGCCACGACTTCGAGCTAGCCGCCGGGTTTCTGCTCACCGAAGGCATCATTCAAAGTCGCCAAGAACTAACGGGCGTTATCTACTGCCCCGATGTGGAGAAGCCGGAGGAGCGCGAAAATGTGGTGCGCGCCGAGCTAGCTTCCTCCGTAGAGGTATCGATGCCACGGCTGGAGCGCCACTTCTACACCTCATCGAGTTGTGGCGTATGCGGCAAAACGAGCATCGACGCAGTGCAAGCCGCTTCGTGCCCGGTGCTACCCACCGACGGCCCCTTCGTAGCTGCCGAGCTGATTCATGAATTGCCGGCGCGGCAGCGGGCAGCGCAGGAGCTGTTTGAGCAAACCGGCGGTTTGCACGCGGCCGCGCTGTTTTCGCCTACCGGCGAGCTGCTGCTATTGCGCGAAGATGTGGGGCGCCATAATGCCTTAGATAAAGTGATTGGCGCTGCGCTCCTGCAAGAATGGCTGCCGCTCCACAACTGCATTTTGCTGGTGAGCGGGCGAGCTAGCTTTGAATTGGTGCAGAAAGCTGCCGTGGCGGGCATCCCGGTGCTAGCGGCGGTGGGCGCTCCAAGTAGCCTAGCCGTGCAAGCGGCCACTGGGTTCGGCATGACGTTGCTCGGCTTTGTGCGGCAGCAGCGCTATAATATTTATTCGGGTTCGTGGCGAATTCAGATGACCGCTTAACACCTTCGTCCGTAAAAGTAATAAGCCCTAGGCTTCCGCTTATCTCTTTCCCTGCATGAAGCTCCGCATTGAAGACAATACCCTGCGCCTACGTCTTTCCGAAGAAGAAGTGCAACAGTTCGGCGAAAAAGGCCGGGTTTCCGCTACGGTAAAGCTAGGTCCAAAGCCTAGCGACCAGCTGGTGTACACCCTCGAACACTCGCCTAACGCTGAGGCCACGGCCCTAAAAGTAGTGTACGCCGTAGGTGCCCTCGATGTGCAGGTGCCGCGCCAACTAGCCACCGAATGGGTCAGTACCGACCGTGTCGGCTTTTCTGACTCTATCCCTGTAACTCCTGATCAGCAACTGCGCGTGTTGGTCGAAAAGGATTTCGACTGCAAGCACTAGCGAGCAGCATTTCTCATCAACGTTTGCCCCTCCGTAATTCCAATAGCGACAATGGAAAAATCACCCGCTCAAGAACCCGATAAAAGCGGTAAAACGCACGAGCAGACGGTCACGAATAACGTGCCCGTGAGTGGGCAGCGACCTGATCAAGGCGCGGCGCCCACCAATGACCACTACGACAACGGCGGCAAAGGTGACGCTGACAAACGCATTATGGAAGCGCCGGATACCCTAGGTGCCAAGCACAAGTTTCCGGTGCTGGCCCAACCCCCCGAAGAATTTACGGGCCTGAAGCTAGGTAAGCCGTTCAAAACGGCTGCCGGTGTAGAAGCCGTGCTGAAATCCATGCAGTTCTCGTGGGGCGAAGCCGGCTTAGTACGCGGGACGCACGCACTGACGAAGCTCAACCAAAAGGACGGCTTCGACTGTAGCTCTTGCGCTTGGCCTGACCCTGATGACCACCGCTCAGTAGCGGAGTTCTGCGAAAACGGTGCGAAGGCTACGGCTTCCGATACCGACCACCGCACTATTGGTCCCGACTTTTTCGCCCAGCACAGCGTAGCTGATCTATCGCGCTTCACCGACCGCGACTTGAATAATGCCGGCCGCATCACCCACCCCATGGTGTTGCGCCCGGGCACCACCCACTATACGCCTATCTCCTGGCCCGAAGCGTTTCGCATCGTGGCCGACGAGCTGAATGCGTTACAGTCGCCTGACGAAGCGGCGTTTTATACTTCGGGCAAAGTGCCTAACGAGCCGGCGTACGCTTACCAGCTTTTCGTGCGCGAATTTGGGACCAACAACCTGCCCGACTGCTCTAACATGTGCCACGAATCAAGTGGCGCGGCCTTGACTAACACCACAGGCCTAGGTAAAGGATCGGTGACGCTCAATGACTTCTACGAAGCCGAGGTCATTATCATCATGGGGCAGAACCCCGGCACGAACCACCCCCGTATGCTCACGGCTTTGCAGAAAGCCAAGCGTAATGGAGCCAAGATCATTGCTGTGAACCCGCTGATGGAAGCGGGTCTGAACCACTTCAAGAACCCGCAAGACTTCATGAACCCGTTGCGTGCCATTGGTACGCTGGTGGGCGACGGCACCCAAATCACCGACTTGTGGCTGCAAGTGCGGGTGAACGGCGACATGGCTGTACTGCGCGGCATCATGAAATACTTGTTTGAAGCCGAAGAAAATAACCCCGGCCAGGTTATCGACTACGACTTTATCAAAGAGTACACTGCTCACTTTGACGAGTTCAAGGAGGAAATACTCAACACGAGCTGGGAAGATATTGAAGAGATGGGCGGTATCCCGCGTCAGCAATTGCTAGATGCTGCCAACATCATCGCCAATAAGAAGAAGATCATCACTTGCTGGGCCATGGGCCTGACGCAGCAGAAAAACGCTGTGTATAGCATCGGTGAAATCGTGAACCTGCACCTAATTAAGGGCGCAGTAGGCATCCCCGGCGCGGGCCTGTGCCCAGTACGTGGCCACTCCAATGTGCAAGGTGACCGGACGATGGGCATTTGGGAACGGCCTAGCCCCCAGTTTCTGGATGCGCTGGAAAACGAGTTCGACTTCTCACCGCCTCGTGAGCACGGGCTCGACTCAGTGGAATCGGCTAAGGCCATGCACGACGGCCGCATTAAGGTGTTTATGAGCTTTGGCGGTAACTTCCTGTCGGCCATGCCTGATACCGAGTTTATTGCCGAATGCATGCGCAAACAGCGCCTCACGGTGTTCATCGCGCCCAAGCTGAACCGCGGCCACCTCGTGACGGGCGAGACCTCGCTGCTGCTACCTTGCCTGGTACGCTCGGAGGTTGACAATCAGAAGACCGGCCAACAGTTCGTGACCTGCGAAAACTCGATGGGCGTGGTCAGCATGTCGAAAGGCATCCTGAAGCCGCTGGAGGGCGATATGCTCAGCGAGACGGCTATCGTGTGCGGCATCGCTCTCACCACGCTGGAAGGCCGGACAAAAACCGACTGGGTCGCTATGACGGAGAACTACGATGTCATTCGCAACCATATCGAGCGGACGATTCCGGGCTTTGAGAAATTTAACGAGAAAGTGCGTCACCCCGGCGGTTTCTATCTACCCAATGGCCCACGCGAACGGAAGTTTACGACCGATAATGCGAAGGCTAACTTCACCGTAACGGAGATGAAGAAGCACACGGTAGAGCCCGATCAGTTGGTGCTCTTCAGCCTGCGTAGCCACGACCAATTCAACACCACCGTGTACGACTACAACGACCGCTACCGCGGCGTGTACGGCGAGCGGCGCGTGATCTTCATGAACCCCCGCGACATGAAGGAGCGCGGCATTAAGGAGCGGCAACTGGTAAACATCACGAGTCACTTTGAAGGGCAAAAGCGGATGGCGGAACGCTTCGTCGCTATTCCCTACGACATGCCAAAAGGCAATTGCGGAGCTTACTATCCCGAGATGAACGTGCTAGTACCCGTTGCCAGCGTCGCCGACGTGAGCAACCAGCCCACCTCCAAGTGGGTGGTAGTGACGGTGGAGCCGGTAGCCGAGATTCTGCCCGAAGGCACTACCAAAACGGAACGCATTGCGGTACCGGCCTAGGTAGCTAGCTGATCTATAAAATAAAAGAGCCCTTTTGCACGAAGCAGAAGGGCTCTTTTATGTTAGTTATAATTTGTATATGCAGCGCTGTATTCAGGAGAAGGCAGCGCCGTAATGCTTCCAATTCCAGAACGGAATATACGTTTTGGCGAAGTCTGATTTCGTTATAACTCCTTTCCCTAGCAAGCGCAGCCCCATTATGGTAGGATGGTAGATAACGACATAAACGGCTAGGAAACAGGCAAACGCCATCGGGCTTACATACCCTAGCTTGCTTAGCTGAACGGCAGTAAACATAGGCGCCATCAGGAGCAGACAGAAGGTGAGAATGTTCATTATTGTGAAGCTGGTTAAGCAGTAATTAGTTGAGGTAAGCTGCCTGTTCGGGATATATGCGAAATATAGTAGGATTACCCGCTTAACCAATCTTGACTGGGTGACAAGCAAGCGTTTCAAGAACGAGCTATTTTTCTACTGCCGTACTATGCTGAACGTCTGCTGCTTGGAGCCTTGCTGCAGTTGCAATACGTACACCCCAGGGCGTAGTAGGCTAGCTTCATCCAACGTCAGGGTCGTGGTACCACGGGACAAGACAAGTGCGCGTTGGGCTACCACGCGACCTAGGGCATCGGTGAGGCGCAACGTGGCGGACCCGGCTTGCTCCACTTCCAGGCGTACGGTGAGCTGCTGAGTGAAGGGGTTTGGATAGGCTTGCAGCTGTTTGGAGGTAGTCGAGGCAGACCGCACGGGCAGTGGCGTAGCGCCGTTAGTGCTTTGGCCTAGCTGCTGGGCATCTACGTAGGTCCAGGGGCTGTAGCGCGGCAGGGCACCTACGCCGCCCGTACCATTGCTGCTAGGAGCATTCGGGGCTAGGAGCGAAGCCGTAGCGTACTCGAGGCGTGCCCGCACGCGGGTCGTTTTTCCCGCCTTCGTTACGAGGCTCTTGAGTTCAGTTACAGCACCAGTCGTCAGATCGGTCCAGGGGCCACGACCAGAGGCGGCAACTGAGTTGGTAATGGGCGTGCCGGAGAAAGGTGCTCCATTACCTACAGCTTCCCACACCACTCGCGCCCACACGCGCCCGAATGCGGAGCGAGCCACCAGTCCGATACCGAACTGGTTGGTGCTTACCGTCATCTGGCTTAATGGCGTGGTCAGGTCGGGGTTGTAGAGGCGGAGACGGCCTACTCTTCCGCCGCCTTCGTTGCCTAGGTACAAATAGGCGGTTCCTTGTGTTTGGGTACTAAGACCGCCATAAGCACCGATAAGTATATCGCTGTACCCATCTCCATTAATGTCACCAGCACCAGCGACACTGATGCCAAATCCATTGAAGATAGCTGCTGTCGGATCGTTCAGGCGGATGCCCGCAGTAGCATCTAAGCCAGTATTTCCGCCCAGGTACACATACGAGTAGCCAGGGTTGCTTTGGTTCAGCCCGGCGAAAGCCCCAACGATCACATCGCTATAGCCATCCCCGTTGATATCACCAGCACCAGCCACACTAGAGCCAAATAGGTCTTGGTTGGCTGCGGCCAGGTTGTTCAACGTTGCAGCCGGTATGGTACTCACGCTGCCGGCGCGCCCCAAATATAGGTAAGTGCTACCCCGGGAAGCGTTAACTCCTGGTGCTCCGATGAGCATATCACTGTACCCATCGCCGTTTACGTCACCAGCACCGGCTACGCTAATGCCAAAGTCATCGGTAGAACCCGTTGCCGGGTCCGTGAACGTCGTGCTAGGTGTTGAACTCAGGCCTGTTCCGCTACCTAAGAATAAGTAGGCGCTGCCTCGACGGCCATCAGTGTAGTTAGCGCCAATAAGTATGTCCGCGTATCCATCACCATTGACGTCGCCGGCACCCGCTACACTGGAGCCAAAGTTAACAGCTGCTGGTACGCTCAGGGTTAAGCTAGGGGTTGAATTCAGTCCTGTGCTACCGCCTACATATAAATAAGCTTTGCCATCGCCACTAGAGGAAGCAGCAATAAGTACATCCGCGTATCCATCGCCATTCACATCTCCGGCGCCAGCCACACTCAAGCCAAACCTAGTAGTACCTAAGGTAGGGCTAAGCAGCGTAGCACTGGGCGAGGTACGCAGGCCGCTGCTGCTACCTAGGTATAGGTAAGCACGTTCTTGCCCGTAAGCCCCAACAACCACATCGGCGTACCCATCGCCGTTCACGTCACCGGCCCCAGCCACACTGGCGCCAAAATAATGGAAATTAGCGGCGCCTGGATCACTTAGAATGGTGCTAGGCGTAGAGCTCACACCTGCACTGCTCCCTAGATATATATAAGCCCGCCCCTGCGCAAAGTTGGAGCCTAGTGCCCCGATGATTATGTCGGTGTACCCATCCCCGTTTACGTCACCGGCGCTGGCTACGCTACGGCCTAGCGCGTCGCTCTGGGTGGATAAGGGGTCAGTAAATTTAGTAGTTGGACTGGCCAAGACGGCGCCGGAGCCACCTAGGTAGAGGTAAACTTTGCCTTTACTATTGGTAGTTCCGTTGTCTATGTAGTAGTTACTTACGAGCACGTCGGCAAAGCCGTCGCCATTTATGTCGCCGGCGCCAACCACGCCAGAACCAAAGTTGTTGTTGGACCCTCCGAGTGGGTCATTTATGGTGAGGGCAGGCGTCGGACGCAGGCCGGTGTTGCTTCCCAAATACAGATGAGCGGCGTTGGCTCCCTGTACAAGCACATCGGCGTAGCCATCTCCGTTCACATCCCCAGCGCCTCCTGCATGAAAACCACCTATGGCCGGAGCAGTAAACTTAGTGCTGGGAGTGGAGCTTACACCTGTGCTGTTGCCTAAGTACAGGTAAATAGCAGGAGCAGGTTGGGGAGGGCTGATATATCCTGGCCCTATCGCGCTGATAAGTACGTCGGCGTAGCCGTCGCCGTTCACGTCGCCAGCGCCATCTACGTTGTAGCCAAACCCATGGCCGCCCAAGGCAGTTGCATCATTCAGGATGGCACCCGGCGTTGAATTGAGGCCCGTGGAGCTGCCTAGATACATAAGGACCTGCCCGCGGCCGCCATTGACGCCAACGCTGCCGACCAGGATATCAGCGTAGCCATCAGCATTCATGTCGCCGGCACTCGCCACGGTATAGCCAAAAAAAGCAGAAGGGCTTCCGGTGGGCTCGTTTAGCGTCAGGCTAGGAGTTGATCTTGTGCCGCTGCTGCTACCTAGGTACACATAGGTGCGACCAGTACTATTAGAGGTGCCAGAAGCACCGATTACAATATCAGAATAGCCATCCCCGTTCACGTCGCCGGCTCCCGCTACGCTGATACCGAAATAGTCGTTAGTAGCCGCCGCTGGGTCAGTGAAGGCGGTGTTGGGTGTTGAGCTTAGGCCGGTGCGGCTACCTAGGTACACGTAAGCTTTGCCTTGATAATTAGTAGCATAGTTGGCCCCGATGACCACATCTGCGTAGCCGTCGCTGTTCACATCACCGGCACCGGCTACGCTGTTGCCGAAGTTGGAAGAAGCGTCTCCGGTGGGGTCACTAAGCCTTGCCGCCGCCGTCGAGTTTAAGCCAGTGCTACTACCTAGGTATACATACGCCTTTCTAAAAGCACCAATAATAACATCGGCATACCCATCACCGTTTACGTCGCCGGCGCTGGCTATATGTTCCCCGAAGTAAAAGCCATCTGGTTCGCTTAGCGTCGTGCTAGGGGTGCTGGCCAGCGGGTCAATGGTAATCGGGTACCTAGCTTGGGCGTCATCGACTTCCAAGGCCAGCGCGTGCCCATTGGCCTGCAAAGCTAAGCACGCCGGTAGTGCGCGGCCGGCGGCATCCCAGGCTTTCAGGCCCGAGTAGCGCAACACAGATTCTTTGGCGTTGGTAAAGCTCAGCGCCTGGTTGCCCTCAGCTTGTACGCGGAGCTTGGTATCTAGGTCCAGCAGTACTTGCACCGAGCCCGTGGCGCCGGTAGGGCGCTGGGCTAGGTGGTAGTTTTGGCGCACGCCGGCCGGCGAGTTCAGGTAGTCGACGGAGAAGGCGTTGCCGTGTCGGTACGCTACGGTGGTGTCGGTACTGGTGCTTGCCACGCCTTCCTGTGGCTGGAAGGAAACCTTCCCGTTTCGGCCAATGCCGCGCAACGCAAAGCGTACCTGCCAAGCCGGCTTCGAAGCAGCCCGTAGCGGAGCCGGCTCCCCTGGCCGTGGTAGGGCAGAAGGCGACGGAGCCGCTGCTATGGTGTAAGTCGTGGCGCCGAGCTGGGCTGTGAGGTGCTGGGCTGCATTGTCGGCTATGCGGGCAGTGGGCGCTTGCGGCGCCGGAGCTAGGAAGTAGGAACGGTGGCGCACGTCGGCCAAGGCGCCCGCTATACCTGATGCCGATGTATCGGCTGGTACAGGCATGATGTGCGGCGTAAGTGGTCGACTATCAAAAGGTTGGGGAACTTGGCTCTTGCCTGTGGGAGGTGCCGCAACAGTAGCTAGCGGTACTGGCTCAGAACGGGCAGTGAGTAGCACAGCTCCTGCCAGCGTGAGCAGCCGAGTAGCTAGGGTAGTGGTTGGTATCATATAGCCAAGGTGTGGTAGACTTACAAGTGATTGATTTACGGCAATATAGAACCGAGGATCTTGTTCAAGTGAAAAATTATAATTAAATAACATAATTCACATAGCTGCACTTTCCTCTCGGTGGGACGCAAGAATAACTACATGTCGATACATGATTTAGGAAATAACTGTACCTTGAAGCCGTTGACAATCAACACCTCCCTCGGATCTACCAACCTTTCTAACCTCTTTTCCTCATGAAAGCTCTGCTACCCCTCCTCCTCGTTGGCGCATTGTTCGCCGCGCCAGCTTCGGCGCAGAAGATGGCCGCGAAAAAGACTTCGACTACTGCTGCTACGGCTACGGCATACAAGCTAGAGCCCCAGCTCAGCACCCTCGGCTGGGTGGGCAAAAAGGTGACGGGCCAACACAACGGCACCGTAGATTTCAAAGAAGGCGAAGTGCTGGTAAAGGGTAGCCAAGTAACCGGCGGCACGTTCGTCGTAGACATGACGACTCTGAAGGACGAGGACATTAAGGATGCAGGCGGTAACGGCAAGCTCGTAGGTCACCTCAAGTCTGATGATTTCTTCAGCGTGGAGAAGAACCCCACGGCCACCTTCAAAATCACGGGCCTCGCGCCCATCAAAGGTGCTGCCGCCGATGCCGATAACATGACCGTGACCGGCGACTTAACCATCAAGGGCATCACCAACAGCATCACCTTCCCAGCTAAAGTAGGCGTGAAGAATGGCCTAGCGGCTGCTAGCGGCACCGCCACCGTCGACCGCACCAAGTACGACATCAAGTTTCGCTCGCAGTCGTTCTTCGAAAACCTAGGTGATAAAGTGATTGACAACGACTTCACCATGACCTTCAACGTGATTGCCAAGCAACCCGCGGCCGTAGCTAGCAATAAGTAGCAAAGCTAGCTTCGCAGTACACAAAAGCCCCGGTCACGCAGGTGTGGCCGGGGCTTTTGTGTGCCTATTACAATAAACTCTATTTTGTGATAACTAATTAGTAGACAAAGGATTCACATGTTTATGCGATACCGTAGCGCAGTTGCGTGATGTACCTTTACTACATCAGCAGACGCCTGCACGACTATCTACTGATGCGGTACACACAGGCTGACAGTGGCAAGAGATGGGGTAGGCGCCGCCCAAGATTTGTCGCAATCAGGAGCTGCTATCTTCCACCCCTTTTATTCTTATTGCCATGCTTAAGAAGCTAGATTTTCATCCGGGCCGAAATGGGTTTCACTTCCGTAATGATTTCACCAACCAGGTTTTGGGCGTTATCAAAACCAAGGGATTATGCGGTGGTATGGCCTTAGCGGTGTTCAACTACGCCCGCCATCACCTGCCCATTCCTACCCACCAGGGCGGTGCTGGCTACTGGCCGGGCTACCTGGATCAAGGCCAATTGCTTGACCAGGGTGTACCTCCAAATAACAGCCGGCTTCGGACCTATATCTTCAACCTGCAAATGTCGTCGTTTGCCAGTGCTGGCCCGTTCATCACGGCTCCCTGGATCGGCCGCCGCGATAACTACAACTGGGCCCTAAACGACGAGTTTCCCAAAATTAAGCGGGCTATTGATCAAGGTAAGTTCATTCTGCTAGGGCTGCGCTCTGATCGGGATGGTGACCCTATCGGCCACCAGACGCTGTGCTACGGCTACGACGACAGCAATGGTCTGCATCGGTTGTTTATCTATGACTCCAACCATCCAGATGAAGAGATACTAGTGGATATCGACACCCCTGATCATCCGCTCAAGCACTGCCATGCGGACGGAACTTCGGCGGGTGAAACGTACCGCGGCTACTTCGTGCAGCTGGAGCTCGACCCCCTGCACCCCGATGCACTAACCGAAATCACCAAGCCTAGCTACCTGGATCTGGTCTTGCATCAAGGTATCACCCTCGCTCCGCCGACCGGCTCCGACGGTGTGCGCCGGGTAGGACAACCGCTAACGGTAGATTTTGCCGTTCGTAATGTGGGCGATTATCCGGCCCATGCGGCGCGTCTGGGGGTACGCATCACCGCACCTGATGGGCAAGTATCGGATACGTTGCTGAATTCTACCCAGCCCTTTACCGGGCTAGCCGCCGGTGCTATTCAGCCCATCCGTTGCACGGCACCGATGGTAGGGACCCAGCCGGGCATTTACAAGCTACAGCCCTTTTACGTGGTGGCCAACGCACCTTTTGTCGTTCTCTTCACCGACGCCAGGGGGATTGTGCCTGCCGCTGTCGATGTAGAATTGCGCGAACGGATAATCACGCCCGGTATACCGATCCCCAAGATTATAGCGCCCATCTTAACCTCAATACCAAAGGGGTAACCTAGGATACTTCGTAAAACTAAAGCGCCGGCCCCAACCACTATTTGTAGTTGCGGCCGGCGCTTTGGGTATTTACTTAGCTAGGCTTCTAGAAAGGATAGCCGATGGCGACGTTCAGTTTAACCGCCTTAAAGCCGGTATTTCCTTCGGAATAAGTGTCATTGCCAACAGTATAGGTAGCGGTATTATCGTAAGGATATACGAGCGGATAAGCAGCATCGAGACGAATCACGAAGAACTGCACGTCGATGCGGATACCGGCGCCGGCGCCTACGGCTAGCTCTTTCATGAAGCTGTTAAGCTGGAATTGACCGTTCTTGCCGTCGGGAACAGCTTGGCCACCTTCACCTACGGTGTACGTCACGCGGCTAGGATCCTTGTTCATCAGCCACACGTTGCCGGCATCCACGAACAGGGCACCTTTCACATAGGGAAACAAATCTTGACGGTATTCTACATTGGCTTCCAGGCGAATATCACCCACCTGGTCGTAGTAGCTGTTGTTGCTTTTGCGGTCAGCATCCGTTGAGCGGTAAGTGCCAGGGCCAATGCCGCGCGCATTGAAGGCGCGCACACTGTTGGGGCCGCCAATGCCGTACTGCCGCAGGTAAGGCATCACATTGGAGTTCAGGTAAGGTAAGCCAGCGCCGATGAGCAAGCGCGTGGCAATCTTATTGCCGCTAGATGCATTAGCCGAAGTGCGGTAGTAGTTTCGGAACTCCAGGTCAATTTTCGAATACTGTGAGTATTGCTGGCCAAACAAAGCGAAAGCACTACGACCGTCGGCAGTTGCTTCCTTGGTAGCACCCCCTATGTTTTGCAGCAAATAAGCCAAGTTACCCGACACTTCTAGGCCGCCGCTAAAGTAGATCTGATTACGTTGCTGCTCCAGTACCTGCTGGTTGTAGGTATAACGATAGCTGCTTCCCAGGATGAACTGCTGACGAAAGCTATTCTCAAGGAAAGGCCGTTCCGCCAAAATTCTGTCGAACCGAGGCTCCGTAGACAGGCGAGCATACTGTAAATCAATGGGTTGAAATTGCTGCTCGTTCGTAAGCTTGGTTTTCCAGCTGTAGCCATAGCCTAGGTTGTACACGGTTTGCTGGAAGAAATCGGTGCGCAACACGTATTTAAAGCCGGCATTGAAAAACGTGCGCGGCTGAAAGTCGGAGTTGACGAGGCGTATGTCGAAAGGCGGCGTGATGAGACGCGGCACCAGCAGCTGCCCGTCGATGCCGTACTGCGTAGATGTAACGCCCGATAAGGCGCCACGACCTGTCTCCAGCGAAGCGTTGGCGTTGATAAGTAACTGCTCGGCACCGCGCAGAGCCGAGCGGTTGCGGTACTGCAACACAAAGCTAGGTCCGGCGAAGATGCTCGACGTGTTCATCTGGAGCTCCGCCCGTAGTGACTTCTTCGGCACCTGGGTCATGCGCACGAAAGCGTTCAGACGTCCGTAGCCCGCCGAATCAGCGGCACCGCGAGCGGGCCGGTAGCGCACATCCACGAACTTGAAGGTGCCTAGGCTCATCAAACGGCTGAGCGTCTGGTCGGAGCGGCGGCGGCGGTAAAGGCTATCGGGGTAGAGGAAGACGGTGTTGATAATAGCTTTGGCCTTAAACACCGACTCGTCGGGAAAATAGCGGTAGCCCCGGTATAGGATCGGCTGGCGGCCCCTAGAAGCAGTATCCGCCAGCGAGTAGTCGGTATTGAGCGTTACCCGGTTCAGGATATAAGGCTTGGTGGCCTGGGCGGGCGTGTTGTCCTTGATCTTCAGGTACACGTTCGCCTGGTTGTCCAGGGTGCTATCCACCTGAAACAGGATCATGTCGGGCGAGAAGTAATAGTAGCCCTGATTTTTCAGGACCCCATCGATGCGTACCCGTTCATTGACGAACGTTTGCAGCGTATATGGGTCCCCAACTTTCAGCAACGAGCCCGTTTCGGTGCCTTTGATGGCGCGGTTAACGAGCGAAGTAGGCTCTGGAAAGTGAATCTCCTTGATAACGTACGGCTTATTGATGGTGGCCGTGTAGTCGACTGAGGCCGTCTTGTCCTTCACCTGCACCTTACTGCTGACGGTCGGGTGGAAGTAGCCGTTGTTGTTCAGGCGGTTCACCATCAAGCCTTTCACGTTGTTCGTGTCGACTTTGCTCAGCAGCACGGGTTCCTCGCCGTACTTGTTGGCAAGCCAGTGACCTAGGCCCTTGGTTTTGCCCACGCCCATGTGCCAGAAGTAGAGCTTCGGCCGCATACCTAGGAGCGAGCTGTTGGGCTTGGGCGCAATAACCGCTTCGAGCGTGGTGGTCAGATCCGACTCATTCTTGATCGGGAATTGCGACTTGACCTTGACGGTGCTGCCCGTGTAAAGCTTGGCGTCGTCGGGGATGAACTTGGTGCCGCTGCAGCCCGCCAAGACCAAGCTAGCTAGCCCTAAGCCTAGCCACTGCTTACCCGAACGCTTAGAGGTAGTATGGTTCTTTGTATTGAGCATCAAATGATTGCACGCCCATTGCGAACTGGTTCCGAGGAAAAAGCGCAGGTGTTGAATGGGCCGCATAGGGGAGTCCGGTTTACTATCACTCATGTATGATCATTTGCAAATAAGCGCCAAGCGGGGCCGCAACGAAGAATGCGGCCCCGCCTAGGTGGTACCTCTACCGACCCGCGCCGGTCGTCTGCGATACGGTGCGCGTCCGGGTCGAGTCGCGGCGTGGGTCATTGGCGACCGTTTTGGCCGAGTCCTGTGCCGCCTTTTTCTCTTGTTTTTCTTGTTGGCGACCTTGCTTGCGTTCTTCCTTCAGGTTCTTATCAACGCCCTTGAACAAGTCAGCTAGGTTCTGGTAGTCACGCTGGAAAATCAGCGAGGCGCCGTTGCGTACATATTGCCCGTCGATGTCGCCATACGCGTTGTTGCGGTAAGCCCGCAGACGTAGGCGGCCGTTGGCCAGAATGTCGTATTCCACGCTCACGTCGCCCGCAAAGCTGCTTACGCTCTGTTGACCGTTGGAGGCTTGGTTGCCGCCGGCCAAGGGCACGTCGGTGCCGAGGCGGACGGTCACGCGGTCATTGAACAGCTGCCGGCGCACGGCCACGTTCAAGTCGGTGCGGGTTTTCTCAGCTCCCGAGGAGAAGTCGGCCTGCGAGTTCACCCCTAGCTCTACCCCTAGGTTGGAGAGGTAGCTGCCGGTCAGGTTGTTGAGCTGCTGCGTGAGCACCTGACTGGCGCTGCCACGAAGCTGCTCATTCACAAGGCTACCACTGCTCGATTGGAAAGGATTTTCAGCCAGGAAGCGGTTCAGCACCAGTAGCGAGAATACCTGCTTGTTCAAGGCATCGGCCTGGCTAGGTTCGCGTAGCTGGGCTAGGCGGGCTTCGATTTGGTCGCGGGCGGTAGCGACGCGGGTATCCTCTGGCAGCTTGATATCGAAGCTGATGAGCGGCTTGAGCAAATCGCCATCCACGTTCAGGAATACCCGGAAAGGAACTGCGTTGCGCAGTGTCGGGTCGGAGTTGGTAGCGCCTTGGCCGGCCAAGAGCTCGGCGGGCGCCGCCTTCACGTTGTAAATAGCCGATACATCAACCAAGGCATTGTAAGGGTCGCCACTCCAGGTAAGAGAGCTGCCTTTAGCAATGTCGAAATCACGCTCCGTTAGGTTGTAGAGCGACATGTGGTAGCGGCCTCTGTCCACTTCCAAGCGGCCACTGAGCGTGATGCTGCCGGCTTGGTCGATGCTGGTGCTCAGCGTACCATTAGCGCGTACCTGCAAGTTGTCGCCAGAAATAGGGTCAACGAGAATCGTGAAGGGCGTGGCGTCGGTGACGGTAATGGTAGCCGATACGTTGTAGCCACTAGCTGTTTGGGCTGAATTTATCTTCGCTTGGCGCTGAAGCATGGTATCAATCGGCGCGCTTAAGTCCACAAACTCCACAATCCCGTCGCTCTCCACTTTACCCGCTTCGTCGTTGGGCACCACCACCGTAAGGTTCGAAGGCTCTACGATGGTAGCCGTAGTGCGTATCACCGGCAAGTTGATGGTACCCGAGATGCGCGTATCCGAGTCGACTACAAGCTTGCCGTAGTAAAGCTCATTTTCACGGGCCGAGCTTTGCACAGCAATAAAGTCTTTCGTGACGGCCCGCAACTGCAAGCGGTAGGTGTTGATGTCGGTGTAATTATTCGTGAGAATGTAGCCATCTACCACCGCCTTGTTGCGCAGCGAGTCCAGAATGGTGAAACTGTTGAAAGCGATGCCCCGGTCATCCAGCACAAGGCTTTCGTTGGGCAGGGTGAAGGGCGAGCCAAGCTGGGTGAGTGTGAAGCCGGCGTCGTTGGTGTTCACCGTACCCCGAATTTGGGGCGCGCTTACGGTACCCGTCACGGCTAGGTCGCCGCTGAGGTAGCCACTCATTTCCTGCAACTGCCCTGCCGAGAACGGCTCGATGATGTCGATGTTGAACCGAGCCATGTTCACAGCCATATCGAGGGCGCCATTAGCTAAGTAGGAGCCGGTCACGCGCACGTCGCTGTTGCCGGGGCCGCCCGTCAGGCGGGCATCCACTAGGTAACGGTCGGCGCTCGGGTTAGTGGCTTTCAGCGTCAGGTCGCCGATGGCCGTTTTGTTGTAAGCAAAGCTGTTCAGAGCTACGTCGGCGGTGAAGGCCATGCGGGGCTGCCCAATTGCTCGTACCACGGCTTGCCCGTTCAGAGTGCCGTTGTAAAGTGAGTCGGGTTGACCTGCGGCCTTGGCAAGCGTATTTAGGTCGAGGTTACCGAGCCTAGCTTGCAGCGGATACTCCGCGCCGGCCAAGGTTTGCAACTCAATGAACTGGTTGCCCTGGCTTAAGCGAACATTGTCAGCCCGAATAGCACCGCTCGATAAAGTATAAGCTATTTGGTTATCAGGGCCAACCGTCCAGCGCTGGTTGCTGAGCACCAATTTGGGGTCGAAGCTGAAGGCGTACGTATTAGCGTTGTTTAGCACCTGCAAGATGCCGGCTACATCAAGCATAGTTGTGCTGTCGCCTTCCGCAATGCGCAGGTGCGTGCCCACTTTGTTATCGGCGATGCTGCCAGTGAGGGTAGGATTGGGCAAGCGCAAGCTCGTGTCTTGCGAGGCCTGCCGCAGCCGCAACGAGTAGTCCAGCTTCTCCGCATCCGACGATACGTTGAGGCGCAGCGAATCGAGCCGGTAGCCCGTGTACACGATAACCGGAATGCGTGATTTTACCGTCAGGTTAGCGGCGCGGCTGTCGAAGCTACCCGTCAGGTCGAAGGGCGAAATTTGCTTGAGCCCTGGTACGAGCCTTCTTACAAATTGCGAGTCGAGCAAGGCGACACTAAAGTCGAAGTTGCGTGCAGGACCACCCGGCCGATAGCGTACGCCGGGCAGGTCGAAGTAACGGTCGATGTGCTCTTGGAGTACCGTGGCTACGTCGCCAAGAGCAGTGTTGCCAGCTAGGTTTGCCTTGAATACGTTGGAGTCAAAAACCAATTCTGTGCGGCCGGGCTTCTGCACCAAGCTGCCGTTCAGAGTTTCTAGGGCAATAGGCTGGTTGTCGCGCACAATCACCACGTTGCGCCCGCTGAAGGTGCCGTTAATGGAGTTGGCATCGGCGCCGCTGAGGTCAGCTGTGAGCTCACCCTGCACGCGCAAGTCGCCGCCCGTGTAGAAACCTAGCTTCGTGAGGTTCGCGCCTTTCAGGTTCACGTTGAACGCATACGAAGGCACATTGGCGTTGCGCAGGTTCACGGTTCCGTTCAGGTTGAATGCTAGGTTCGGGTCACGTTGGCTCTTGGCATCTATCACGTAGCGGTTGCGGTCGATGTTCACCGTCGCTGCAATGCCGCGGTACGTGTAGTTCTGGTAACGTGCGCTTTGCACCGTGGCTACTAGTTTGCCCTGCATCGTGGCCGGGTCGAGGCCACGACCGTTGAAGGTGCCGCTGGTCGTTACTTTGCCAATGGTAGGGTCCCGCAGCACTTTGCCCACGTCGAATCCTTGCACGTTGAAACGCGCGGCAATTGGCTCTCGTCCTTGCGGGCCTGAGCCCATGTTTACCACGGCTGTTGCGTTACCATAGGCTGTATTGACCTTCAAGTCGGTATCGAACACCAGCGCTGTTGGGCGCCCTTTGAAAGTGCCCGAAGCCGCAATGCGTGGTGGCAGCGAATAGCCCGCTGGGATGGTGCCTTTGGGAACGAGGCTGCGAATGTCGGCGTCGGAGGTGGTAAACTGCCGGATGCTAATGTTGGTGTATAAGCGCCGGTCCGTTTCGGGCAATCCCTGGATGCGGCCACTAGCTTTGAGCGTGGTATTACGGAAGCCTACAAAGTCTAAGTTCTTGATCTGAAGGTCGCCCACGCGCCCGCTCACCAAGCCGCTGAGCAGCACCGATTGGTTGGGGCCCGTAGTGAATGGCGGCGTGCTAGCTAGGTCAGGAGCTAGGTACAGAATGTCGCGGAAGCCGAGGCGCGTTTCGCGGAAGTCACCTTCTAGGCCTAGATTCGGAATGTCATCAGCAATGCCGCTCAGTGACTTGTAGCGCATGGCCAAGGTGCGGCGGATGCGTGTATGGGGCGTGATGAGGTCGAGGTTATCAAGGCGAGTTTCGACGGAGTCGAACACCACATCGGCCTCAGTATGTTCAATTTGGAAGCCACTCTGCTCCTTACCGGCTAGCTCGTTAATGCGGCCCGTGGTGCGGTTCTCCGAGTAAAATAGGTTGTCGGTAGCCAGTTTAAGATCCGTGAACTTCAAGTGGTTGTAGTCCATGGCGGGCACGCGGGTGCGCTGCTTGGGCTCGTCGAAGTTGTCGAAGGCCACAGCTAGGTTGCTCACGTCCGATTTCTTCAGCGTCACTACCCAATTGGCCTCCTGGCCCGTAGCGGTTTCCACCGATTCGTTCAGGTCGCGCACCGCTTCGGCGGGGTTTACTAAGCGCTTCTCGGTGGGTACGTTCTCGTTTTGAGCGTAAGCAAAGCTGCTGTTGCGCAACGTGAGCGTGTTCAGGTCAACGCGCGAGTTGATGAGGTCGATGTTATTAGCCGTAATCTCTGCTGCTCCAATCCGGGTATCAATGTACTGCGCCGATGGGCTATTACGGTAGGTCAAGCTCACCGTATCGAGGTTAGCTTTTTTCAGACCTAGGGTCAGGGTAAGAGGCTCACTGGCAGCCGTATCCGGCGGGGCGGTTTTGCTCTGGGTGATGTTGATGCCCGTACGGCTGAGCTTCGCTTCATCGATCTTATAAATAGACTTATCGACATCCACTTCGTCCATCGCCACGGCCAATTCGCCTACGCGGCCCCGTACGTTCATCCCTTCCACCTGATCATCGTAGGTCAGGTAGATGTTGGTCAGGCGGGCATCGCCAATGTTGTATTTAAAGCCACTACTAGTCGTGTCGGCTGGTGTCGTAGTCGTGGTATCGCCGGTGGCAAAGGCCGCCACGATGAAGTCGTAGTTGGAAACACTATCGGGCTCGGTGCGCTTGATGTGCACGGTGCCATCATTGAGCTCCACTGAGCTCACATTAATCTGTGACTTCGTCAGAGCCCACAGGTCGATATCAACGCCTAGGTGCCCAACCGACAGCAAGGTATCCTTCTGCTGGTCTTCCAGATAAACGTTGTCGAGCGAAATAGCATGGCGGAAGTCTGTACGGAATTTACCGATGCGGACCTCTGTGCCGAGCTTCTTGTGGAGGTAGCTCTCGGCTTGCCGGGCCGCAAAATCTTGGGTAGCCGGAAACTGCAATGCTACCACTACTATGACGACAAGTAGCAGCACGAAGGCGAGCAGCCCCAATACAATGTAGAGGCCGCGACGGGCGTAAGTGGATGCAGTACTAATGGCTCAGATGGGCTAGGGTTCAGCATGAGCCAACGAAAAATAGCCCGTATAAGTTATGGTTCTGCTGTAGTTCCTTTTCCCTCAATCGTTTGCAACTGCTCATTTGCTGAACTAGGCGTCTATTTATTAGTGACTGGTTGCATTATTTTTCCCACAGACTAGTGTTTGGGAGGAGTTATTCGACTAAAGAAGTAGAGAACAAACCGCTTGTCCGGCTACCAACGTAAGCGCCCGAAGGCCGTTATAGCGCCAAGCATTGCTCTTCACCCCCTTGAACTCTGCTAACTTGTCGTCCCACTCCGTTTTATCTTGCGCATGATTCTTCGCTTTTCTCTTCCCTTCCGCACCGCTTGGGGTCAGCGGCTACTCGTGTGCGGCTCCGAGCCTAGCCTAGGCCAGTGGGCTGCCGAGCAAGCCCTAGCCCTCCACTACGACGAAGCCTCCGGCCGTTGGCATCACGAAATCACCCTGCCCGACGCCTCGGCGGGTACCATCAGCTACAAATACATTCTGGTGGACTCTGAAACGCTGCATTGGGAGTGGGGCCCCAACCGCACCCTCGATTACGACGGTAGCCAGTACAAAGTCATTGAGCTGAAGGAGTATTGGCGCCCACCGGCGGAGCCCGAAAACGAGTTGGTGACTGCTGCTTTCACTCAGGCCCTCATGCGCCGCCCGAGTGCGGAAGTGAGTATGGCAAGCTCCCCCGCTGCCGGTAATAAGCCCGCTGTGCGCTTCCAGTTGCTCGCCCCGCGCGTCGACACGAACTACCAAGTATGTGTGCTCGGCTCCGACCCTGCCCTAGGTGCCTGGGATGCTAGCAAAGCGTTGGTGCTCAGCGACGCCGCTTACCCGACATGGGCTGCCGATGTGGCGTTGGCTCACCCCGACCAAACTACGAAGTACAAGTACGGCATCTGGGACCCGCAAGCGCAGCAGATAGTGGAACTGGAAGGAGGCGACGACCGCCTGATTCAGCCACAGAGCGAAGAAAAAACGCTACAGGTGCTAGCCGACGAGCGGTTCCGCTACACGACCGGCAACTGGCGCGGCGCAGGTGTGGCGTTGCCGGTATTTTCCCTGCGGAGTCAGCAGGGCCTAGGAGTAGGGGAGTTTCCTGACCTAAAACTGTTAGTTGATTGGGCCGTGGCTACGGGCCTGAAGATGGTGCAGGTGCTGCCCATCAACGACACCACCGCCACGCACACCTGGGTCGATTCGTATCCGTATGCTGCTATTTCGGTGTTTGCACTGCACCCGCAATACCTCAACCTGGAGGCAGTGGCGACATTAGCTAATCCCGCCGACCAACAGGAACTGGCACAATCACGGACCGAACTTAATGGCCGCGACTTCGTGGACTATGAGCCGGTAATGAATACTAAGTGGAAGTTCATCAAGTCTTTGTATCAGCAGGAAAAAGCTAGCTTTCTAGCCGATCCAGCGTTTCAGGCGTTCCGCGAAGAGCAGAAATCGTGGCTGGTACCCTATGCAGCCTTCTCTGCCCTGCGTGACCGATTCGGCACGGCCGACTTTAATCAGTGGCCTGACGAGTACCGCACGCCCACGCTAGCTGCCGAGCTTACCCGCGAAGATCAGCCTGATTTCGACGAGTTTGGCTTGCACTTCTTCACGCAGTTTCACCTCGATAAGCAGCTGCGCGAGGCCGTTGATTATGCCCGTAGTAAAGGTGTAGTGGTGAAGGGCGACTTGCCCATCGGTATTTACCGCCACTCCGTGGATGCCTGGACCCAGCCCGAGCTCTACCACATGGACCGTCAGGCCGGTGCCCCGCCGGATGATTTCTCCCTCACCGGCCAAAACTGGCGCTTTCCAACCTACAACTGGGAGCGGATGGCGGAAGATGGCTACGCGTGGTGGAAGCAGCGCATGGGGCACCTAGCCCGCTACTTCGATGCCTTGCGTATCGATCATATCCTAGGCTTCTTCCGCATCTGGGAGATTCCCGGCCACTCCGTCGAAGGATTGCTAGGCCACTTCGCACCCGCTTTGCCCTTGCACCGCCACGAGATAGAGCAGCGCATCGGCTGGTTCGACTATGGCCGTCTATGCGAGCCTTACATCCGTTGGCACATGCTCACCGACTTGTTCCGCGAACAAGCTCAGGCCGTGTACGAAGAGTTCTTGGACGCTGTCGACCACGGTATCTTCCGCCTGAAAGAGCACGTGCGTACGCAGCGCCAGATGGAGGAAGTATTTGAGCAAAAGATCAAGGAGGACCCTAGCAATGCCGATCACTACCGCTGGCTGCGCACCAACCTCTACAAGCTTCCGAACGAGGTGCTGTTTGTGCCCGCTGATGAGCCCGACTTCTATCATCCGCGCATCACGTTGCACTTGAGTGTATCGTTCCACGAGCTGGATGGCCACACGCAGCATCGCCTTAAGGAGCTGTACGATGACTTCTTCTTCCGTCGCCACGATGAGTTTTGGCGGCAGCAAGGCTTGGTGAAGCTGCCCCCGGTGCGCTATGCTACCAATATGCTCATCTGCGGCGAAGACCTAGGTATGGTGCCTGCCTCGGTGCCGGGCGTCATGCGCGAGCTAGGCATGCTAGGCCTGAACATCCAGCGCATGCCCTCCGACCCCAACGTAGAGTTTGGCAACCCTGCTGCTGCACCGTATTTGTCTGTGGTCAGCCCTGGCAGCCACGATATGAGCACACTACGCGGCTGGTGGGAAGAAGACCGAGCCCTTACGCAGCGCTTCTTCGAGCATCAGCTAGGTCATTGGGGCCAGCAGGCTCCTTACTATTGTGAGCCATGGGTAATCCGCGAGATCATCGAGCAGCACTTGGCGTCGCCAGCTATGTGGGCCATCTTCCCCTTGCAAGATTTGCTGGCGCTAGACACGCAGCTACGCCACGAAAACCCTCAAGCGGAACAGATCAACGTGCCGGCTAATCCCCAGCATTTTTGGAAATACCGCCTGCATCTAAACTTAGAAGAACTTCTGGATAAAACAGGATTTAACCAAGCTGTTCGATTATTGGTCAATGATAATGCAAGGTCTCGTTAAGGCGTAGAAAGTACCAAATACCAGTAAATTATATTAAAAATACTTAATGCACAATATGCAGAATTTCTGCATGTTGTGCATTATTTTTTTGTGACTGACTGTGGGTTTAATGAAATTTAATGTATTTATAGTGCAAATAATATATTGTTTTCATCAAATACCTTTGGGCCTCGTCAAGCAGCCATTTATTTGGCTGATTTCTTGATGCACTCTTCTGTGCTACCATACTCTTTACCTGCTTTCTTATGAAATTAATTCTACGACTAGCTGGATTGCTACTGATTTTGGTACCCTGGGTTACGCCTAATGCGTGGGCGCAGTGTACTACCTCCACTCAGCTAAGTTTTCCCACAACCGGTGTGAACTGGAAGAGGGTTACAGGTCAGCCAGTGGCTAACAGCAATGTCACGCTCAATACCACTTACACGCAAGGCTCTGGGACGGAAGGCACATTGGCTACAAATACCATCAATAATGTAAACACCCTACGGTGGGACTTGACGTACAGTGCTACAAATGGTGCTAGTCATACATCGGTAGTCGTGTTTGAATTTAGTCGGGTGGTTGCTAACCTAGCACTCGAAGTACAAGACATTGATAGGCTTTCGGGTAGTCAAATAGATCGATTGACATTTGAAGGATTAGATGCTAATAACAACGTTGTAGCATTACCGGTCCTAACTCCTCTCGGAACATTTGTGAGCGTGAATGGCAACATAGCAACTGGAACAGGTAGTAATGGGACTAATGCTACAGGTGCATCAGTTAATGCTGTTTTCAGTACGGGTGTGAAAAAGCTTCGGCTCACGTTCGAAAACGCGGTAACCGGAAACACCAACCCAGGTAGTCAAGCTATTGGTATCAACAAAATGACTTGGTGCAAGTCGCCCTTCGCGGTTGATGATGATGTCACGACGCTCCTTAACCAACCAGTTACAGTTGATGTGCTGAGCAATGATGTAGCTGGAGATGCAGCTCTTAGCCCAAGCACGGTAACCCTTATAGGCACCCAAACGGGTGGAACGTTTACTACCAATTCCACGACGGGTGCCGTAACCTTTGTGCCAGAGAGTAACATTGCTGGCCAGACACAGATTGGCTACACCGTGAAAGATGCGAGTGGAGTCACTTCTAACCAAGGAGTGCTAACTATCACAGTTACTAACCCACCTACTGCCAATAGCGATGATGCGCAAACCCCGCAGAACGCAGCCTTAAATAACATCAATGTGCTAGGCAATGACACCGGCGGCAGTGGCGTCTATGCCATTGATCCAACAACCGTAACGTTGGTCGGCGCACAAACGGGCGGCACATTTACGCGCAACACAACAACGGGAACCATCAGCTACACGCCTACTACGGGCTTCGTAGGGGCCGCCAGTGTGAACTATACCGTCAGGAATAAGAAGGGTGAAATTTCCAACCAAGCTACATTATCAATAATCGTAACGAAGGCACCAACAGCAGTGGCTGATGGTGTTAGTATCTCCTACAATGCAGGCGCTACAACTGTCGACGTTATTGACAATGATACACCAGCTAGCTCGGATGCTCCCAACGTTATCAATCCGAACTCCATTACATTATCAGGTACCACGGGCACCAATGGTGGCACCTTTGCCGTGAGCAATGGGAAGGTTATTTTCACTCCGCCCGCGGCATCTAGCTTCCCAAATAATACTGCAAGCCGCGCTACAAGTGTCAACTATACGGTGAAGAACAACGCTTCTCCCGCGCAAACATCTAACTCTGTCGCCGTCACTGTTACCCTGACGAACACCGCGCCTGTCGTGGTGGCCGACAACGTAGCCACAGTGCGGAACCGGGCCATGACAAATATCAAAGTGCTGGCCAATGACGCCGATGCCGACGGCAACGCTACTATTGACAAGAGTACTGTAACACTGGTAGGTACGCAAACGGGCGGCACATTTACGGTAAATACAGCTGCTGGGCCAAACCAAGGCACCATCAACTTTACGCCGACTAATAATTCTACGACTACTGCTAGTGTGCAATACACTGTGAAAGATGAGAAAGGTGTCGTTTCTAATACTGTGTTTCTAACAATAGCTGTTACAACCACGACAGTAGATGTGGTAACGACGCTGAGCGGTCCAACAAGTGCGTCATCAGGTAGCTACGTAACCTACACCGTAACGGTAAAAAACAACAGTACTGCAGATGCAACAAACGTATCGCCACGGGTGCAGCTGCCGACCGGTCTGCAGACAGTAACGGCTTCGCTCGATGCTACTTATAACCCGTCAAGTGGTATTGTGGTCTTCCCATCTGTCACGTACGCTGCCAACTCGACGGTGCAAACGGCTACTGTCCGCTTTGTGATGCCCGCTAACGGGTCGGTGACAGGGATGGCCTCCAGCATTTCGAGCAGCACGGCTTTCACTACCGCTAGCAACGACGATGGTACGAGTACAGCCAGTAACGTGACTACTACCGCTACGCAAGTGGCCGATGTGGCTGCCACCATCACAGGCCCAACGGCTACGGCGCCAGGTGGAAAAACCGTACTCAACATTGTAGCCAGTAACTACGGTCCTTCGGCGGCGACCAACGTGCTACTGCGGGCTACCATCTCCAAAAACCTTACGAACGTCACTGTATCAGATGGAGGTAGCTACGATGCAACTACGGGCGTAATTACGCTACCCGCTATTACCAGCTTAGCATCATCTGCCTCTACCGGCTTCACTGTGTCGTTAACGGCTCCGAAGAGCTCTGATCAGCCTGTCATAGGTTCGGTCAATACTACGGCAGCTACCGCAGATCCTGCTGCGAGCAACAACGATGGCTCGGCTTCCTTCTCGAATATCCGGGTGGCAATCAGCAATACCGTTTCCAGCCAAGCGTGTCTTACTACTTCTACAACGGACGTAACAACGGCTGCTAACCAGCAGATCAACACGTACTACAAAGGCGTAGGATCCGCTGCGGCAAACAGCACTACGCTGGCCGTTGGGCCAGCCCTGTCGACGGTAGGTGCCGCTGACATTGTTCCCGGCGACTTGCTGCTCATTATTCAAATGCAAGGTGCACAGATTGACTACAGCAATACCAATGCATACGGTGATGGAATTGCTTCAACGGATTCGCCAGCAAATGGTACGCTAGGTACCGGGCTAACGGCCGGTTTGTATGAGTATCGCTACGTAGATGCTACTTCCGCTTCCGCAACCGCGGCGGGCGGTGGTACGTTGACGTTGTCGTCGCCGCTAACCAGTACTTACACCAATGCCAATGCTACTACTGCTGCTGGTCAGCAGCGCTTCCAGGTAATCCGGGTGCCGCGCTATCGTAACCTGACCCTAGGTGCAGACTTAGTACCCGCGGCTTGGAATGGTGAAACGGGTGGAATAGTGGTACTGGAAGTAGGAGGTACGTTGAACTTCAACGGCTACACAATCAACGCGAGTGGTAAAGGCTTCCGTGGGGGCGCTGGCCGGACGCTAGCAGGAACTACCGATGCAAGCGTCACCAACCTAGATTACGTCACTTCATCGAGCCTAGCTCTCAATGGTTCGAAAGGAGAAGGAATAGCCGGTACGCCCCGCTACGTGAACAATAATGGGGCGTTGCTTGACAACACCGCGGAAGGCTATCCAGGAGGTAGCTACGGCCGGGGTGCCCCAGGCAACGCTGGTGGCGGTGGTACCGATGGCACTACTGCGACCAACGCCAACAACACTGGTGGTGGTGGTGGCTCCAACGGCGGATTCGGTGGTCAGGGCGGCAACTCCTGGAACCAAGGTGCACCTACGGGTGGTAACGGCGGTGCTCCCTTCTTGCAAGCTAGCCCGAGCCGTGTGGTATTAGGTGGCGGTGGCGGCGCTGGTACTACCAACAACGGTACAGGTACGCCGGCCAACGGCCTAGCCAGCAGCGGTACAGCAGGTGGCGGTATCGTGATTGTAAACACGAACCAAGTAGCTGGCACTGGTACAATTAACGTCAGCGGAATCGACAATACGTTTACAGTACAAAACGATGGTGCGGGTGGCGGTGGCGCCGGTGGCAGCGTAGTATTCCTCGCTCAAGGAACCCTCTCAAATATTATTGTCTTGGCCAAAGGTGGCCAGGGAGGTAGCGACAACCTAGCTCCGCAAGCCCAGGGTCACGGGCCCGGTGGTGGTGGGTCGGCAGGTGTCGTTTTCACGTCTTCTGCTATCAACAGCTCTTCGGAAATTGCGTCAGGTGCCAGCGGCCAAACGGGTGGTAGCAACGGCAACTTCAGCTTTGGAGGTACAACGGGTACGCAGTTCGCGGGCCTCGTTCGTAATACTATCGCGCAAGCTGACGTGCCCAACATCACACAGGCGTCCAACTGTACAGTACAGCCTCTGCCCGTCGAGCTGGTGCAATTTGACGCCAAGGCGCAAGGCCGCCAAGTGCAGCTAAACTGGAGCACCGCTTCCGAAAAGAACGCTGATTATTTTGCGGTAGAGCGTAGCATCGATAGCTACTCGTTCGAACAAATTGGCAAGGTGGCCAGCTATGGCACTACGACTGATAAGCACGGCTACGCTTTCACCGACCAGGAAGCAAGCCGGTATGCAGGCCAGGTACTCTACTATCGCTTGCGTCAGGTAGACCTCGATGGAGCAACGACGTACTCCCCCGTGCGGTCAGTAGCGTTGCAGGCGGGCATGGCTACGTTCGATCTTAGCCCCAACCCGACCTCCGACTATGTCACCCTTGATCTTACCGCCTTGCCCGCGGGGCAGTTTCACCTATCCTTCCACGACGTGAGTGGTCGTAATGTAGGCGGATTAGAGCAGGATGTTAAAGGTGGCCAACCTACTACCTTGAACGTGGCTATTTTGCCCGCCGGCGTTTATATCGTGACGCTGCAAGGAGTAGATAAAGTGCTAACGCGCCGCTTAGTGAAGCACTAAATCTCACGAAGTAGACCGCTTGCGGTTGAACTAACCCAGCTGTTTCGTTGTGCAAACGGAGCAGCTGGGTTTTGTTTTAGGGTTTGTCAAGGCCAAGTTCATGCTTGAGCTAGCGAAATATCTTGTGTAGTAAGCCCAACTCCTACGCTAATCTGCCGTTCTAAATGGCCGACTACGTGTTTGGTATGGCTACTCTTTGTGCTCCCATTTATTCTCGCCGCCCCTCAACTATTGCCCCTACCGATTACGATGTTGTCATCGTTGGGGCGGGTTGCGCAGGGCTAGGTGCCGCTCTTGTATTAGGGCGCTGCCGCCGTCGGGTACTCGTCTGCGACGGCGGAGCGCCGCGTAATGCTCCTTCGTCGGGAGTGCATGCGTTTCTGAGCCGCGACGGCATCAAACCGCAGGAGCTCCTGCGCATCAGCAGAGAACAACTGGAACCCTACCCGTCGGTGGTTATTCGGCCGGGCAAAGTCACCAATGTGTCAGCTGAAAATCATGGCTTTACGCTTATCGCCGAGAGCGAATCGGGCCGGCCAGCGACTATTACTACGCGGAAGCTACTGCTTGCTACTGGCGTCGACGATGAACTTCCCCCGCTGGACGGGATGAGGGAGCTCTGGGGCCGGGGGGTACTTCATTGCCCTTACTGCCATGGCTGGGAGGTACAAGACAAAGCGCTGGCCGTCTACGGACGTGGAAAGATGGTGGTGGGGCTAGCCTTGCTGATTAGTCGTTGGTCGCGCGACGTGGTCGTGTGCACCGATGGTCCCATGGGCATTTCTGCCAATGCGCGCCGCCGTTTGCAAGCCCAAGGTATTACCGTTCGGGAGGAGCCAATTATCCGCCTGCAAGGCAACCGTCGTGGCGATTTAAAATGCATACTCTTCAAAAATGGTGATGAGCTGGAGCGAGATGCGTTGTTTGTGCACGCGCACCAGCACCAGCGAGGCACGCTGGCCGAGCAACTCGGATGCCGCACCACCAGCAAAGGAGCCGTGTGGACCGACAAATACCTGCAAACATCCATGCGCGGCGTGTATGCGGCCGGTGATATGACGCCTGGCTCCCAACAAGCGTTAATCGCCGCCGCCGAGGGTACTCAAGCGGGCATCTTCCTGAATGAGCGCTTAACTAAGGAAGAGTGCGTTTAGCGCTACTGTGAATGGGAACTAGGGGATCAGCCATAAATATGAATTTAGCTTAGGCTTGCATTTTGCTGAGGAGACAAGTGAAGCCACTCGGCTAACCTCAACGGTAGCTGAACCGGTCAGAAAAGAGCGAAAGAAAGATTATCAGGTGCTTACGGCTAACTCTTAGACGAATGATCCGTCTAAGAACCTAGCTTTTCCTGCAGCTGAGTGCGTATCTTTCAAGGCTGCGAACTATGTTCAGCTCGCTCAGGTTTGTGTGCTTGATTTATGAAAAAGGTTTCCTTCCTGCTTTTACTGCTGTTGCTGTTAGCTGGCGTTTCGTCGGTGCAGGCCCAGCGTATCGTGCTGAGTGGGCAGGTGACGGAGTCGACAACCGGCCAACCTGTGCCGTTTGCCTCGTTGTTTTTGCCCGGAACATCGGCGGGCATAACAGCTGACGAGCAAGGACACTATGAGCTAGCTACTTCCGAACGCGCTGACTCGCTAGCTGCTTCGGCCATGGGCTACAAGGTGCAGAAGAAGCGCATTGGCACGGAATTACGGCAGACGATCAATTTTACGTTGCCCACTAGCGGCGTGACCCTCGGGGAAGTAACCGTCCGTCCCACCGAGAACCCCGCCTACGAAATTCTGCGCCGCGTGCAGGCCCACAAGCCGAAGAACGACAAACGCTTCCTAGAAGCCTTTGCATTCGATAGCTACAACCGCGTAGAAGTAGCCGTGAACGATTTGCCCAAGGGCGCGGCGCGTAGCCGCGTATTGCGCCAAATGACGGCCGTTGCCGACAGCCTAGGCCAAGCCCGCGCGGACAACGGCAATCCTGTACTACCGATTTTCGCCTCTGAGGTGCTGTCGCGCTATTTCGCGCGGCGTGAGCCTCGGCGCAAGCGTGAAGAAATCAAACGTACGCAGATGCGGGGCCTAGCGCCGCGCGATGGCTCAGTGCTGTCGCAAATCCTAGGTTCTTCCTTTCAAGACTGGGACTTTTATCCCAACTGGCAGCAGTTGCTGGGCAAGGACTTTATCTCGCCTATCGCCGACGGCTGGAAGTTCACGTACGAGTACGAGCTGCAAGACTCGGTGTACTTGGGCAAAGACTGGTGCTACAAGCTAGGGGTAGAGCCGCGCCGGCCCCAAGACCTAGCTTTCACCGGTACCATCTGGATTACAGCTGATACTTACGCGCTGCGCCGCGTCGACCTGACGGTAAGCCCCGAGGCTAACCTCAACTTTGTGAGTAAGATCCAGGTGTACCAAGACCTAGCTCCGACGGCGGCTGGACCGTGGCTACCTACGCGCACCCGCGTGTACATTGCCATTAAGCCGGGTGGGGTGCAGGTGGCAGGCGTCACGGCCAAGTTCACTACCGTCAACCAAAACTTCGATATCAACCACCCGCAGCCGCTTGCCTTCTACGACCGGCCTGTGGTGGCTGCCTCCGATGCGTACGACGCACCCGGCGATTTTTGGGAGAAGAACCGTCCTGATTCGTTGTCGGTGGATGATCAGCGCACCCTCGCCATCCTAGATTCCGTGCAGAAGCTGCCGTCGGTGCAGTCGTTAAAGAAGCTGGCGGATGTGTTCGTGAACGGCTACAAGCGCGTGGGCATGGTGGACCTAGGTCCGATCTGGACTTTGTATGGGTTCAATAACATCGAAGGAAACCGTTTTCGGGTGGGCTTCCGTACCACGCCCGATTTTAGCCGTGAGTGGCAGATGCGCGCCTACCTAGCCTACGGCACCCGCGACACGCGTCTGAAATACGACCTGCGCATCAGTCGAATCCTGAACCGGGACAACTGGACGGTAATTACCGCTGAGCGCCGCCGCGACCTCGACCAACTGGCGCTGATCGACAACGACTACGCTTTGGAAAATCCGCTGTTTGAGGCGGCGGCTCGCCTCGGCAACATCACCAGTAGTCGGCCGCTGATGCGTGATTTGAATACGCTCAGTATCCAGAGTGACTTGTTCCGGGGCTTTACGCAACGGGTTACGGTGCGCCAGCAGAACTTCGACCCGCTCTATCCTTTTGCTTATTACACCGACGAGCCTGCGCCTGGTGCGCCGCTAGCTGATCAGTTTTCTTTATCGGAGCTCGTGCTCGAATCGCGCTACGCCCGCGATGAGGTGTTGGTGCAAAGCCGTAACCAAAACCAGCGCTACGCCATCGGGCTGAAGAAATGGCCGGTATTTACGCTGCGCTACACATTGGGGCTAGACAAGTTCTTGAGCAGCGATTTTAAGTACCACAAGTTTACTTTCCAGGTCAGCCAAAGCGTGCGGCTAGGGCAGCTCGGTCGCACCGACTACATCGTAGATGCGGGCTACATCCCCAGCACCGTTCCTTACCTGATCTTAAAAACGCACCTTGGCAACCAATCGCCCTTTTACAACGTGGGCGCTTTCAACCTGATGCGTTACTCCGAGTTCATCAGTGACAAGTACGCATCCTTTCAGTTCGAAAACCACTTCGAAGGCTTTCTGGTGAATAGTGTTCCGGCCCTGAAGCAGCTCAACTGGCGCCTGGTAGCTACCGGCAGTTTGCTCTATGGTGGCGTAAGCGCCGCCAACCGCGCTATCACGCCGGCCCTCAGCGCAAACGGAGAGCCGTTGTTCACCTTCCAGTCGCTAGGTCGCTTACCCTACGCTGAAGTTGGCTACGGCATAGAAAACATCTTTAAGGTAGCCCGCGTCGATTTTATCCACCGCCTCACCTACCGTAACTCTCCCGGCGCCAAGGATTTTGGGGTGAAAGTGAGCTTGCAATTCAAACTGTAAAGATTAACTGCTCACAAGGCTACTAGTCAAACAGAACGAAGCTCCCCTCCTTTTTTAAGGAGGGGTTGGGGGTGGTTCCTTGTCGTTGAACGACAGGCTAGGTCTAATCTTCTAGTTCTAGTCTGACCACCCCCAACCCCTCCTTAAAAAAGGAGGGGAGCTTTTAGTTTTAACTAAAACTCTCTACTTATCCAACGACTGCAGCCACGGCAGGGCGTTCAGCATCATGGGCACAATGCTGGTGCGGTGGGTGCCACCCGGAATGGGGAAGAACGCTACATTGGTGGCGCCAGCGGCTTGGAAGCGGGCGTAAGTAGTGACGGAAGTGCTGAAGAAAACGGACTCATCGTTGGTGCCGTGGTAGAGGCGCGTGGGGCTTCTGGGTACCCAGTTGTTGAAGCTGTTTTCGAGGAGCTTCTGCCGTAGCGCCGGTTCGCCGCTTGGGTTCTTTAGGTTGGCGTAGAAGGTGGGGTTAAACAAAGAAGCTAGGTTGGTGGTCAACTCGGCGTTGATTTGGTCGATGTTCTTGGTGCCATCGAGCAGCATGGGAATCTTGCCAGCGTAAGGTTGCTGAAAGAAATCAGTGAGTGGCCGGTTCCAGGTGTAGGTGGTGTTATAGGCCTGCAGGATAAACGCCAGAAACGACGGGCTAGCGTACGTCGGCACGGTGGCAACCTGGTTTAGGAACTCCGGCAGGTCATAGCCGCCCGCGCCTGCAGCGGCGGCCGTCAGCGTTAGTTGGTGACCGGGATGCGTCTCAATTTCCTGCTGGGCAGCCATCGTCACGTAGCCACCTTCCGAGTAGCCCGCCAAAAACAAGTTTTTATTGAGTGCTATACCGCCGCTTTTGAGAAAGTACTGGGCGGCCTTCAGCATGTTCACTACCGTCAGGGCGCTGGACTTCCGATCGAAGTACGGATGAAAAATATTCCGGGAGGTGCCGTAGCCGATAAAATCGGGGATGACGGTAACGAACCCTGTCGAGGCGAAGAGCTCGAAGCCGCTAAAGGTAGCCGGGAAGTTCGAAGGGGCTTCCGCTTGTAGGAATGTGGTGCCGTGCTGGGCACTGAGCAGTGCTGGTGGGGCCGGCGTGCCTTGTGGAATGCCGAGTAACCCGGAGGCCTGCACGTTCTGCCCTTGGTAGTTCACTTTATACACCATGCGGTAAAACGTCACGTCGTACTTGGCGAAGGGCGCAAAGCTCTCAAAACCGGCCGCAGTTGCCAAACTCTTGAGGGTAGCCGCAGGCACCGTCCCAACCAGCTCAGCCGTCACGAACAAATCCTTTCCGCTTGGCTGCGGGTCCATGGGCACCGGATCATCGTTCAAGTATTCGCAGCTGCTAAACACAGCTAGCCACAGCACGAGCAGCCACCGAAGGGAAGTGAGGTTTTTTTGCATGGGTGTTAAGGAAGGTATGGGTGTTCGATAGGTCTTGCGCTTGTAGGAAATTGAGAGCGAGTAGTTTACGTTTATTGTGGAACAAACCCAAGAAAAAGTTGAAAAATAGCTGGTCGTAGTAGCTTGTCAGGTCTGTACCCCGAGCAACCTTCCGGCGCGGCAGGCAGTAGACCCACGAAGAAGTTGCCCTGGGTAGCCTGTCATCGTGCCTGCCATTTTGGGTCAACCCAACTAGCCCCTCCTATGAGCTTCTCGATTGAACAGATTCTGCGCGGGGATATTCCGCGCGTGGAGCACCGGCCGCCGTCTGCCGCGGACCCTGGCTTAGTGCCCGTTAGCCTGCGCATCAATGGTCAAACCTATGACTTGCAGCTAGAGCCACGCGTAAGTCTGCTTGATGCCCTACGCGAGTTCATTGGCCTGACGGGCACCAAGAAAGGTTGTAACCAAGGCGCATGTGGTGCCTGCACGGTACTCATTGAAGACGAACGGGTTAACTCATGCCTGACCTTCGCCATCATGCACGAGGGCCAGGAAATTACCACCATCGAAGGCCTAGGTACCCCAAACGAACTGCATCCGCTACAAGCCGCCTTCATCGAGCACGACGGCTTTCAGTGCGGCTACTGCACGCCAGGGCAAATCTGCTCGGCGGTGGCCATGTTGAAGGAGGTAGAACAGGGCGACGCCAGCGTCCTAACGCCCGACCTAGCCGCTACCAAAGTAGAGCTGACCGATGAGGAACTGCGGGAACGAATGAGCGGCAACGTCTGTCGGTGCGGTGCCTACCTCGGTATTATCGATGCCATTCGCGACGTGTACGAGCAGCAAAAAGGGCCGCAAGCATGAGAGCATTTACCTACACCCGCGCCACGGATGAGCAAGCTGCGCTCAATGCCGTATTCCGGAACCCAGAAGCCAAGTTTATTGGTGGCGGTACCAACTTGGTGGATTTAATGCGCGAAGAAGTCGAGCGACCAAGTGAAGTAGTGGATATCAACGCGCTGCCCTTCAAACAGATCAATGAACTGCCCGATGGTAGCGTACGCCTTGGTGCCCTCGCGCGGAATAGCCACACGGCCAACCACCCCCTCCTTCGGCAGCGGTATCCGGTACTCACGCAAGCTATGCTAAGTGCGGCCTCGCCGCAACTGCGCAACCTAGCTACCAACGCCGGCAACCTCTTGCAGCGCACCCGCTGCTACTACTTCTACGACATCACGGCGCCCTGTAACAAGCGCCAGCCCGGCTCGGGTTGTGCGGCTATTCACGGCGTCAACCGCATTCACGCCATCCTCGGTACCAGCGAGCAGTGCATTGCCACGCACCCTTCCGATATGGCTGTTGCATTGGCTGTTCTTGATGCAGTGGTGCAGGTACAAGGCTCCAACGGCGGACGTAGTATTCCGATTGAGAAATTTCACCGTTTGCCCGGCGATACTCCCGAGCAGGATACCAACCTAGGGCACGACGAACTGATTACAAGCATTGATCTGCCAGCTTTGCCGTTTGCTACTAACTCCCTCTACCTCAAAGTGCGCGACCGGCCTAGCTTCGCGTTTGCGCTGGTGTCGGTAGCGGTGGTGCTGGAGCTGGAGGATGATAAGATTAAGAACGTGCGCTTGGCCCTGGGTGGTGTGGCGCACAAACCCTGGCGGGCGCATACGGCCGAACAGGCGCTACTAGGTGCATCCGCTACGGCCGAGAACTTCCGGCAAGCTGCGGAAGCGGAGCTGCAAACCGCCATTGCCTACGAGCATAATGCCTTCAAAATCGAGCTAGCCAAGCGCACCATCGTGCGGGCTTTAACTACGCTCGCCGAACGCAACCTAGCCTAAGCCGATGAGAACGAAAGAAGTAGGCCGTCCCCTCGACCGCGTTGACGGACGCCTGAAAGTAACCGGCCAAGCACGCTACACGGCGGAGTTTCCCGTCGAGCAGGTAGCGTATGGGGTTCTTGTGCGCAGCACCATTGCCCGCGGCCGCATTTTGGCTTACGCTACCAAGGCAGCGGAGCAAGCCCGCGGCGTGTTGGCGGTGATAACGCACGAAAACGCCCCTAAGCGCCACCCGACCAAAGAGTTTGACCCCAGCGACAAAGAGCCCAGCGCATCGCCCACTACCATCCTCGCCCTTAATACCGATGAAGTAAGCTGGCACGGGCAACCTATCGTGGTCGTCGTGGCCGAAACGCTCGACCAAGCCGAGTACGCAGCTGACTTGGTGCGCATCACCTACGCACCGGCCGAAGAGCCAGCTAGGTTGTCGATGCTGGACGAGAAATCGGAGGCGTTTGTGCCCAAGAAGGTGCTAAACGAAAAGCCAGAAGTAAAGCAGGGCAATGCCGAAGAAGCCTTGGCTGCCGCGCCGGTCAAAATTGACCACACCTATACCACGCCGCCCTACAACCACAACCCCATCGAGGCGCACAATACCCTAGCTTACTGGGAAGAGGAAGACCGGCTGACGGTCTATGATTCAACGCAATATATCTTCGGCGTGCGCAAAATGCTTTCGGAAATGTTTGCGCTGCCGGAAGAAAATATACGGGTCATTTCGGCCTTTGTGGGTGGGGCTTTTGGCAGTAAAGGTCGGGCTTGGCCGCACGTTGGCCTGACGGTAATGGCCGCCAAAGTGGTAGGTCGCCCGGTGAAAGTCGACTTGCCGCGTAAGGACATGTTCTACATGGTAGGCGGCCGCACGCCCAGCGAGCAACGCGTAGCCCTAGGTGCCAATGCGGAAGGCAAGCTGCAAGCCGTTATCCATACCGGCCTCACGGCTAGCTCTACCAGCAACACCTTCGCCGAGCACTTTTCCTTTGTCACGCGTCACCTCTATGCTAGCCCCAACTTCCTGATTCAGCAGAAGTTAGTGCGGCTCGATATGGTGCCGAATACCTTCATGCGGGCACCCGGCGAAGGTATCGGCACGTTCGCGCTGGAGTCGGCCATGGACGAGCTAGCCTACGCCCTGAACATAGATCCGATAGAGCTGCGCCTGCGCAACGAGCCCGAAAAAGACCCTACCATGCACGTGCCCTTTTCGAGCCGACACTTGAAAGAGTGCTTTGCGCTCGGGGCGGAGAAGTTTGGCTGGCACTCGCGCAACCCGCAGCCGCGTAGCCAGCGCGAAGGTCCGTGGCTTATCGGCCAAGGCACCGCAAGTGCTTTTTACCCGGCTAATAAGCGGAGCGCTGAGGTCAAAGTCCATCTTTCTATTGATGGCACAGCGGTGTTGCAAAGTGCCACCCACGAAATGGGCACCGGTACCGCCACCGTGCAAGCCCAGAACGCTGCTGACCAGCTAGGCCTATCCGTCGAAAAGGTGCGTTTTGAGTACGGCGACTCGCTATTGCCGAAGGCCAACGGCAGCTACGGTTCCACCACCACCATTACGGTGGGCGGGGCCGTGGAACTAGCCTGCGAAGACTTAAAGCGCCAGTTGTTGCGCCTAGCCGTGAAGCACCCTAGCTCGCCTCTGCACGAAGCCAGCTACGACGACCTCGAAGCCCGCGACAACGGCTTGTTCTACAAAGATAATCCTGCCCAAGGCGAAACCTACGCGACTATCATGGCCCGTGAAGGCAAAGCCGGCCTCGAAGCGCAAGCTAGCTTCCCGCCCTTTCTGAAGGAAAAGCTAGAAGAAATGGCGTATTCCTTCCAGTCATTTGGGGCGCAATTCTGCGAGGTGCGCGTGCACGAGGATACCGGCGAGGTGCTGGTGTCGCGCTGGGTGGGCGTATACGACTGCGGCACCATCCTAAACGAGAAAACCGCCCGCTCGCAGTTCCTCGGCTCCGTGACCATGGGCATCGGGATGGCGCTGTGGGAAGCCACCCAGTGGGACCTGCGCGACGGTCGCATCCCGAATGCTAGCTTGAGCGAATACCACGTACCCGTTGCCGCGGGCCTGCCGCGCATCGAAGTTCACTCCCTGGGCATACCGGACCCGCATACACCCCTAGGTGCGCACGGCGCCGGCGAAATTGCCGTGACGGGCGCGGCCGCCGCTATTGCCAACGCCGTGTACCACGCCACTGGCAAGCGCATCCGTAATTTGCCGATCACGCCGGATAAGCTGCTGTAAAACAAGGTTTTTCATAGCATACTACACGGCTGCCAGTTAGACGTCGTAGGGGTTTAAACGGCAGGCGTGTAGTATGCTTACTGCACCGAGAACCGGAACGCCGCAGGCGTAACGCCTGTTTTGCTCTTGAACAGGCGAGTGAAATATTGTGGGTACTCGAAGCCTAGCTGATACGCCGTTTCGTTGATGGTGAGCGACGTGCTGAGTAGCAGTTGTTTGGCTTTGTTGATCAACGCATTGTGAATGTGCTGCTGTGTGTTCTGACCTGTGAGGGTGCGGAGCATATCGCTCAGGTAAGCAGGCGACACATGCAGGGCGTCGGCGAAGTGCTGCACCGTGGGCAACGGCAGTTCCGCCTCTTGAGCGAAATAGTTGGATAGCAGCGCCTCGAAACGAGTAAGCAGGTCGTGCTCGGCGGTGCGGCGGGTGTGGAACTGGCGGTGGTAGAAGCGGTTGGCGTAGCTTAGCAGCACGTCGAGCTGCGACACGAGCACATCCTGGCTGAAGGCGTCGATGGGTTGCTCATACTCCATCCGGATGCCATCAATCATACCCGCCAGCAGGCTTTCTTCCTTGGCTGACAAGTGCAAGGCTTCGTGCGATTGGTACGAGAAGAACCCGTAGGTGAGTATCTTCTTGGCCAGTGGGTACTTCAGCAGTAAGTCGGGGTGAAATACGAGCATCCAGCCATTTATTTCAGAAATGTCAAGCGTCTCATCAACCGCAAACACCTGATCGGGGCCTAGGAAGAACAGTACGCCCTCAGCGAAATCGTAGGACTGGCGGCCATAATAGATCGTACCCTTTATACCCCGCTTCAAGGCCACGGTATAAAGCTGCTGCACCATCGGTGTGGTTGGGTGGGGCAGGCAACGGGCTTTTTCCAGGTCAATGATGGTGAGCAGCGGGTGCGCCGGAGCGGGTAGGTTGTAGAAGCGAGTGTAGTCCGTCACGGTTGACAGCACACGGAAGTTTTGCGCGGTTTGCTTCATAAAACATTGTGCCATAGTCTACTAGAGCGCTCGTGATAAAAAAGCTAGCACTTCCGTGTTTAGCTCATCGTGAAAACGTGCTCGATCAAAGCCCGGCGGATCTTGGGAGGGCGGAAACGCAGGACTAACCCTAGCTTCCGGAAAAGGACTCAGGAAGGAGAAATGCCCGGCATTCTCAACCACGCGGTGCTGAATCTTGGTTGAGTCAGGTACTCCCGTGAGAATCACTTGAGCATGTTCGGAAGGCGTATGGACGTCTACCTCCGCCGTAAGTAACAACGTAGCAACGTGAACGTTGCGTAAGGCGCCTTCTGCCCTGAACCACATGGCTGCCGGCGCTAACAATACTAATGCTTTCACCCGGCTATCCGTAGGAGTCGATATGAAGTGGAATTGGTTATCGGCCGATTCCCAGGGGAAGGAGGTGGGCTCGCCGCCTGCTAGCGCCAAAGCCGTGTAACCCCCTACTGAGTGACCAATGAGCCCCACCCTAGTCGGTTCTAAGAACGCAGCGAACCTAGGATGATCCATCAAGTGGCTGATAGCCAGTTGTAAGTGTCGAGGACGATTCGCTAGGTTCTGCGCTGTTTTGGCCCAACTGTTATCCAGCCGATTATTGAACGGGTGGTCTGGCATGCCCACCACGAACCCGTGGCGAGCTAGGTAATGCGCCAGGGTGCGGTACACGAGTCCCGAGCCACCGTTACCGTGCGAAATCAGCACCAGCGGAAACACGCCTTCTTGGATGGGGGCATCCGGCGCAACGTCGAGCTGGTACATTCCGACGGCTTGCAGGCTACTCGGCGTGCTAGTCGGGTAGAGCACCACCATCGGAAACGTCAAACCAAGCTCTGGATCAGCTACTTTGGTTGTCCAATATCCTACAAAGTCACTCATCGTTTCTGTTCTGCTGCGTAGCTCATGGCGCGTAGCCCGGTCAGGATGCAAACCCTGACCGGGTTGTTGTCGCAAGTAACTGAAAGCTACGCAGCCTAGCAGCAGCTTAGAACATAACAGGGTACGCGGCGCCCGCAGAACTACCAACCGGCATGATGGCTTCTAGTTCAGCTAGCTCTTGGGGGCTCAACGTGATACTAGCTGCCGCTACGTTGGCTTCCAAGTACTTGCGACGCTTCGTGCCCGGAATAGCCACGACACCTTGGGCCAAAACCCAAGCAATAGCGAGTTGGGCAGCTGTCACGCTTTTGGCCTGCGCCAAGGTTTGCAGCTTTTCCACTAGCTCCAGGTTCTTGTAAAAGTTTTCGCCCTGGTAGCGTGGGAAGTGGCGGCGCGAGTCGTTGGCTTCGAGGTCGTCGGGTGACTTGAGGTCGCCGGAAAGGAAGCCACGACCGAGCGGCGAGTAGGCCACAAAGCCAATACCTAGCTCCCGTGCAGCCTGCAAAGAACCCGTTCCCTCCACACCCCGGTCGAACAGGGAGTACTCCGTTTGTAGGGCCGTAATGGGGTGTATGCCATGGGCACGGCGCAACTCCTCGGGCGTCGTTTCCGATACCCCTAGGTAGCGCACTTTGCCTTCTTCTACGAAGCGGCTCATCTCGCCGATGGAATCCTCAATGGGTACATTCGGGTCGACACGGTGCAGGTAGTACAGGTCAACGTAGTCGGTGCCGAGGTTCTTCAGCGACCGTTCGATGCACTTGCGGGCGTAGGCGGGGTGGCCGTTTAGCTTGCCGGTCCAGTTCTCGTCATCATCTACTTCAAAGCCGAACTTGGTAGCTAGAATAACATCTTGCCGGCGGCCGGTTAAGGCTTTGCCAACCAGCCGTTCATTGTGCATAGGGCCGTATAAGTCGGCTGTATCCAGCAGGTTAATACCTAGCTCCAAGGCGCGGTGCAGCGTGGCGAGGCTTTCAATTTCGTCGGCTTCCCCGTACACACTCATGCCAGCTACGCCGCTCGTCATGCCCATGCAGCCGAGGCCTTCGGCGGGAACTATTAACCCTTGGCTACCCAGGGGTACTCGTTTGATAGTGCTCATCTTGTGGCTATTGTAAGGTAATAGGGGTTGACTTTTTACCTTACAAAGGTCTGGCAACAACCTAGGCTGGGACTTATACAAACCGTCGCTTCTGCAACACAAAACGCCGTTACTGAGCCGGGAAAAAAGTAAAAAGGAACGTGGCTTTACTATTCTAAATGTGAACGTCATGCTGAGCTTGTCGAAGCATCTCGCGTGCAATGGTAAACCCTGAGGATTAGAGTTACTACTGCACGCGAGATGCTTCGACAAGCTCAGCATGACGTTCTACTTTGGACGTATTGGTGAGTTTACCAGGATTACCAGCCCTGCACCGTATGGCCACCGAAGATGCCGCGGTTCACGGCTGGGGAGAAAATGGGGTACGGGTAAATAGGGTCGAGGGCACTAGCTTGGTCAAGCTTCTGGAGCTGATCAGCCGTTAGCCGGACCTCTATCGAAGCTAGGTTATCGTGCAGTTGCTCTAGTTTGCTGGCGCCGATGATGAGTGAACTCATACTCGGTTGCGCCGCAGCCCACGCTAAGGCCACTTGTGCCAACGGTAGGTTTGCCTCGGTGGCTACTTCGCGCAGCGAGTCGAGCACGCGCCAATTGCGGTCGGTAAATAGCTGGTCGCCAAACGGGTTAGGGCCGCTGAGGCGACCGTCCGTCGTGGCTTTGGGGTCTTCACGGTGGTACTTGCCGGCTAGGAAACCTGCTGCGAGCGGACTCCACGGCGTGATACCTAGGCCCAGCGCCCGTGCCGCCGGCACGTGCTCCCGCTCGATGCTGCGGTCGACCAGCGAGTATTCGAGTTGCAAGGCAATAGGGCCGGGAATGGCGTGCGCCGAAGCTAGGGTAGCGGCCTGCGTGGCGTACCACGCAGGCACGTTGGAGAAGCCGAAGTAGCGAATCTTCCCGGCCCGCACTAGGTCGCCGAAGGTTTGCAGCACTTCCTCTACGGGCGTCACCACATCCCAGGTGTGCAGCCAGTACATGTCGACGTAGTCGGTGCGCAGGCGGCGCAACGAGCCTTCCAGCGCCCGGTAGATGTTCTTGCGTCCGTTGCCGCCCGCGTTTGGATTGCCGGGTTGGGCATTAAAAGCAAACTTGGTAGCGAGCACCAGTTGGTTGCGCAGGCGGCGGTCGGCGATGTAGCCGCCTAGCAACTCTTCGCTGCGGCCTCCGGCGTACACATCAGCCGTGTCGAGGAAGTTGCCGCCGGCCTCCACATAGGCGTTGAAGACAGACGCAGAAACTTCATCGGGCGAGCCCCAACGTGGAGTGCCGAAGGTCATGGTACCGAGACACAGCGGACTGACCACCAGGCCGGAGCGACCAAGTGTGCGAAAATTAGTAAGACTCATGGGAGCAGCTTTTGCTAAGAAGATAAGACCTTCAAAGATCTAACTATCTTATACGGCTGAGCTTATACAAACCGCGTCTTCTGCTACACGAAATGCTGCTAGGCCAGCGGCTTGAGCAGCACCCGCGCCGGCGCCCCATCCGACCCTTTGATTTTTAGCGGTAAGCAAATCATCTCATAAGCGCCCGGCTCTACCTGCTGCAAGGCTAGCCCTTCAATTACCGTAATGCCGTTATCGAGCAACGCATGGTGCGCCTCGGGTCCGCCAACCGACAGATAATCAACACCCACGCAGATCACACCTTTCTCTTGCAGGAACTTGGCCGCATCAGCCGCCAACGCTACAAAGTCTTTCTTGAAAGGTGCCGTGGCCCACTCCGACGATGAGTTGCGGGTCTTAAATAACACCCGCTCGCCGGGGGCCAGCGGCAAGTCCTGAATCTCGCTCAACTTGATGGCTTCTGGGTCCTGAATCTGCACCAGCCGCACGGGGCCCATCAGGGTAGCTAGGTCAAGAGTAGTCACGTCGTCGCCGTTGGCGATGAAGTGCAGCGGCGCATCTACGTGGGTAGCTGTGTGGGCGCTCATCGAGAGCTTGGTAACGTTGGCCGCGTCACCGTTGGCAATGCTAGAGGTGTGCGTGATATGTACGGGCGCGTTGTCAGGCCAGTGGACCATGCCATCTTCAATGGTGGTCGTGACGTCAATCCAGGTGCTAGGAGTGGGCATAATGAGTTGTTAATGAAATGGGTACTTACGTGAACCTCAGTCTTAGCCTCGGTTTGCTTGCTGCGCAAAGTCCGAAAAACAAGGCTAGGGGTGAGGTTGCTTGAACTCAGTTGCTACGCGCAGCACTTCGGCTACGCTCCAGGCCTGCGCCATGCAGCCGCGCGGATAGTGAGGCGCCTGGCCGTCGAAGATTTCGGAGATGGTACCCACACCCGCTTCGCGCAGGTGATACGTGAATGCTTCCAGCACCTGCTGCGCCCGTTCCTGCCCTAGCTTCTGCCCATGCACGTACAGTAGCGCATCGACGTACGGCCCGAGCAACCAACTCCAGACGGTGCCTTGGTGGTAAGCACCGTCACGCTGGAGGAGAGGACCTTCGTAAATAGGTTGGTAGCGAGTATCTTCTGGTGAAAGGCTGCGCAAGCCAACGGGGGTGTACAGGTGTTCTGCTACAACGGACAAAACCTGTTCAGCTCGCTCGCCAGTGAGCAAGGGAAATGGCAAGCTCAGCGCGAAAAGTTGATTGGGCCTGATGCTCGCGTCGGGTGTACCATCCAGGTGCAGGCAGTCGTAGAGGCAACCTAGGTCAGCGTTCCAGAAGTTGGGTTGAAAAGCGGCATAGAGGCGACTGGCTTGCTCCTCAAGTTGTTGGCCCGTGGTTGGCTGCTCAAAATCGTAAGCTAGGATGGAGCCAATACGTAGCGCGTTGTACCATAAGGCATTTATCTCTACGGCTTTGCCCTGGCGCGGCGTCACGACCCAATCGCCTACTTTGGCATCCATCCAAGTCAGCTGCTGCCCTTCTTCGCCGGCGCTGAGCAGGCCATCTTCTGCTACGCGAATGCCGAAGCGCGTGCCGCGCTGGTGCCAGGCTAGAATATCGAGCAGCACTGGTAACAACTCGCGCACAAAGGCCTCATCACCGCTGGCCTGCCGGTAGTGATGAATAGCCACAAAAAACCACAGCGTCGCGTCGACGGTGTTGTACTCGGGCGCCTCACCTGAGTCGGGAAAGCGGTTGGGCAGCATGCCTTCGCTCACCGATTGAGCAAACGCTTGCAGAATCAAGCGCGCATCATCGAAGCGGCTGGTCGCCAGACACAAGCCGGGCAGCGCAATCATGGTATCGCGGCCCCAGTCGGTAAACCAATGGTAGCCAGCTACTACTGTTTTGAGTTGGGTGCCGCGGCGCACGATAAACTGATCAGCCGCTAGGGTTAGCTTGTAGAGCAGGCTATCGGGCGCAGCAGTGGGTGGCAGTAGGGCAGCACGGCGCTGTTGCTCCTGGGTCAGTAAGGCTGCCGCGTCGCGGCCTGCCGGGGAGTCGGTCGAGACTAGGATGTGCACGGTGTCGCCGGCTGCTAACGTGAGCGAGAAAGAGCCCGGACTAAACAGATCTTCGTGGTACTGCTCGCCCCGCTCTTGCTCAATGGCGTATTCTAACTGGTAGAACCACAGCGGCCTAGGTGCGTAGCTAGCGCCCGGTATCGCTAGGTACAGCTCTGGCGTGTTGGGTTGCGGCCGAATCTGAAAGATGGCGTCGGTGCGAGTGAAATCAGGCTGCGGCGTGTCGTCGGCGTGGCGGAAATCGTGCGAGTTGCGGCCAGCGAGCAGCGGCAACAGCTCCAGCGTAAACGAAGCCGGAGCTGCTAGCACTTCGTATCGGACAAGGGTAGTGTTTTCGCCCGCCAGCGCCACGATGGTTTTGCGCAGCGTCACCCCACCTGCTTCGTAGGTAAACTCCGGAAAAAGGTTGCGCTGGAACTGGGTAAGGTATTGATAGCCTTGGGGCTGCACCGTGCCGGGGTACTGATTGCACCCTAGCTCGTAACGCTGTCCGCCAAGAACTAGTGTTTCGTCTAGCTTGGATAGAAGCACCTGCCGGTCTACCGGCGGGCGGGTGGCTGCCACCAGCAAGCCGTGGTAGCGGCGGCTGTGCGCCCCACTGATCGTGGAGCTAGCCCAGCCGCCTAAGCCATTGGTTTCTAACCACTCCCGGCTCAGGGCTTGTTCAAAGTCTTGGGTAACGGTAGCGTCAAACAGCATGCAGTAACGAGCTTGTAGGAACGCGCTATGGCGCGCTCAGCATTAAACAACCTAGGGCCGGAAGCTGAGGATCATACCAGCGCCGTGGACATCGAACGGGCCGTAGCACGTGCTTATGAGCAGCCCGCTACTAGGAACGAGGTTGCAGCAGCTTTGCAATCAGGCCCGTCCAGCCGGTTTGGTGGTTGGCACCTAGGCCGCGGCCCGTGTCGCCATGAAAGTATTCGTAAAACAGCAGATAGTCGCGGAAATTCGGATCGTTCTGCATACGCTTGTCGTCGCCGAAGGTGGGGCGCTGGCCTTTCTCATCGCGCAAAAACAGCTTGGTCAGTCGTGCAGTTAGCGCATCGGCAATCTCCAGCAGCGTCGAATACTGACCGGAGCTCGTGGGGAATTCTACCTTGAAGTCGTCGCCGTAGTAATGGTGGAAGCGCTGTAACGACTCGATAAGCAGGAAGTTAATAGGGAACCAGATCGGGCCGCGCCAGTTGGAGTTGCCGCCAAACAAGTCGGTAGCCGACTCGCCAGGCTCGTAGTTGATGGTGAAGTCCTCCTCGGGGGTGTGGTACACATACGGATGGCTGGCGTGGTAGCGCGACAACGCCCGCACGCCGTATTCCGACAAGAACTCTGCTTCGTCGAGCATACGCTTGAGCAGCCTTTTTACGCGGTGGCCGCGCAACAACGAAAGCAGATGCCGGTCGCCTTTGCCGGGCTCTTGCCACCGAGAAACGAGGCTGGCAAGTGCTGGCCGGTTGTCGAGGAACCAGTTCATGCGCTTCACAAACCGTGGCGCTTCCTGGAGCAGATCTTCGTCGAGCACCTCCACGGCAAACAGCGGAATCAGCCCCACGATGGAGCGCACCTTCAGCGGGTGGCGGCCAGTAGGCGTGTTTAACACGTCGTAATAAAACTCGTCCTCGTCATCCCACAGGTCCAGACCGGCGTTATCCGTATCAGTCATGGCCCCAGCGATGTAGAGGAAATGCTCGAAGAACTTGCTTGCTAGGTCTTGGTAGACAGGGTTGGTTTTCGTCAGTTCCAAGGCCATTCGCATCATGTTCAGCGTGTACATGGCCATCCACGAGGTACCGTCGGCTTGCTCGATGTAGTAGCCGTGCGGCAGCTTGGCGTTGCGGTCAAACACACCAATGTTATCCAGCCCTAGGAAGCCGCCCTGGAAGATGTTGTTGTTGTGCTGGTCCTTGCGATTTACCCACCACGTGAAGTTGAGCAGCAGCCGGTGAAATACCGACTCCAGGAACGCCGTATCGCCTTCTCCACCGCGTTGCTTTTGCTCGATCTTGTACACCCGCCATGTGGCCCAGGCGTGCACCGGCGGGTTCACGTCGGCGAGGGCCCACTCGTAAGCGGGCAGTTGCCCATTAGGATGCATATACCAGTCACGCAGCAGCAAGCGCAGCTGATTCTTGGCAAATTCTGAATCGAGCTGAGCTAGGGGCAGGCAGTGAAAAGCTAGGTCCCAGGCTGCGTACCAGGGGTACTCCCACTTGTCGGGCATCGAGACGATGTCGGCGTTGTTAAGGTGCTGCCAACCGCTGTTCCGGCCCTTACGTCGCTGAGCAGGTGGGGGCGGCATGGCGGGGTCACCCTTAAGCCACTCGGCTACATCGTAGTAGTAAAACTGCTTGCTCCACAGCATGCCCGCAAACGCCTGGCGCTGCACGTTGCGCGCGTCCGCATTTTGCAAGTCTTTCTGAATCACCTGGTAAAAAGCGTCGGTTTCGCCGCGGCGCTGTTGCAGGATCCGGTCAAAATCGTCGAAGGGTTTCGCTAGGTCAGCGCTACCTAGGCGCAGGCGCACCACTTGAGTTTGGCCGGACGCCACGGTCAAGGTGTAGTGCGCGGCGGCTTTGGTGCCGTTTCCCTCAGCGTTGACGGCGTCCTTGTTGCCGTGCAGCAGGTACTCGTTGATGCCGTCTTTGAAGAACTTCTCGGCAGAGGTGCCCTGGTAAAGGCGCGGCACGTTGGTGGCATTTTCGCAGAATAACAGCTCTGGCTCCTGCTCACAGAAGAGACGGAGATTGTCAAACTCCCGGTGCTCAACGGTAATAGTTCCTTTTGCAGACGTACTCAGCGCTGGTCGATAATCGTCGTAGCCCCACGCCCAGGTGTTGCGAAACCAAATCTGCGGCAGCACGTGCACCGTGGCAGGTTCCGGTCCGCGGTTCACCACCGAGTATTGAATCAGCAGATCGTCGGGGCCTGCTTTGGCGTACTCAATAAAAACGTCGAAGTAGCGGTCTTCGTGAAACGTGGCTGTATCCAGCAGCTCAAACTCGGGTCGGCTGCGGCCACGTTGGGCGTTTTCCTGTACCAGCCACTCGTACGGAAATGCACGGTGTGGATACTTGTACAGCATCCGCATGTAAGAGTGCGTAGGCGTGTTTTCGAGGTAGTAATATACTTCCTTCACGTCCTCGCCGTGGTTGCCTTCGGGGCCACTCAATCCAAATAGGCGCTCCTTTAGAATAGGGTCTTGCCCATTCCACAGACCTAGCCCCAGGCACAACAGTTGATCGTCGTCGCTGACGCCGCCAATGCCCTCTTCGCCCCAGCGGTAAGCGTAGCTACGCGCCATGTCGTGGGTTACGTAGTTCCAAGCGTTGCCGTCAGGGCTGTAGTCTTCGCGCACTGTTCCCCATTGTCGTTCAGATAGGTAGGGGCCAAACCGGCGCCAAGGGGATTTCTTATCCTTGGCGTCGGCCAAGCGTTGGTGTTCTGGAGTCATGGGGAGGGCGGCAGTTGATCTTGTAAGAGCCAAGAAACCAGAAGCTAGGATGAAGCTCCCCTCCTTAAAAAAGGAGGGGTTAGGGGTGGTTCCTCTCGTCGAACGAAAAGCTAGCTCTAGTTATCTAACTCTAGTTTGACCACCCCAACCCCTCCTTAAAAAAGGAGGGGAGCTTCATCCTAGCTCTATCTCTAGTTCACTGTTGTAACTTAACCAGTATCAGGCTAAACCTACTTTTATCAACCGTTATCCGCGAAACCGGGGTACAGGGTCATACCGCCATCGGCGAAGATGGTGGTACCGGTTACGTAGTCGGCCTCGTCGGAAGCAAGCCATGCAGCCACGTCGCCGATGTCTTTGGGCTCACCAATGCGGCCATAAGGAATGAGCGTGAGCAGGCTCTTTTCTTCCTCGGGGGTGTCGCGGGCACTCAGGTTGATGGGCGTTGCAATGGCACCTGGTCCGATGCTATTTACCCGAATCTTGTGCGGGGCTAGCTCCTGGGCAATGCTCTTCATCATCAGCATGATGCCGCCTTTCGAAGTCGCATAGTTCACGTGCCCGGCCCACGGAATAACCTCGTGTACGGAGCTCATGCAGATGATCTTGCCAGTTGCCTTGGAAATCTCGGGCTGCGGACCGCGCCGGATAAACTCGCGGGCGGCTTCGCGGGCGCACAGAAACTGACCGGTCAGGTTGACGCTGATGACCTTGTTCCACTGTTCCAGGGTCATATCCACGAACTTAGCATCGTCTTGAAGACCGGAATTATTGATGAGGATGTGCACGGTGCCAAGCTGCTCAATGGTCTGCTTAAACATCTTCTGCACTTCCTCTTCCTTGCTCACGTCGGCTTGCATGATGATGGCCTTGCCGCCTAGGTCTTCAATTTCTTGCTTCGTCTTGTTAGCGCCTTCCTCATCGCTGTGATAGTTCACGACGATAGTTGCGCCGTCGGCAGCCAGGGATTTGGCGACACCCGCTCCAATGCCGGAGCTGGCACCCGTGACGATAGCCACTTGGTTGATTAGTCGTTGTTTAGGTGAAAGAGCCATGGTATGTGTGCAGGTTTGGAGCGCGAAAAGAAAGTTCAACAAACTAAAGACGAATGTTGCTCGCATGAAGTTGTGCCGACGGTTTTGTGCTTGTGTTGTGCTTTGCCAACACCCTAGCTTGTGCGTTCCTGGGTAAACTTACTGTCGGTGTCGGGTATCAGGCTCAACTATGTAAAAATGAGCTAGGGGCTAACCTTCGCATAGTGAGCACACTTGCTTCTTATTTAGTGCCCAAGGCAAAGCTGCGTACTAACTCGGTTACGCGTGCTACATCATCGGTAGTGTGTAGGCTGCTGAGTACGATGCGCGTGACGCAGGGGTCAGCGGGCGTAGGGTAGGCGAAGCTAGAAATCAGAACGCCGTTCTTTTCGAGGTAAGGCGCCAGGGCATTCACGCTCGTGTAGAAGACCGGAAAACCAGGCGCGAAATCGAACAAGCCGAGCGGACCAACCGCTTCGGCAAACTGCGCTACATTGGCTTGCAGCTGCTGTCGGGCTTGCGCATAAAGCGCCGTGGCTCGCGCAAAGGCATGCAAGTAGGCGGGTACTACCGGCGAGCTAGCTCCGAAAAAGCCGCTGCGCCGCAGTTGCGCCACGAAGTCAGCATCCGACAGCACCACGCCGCCCGGAATGCCGCACGCTTTGCCCAAGGAGCTGATTACCACAACTCGTACCGAAGCGGGTGCCTGCACTTCGGTGATAATACCGGTGCCATCCTGACCAATGACACCGAAGCCGTGTGAGTCGTCGATTAGCAGGGTGATGGGGCGGTCGGTGGGTAGGTGAGCGGTCCAGCTGAAGTCGTAGCGCTCCACCCGGAGCGGGTCCAATGAGTTACTGACGATGACGAGGGGCTCGGGGGGAGTAGAGGCTAGGCGCTGAAGCAGTTGCTTGCTCCACGCATCGTAGGAGCTAGGATGGTTCATGGCCGCTGGGTGCTCGGCCAGCCAGGCCGCCGGGTGCGTACCGGGGGCATACTCGAAGTGCCCATGCTGGGCAAGGGTCCGCACGGCCATCTGTCCCGCTAGGTAGCCGGAGGATACGGTGAGGGCTGCCGCGGCGCCGGTCTGGGCACATAGCAGCTGCTCGGCTTCCTCAAACACGGCGAGCTGTAGGTTGGAGTGGCGCGAGCTGCCATAGTTGGTGCCATAGTGCTGCATGCCTTCTGCCACTAGCGCCGCGAAAGCTGCGTTGCGGCCCATACCGAGGTAGCTGGTGCCGCTGCAAAACAAATATTCGTGGCCGTCGACCACAAGGGTGCGGCCGGGTAAGTGGTCAATGATAGGCACAGTGGTGCGGGATGAGGGGAGGTGCAGAGTCTTATAAAGAGCCTAACGCAAGCTGATTGCAGCTAGATTAGGTCTCGGTATAAAGTGCTTACGGCAAACAAAACAGTATGGGCTACGTTGCCTAGCTATGCACGTCACCCTGCGCACTCTCGTTCGCCAATCACCTGCCCAGGTGATGGCTGGTTTTACCCGCGCCTTATTCCTGAGTTTAGCGCCTCCTTTCCCTAAACTAAAGCTGCTGCGCTTCGATGGCTGCCGCCGCGGCGACCAAGTGGAAATAGAGCTGCAAACCGGTCCTTTGCGCCAACGCTGGACCAGCCTCATCACCGACGACGGCGTGCTGCCCGACGGTACCCACTACTTTATCGACGAGGGCCAGACCTTGCCCAAGCCACTCCGCTACTGGCGCCACCGCCACCTGATCGAACCTAGCCCTACCGGCACCGGCAGCGTAATTGTAGATGCACTGGAGTATCGCACTGCCTTTCGGTGGCTCGATTTGCTGATGTATCCGGCCATGTGGGCGCAATTTGCCTACCGCAAGCCGATTTACCGCCGCACGTTCCGTTAGGTGTCGTCTGCCAGCCCGACTGCGCTCAGCCGTTCTATAAATTGTCGTTGCTGACTCCTGCCGGTCCGACGCCCTAGGCAGCCGACCGCAGCCGACCATAGCAATACGGGTCGGGCGCAGGCGGAACTTTGCGCGGCGGTAACTGCTTCGGCGAATGTACCTTTGTTGCTTTCATTTCCGAATCTGCTGCTCATGCCCGCTACTGTCACCCTCAAACCTGGTAAAGATCAATCACTGCGCCGCTTGCACCCCTGGGTGTTTTCGGGCGCTATTGCCCGCATGCAAGGGGAGCCGCAGGAAGGAGAAGTGGTAGCAGTGCAGGCCGCCAATGGTGAGCCGCTAGGTGTGGGCCACTATGCGCCCGGCTCTATTGCCGTGCGTATGTTGCGCTTCGGCGCCGATGCTGCCGAGCCGGGTGCTGCATTTTGGGAGGAACGCCTACGCAACGCCTACCAGCTACGTCAGAACCTAGGCCTAACGGGTTCCAACGATCAAACCAACGTGTACCGCCTCGTGCACGCTGAAGGCGATGGGCTACCGGGTCTCATCATCGACGTGTACGACAACGTGGCGGTGCTACAGGCCCACAGCGCCGGTATGTACCACGCTCGCCCGCAAATAGCGGCAGCCTTGCAGCAGGTGTTAGGTGAAAATCTGAAAGCCATCTACGACAAGAGCGCCGAAACGGTGCCGGCCAAAGCGGCTCCCGACGCCAAGAACGGTTACCTCTTCGGCCAGTCATCAGGTGCCGAGCACATCGTGCACGAAAACGGTCAGCCGTTTGCCGTGGATTGGGAAACGGGCCAGAAAACCGGCTTCTTCATCGACCAGCGCGACAACCGGCAGCTGTTGGCTCGCTACGCGCCCGGCCGCCGCGTGCTCAATACCTTCTGCTACACCGGTGGCTTCAGCTCCTACGCCCTACAAGCCGGCGCCGAGCTAGTGCACTCTGTGGATAGCTCCAAGCGTGCCATCGAACTCACTGACCGCAACGCCGAGCTAACGGGCCTTGCCAGCAAGCACGAAGCGTACGCCCAAGACGTGTTCAGCTTTATGAAAGCTAGCCAAGAGCAATACGACCTTATTGTGCTCGACCCGCCAGCTTTTGCCAAACACCTTTCAGCCCGCCATAATGCGCTGATGGGCTACAAGCGCCTGAACATTGAAGGCTTAAAGCGCATCGCGCCGGGTGGGCTGCTGTTCACCTTCAGCTGCTCGCAGGTGGTTTCAGCAGAGTTGTTTGAAGGAGCAGTGCTGGCTGCAGCTATCGAAGCGGGCCGGCCTGCGCGCATCCTCCACCGTCTCACCCAGCCCGCCGACCATCCTGTAAGCTTATTCCACCCAGAGGGCGAGTACTTGAAGGGATTAGTGCTGGCAGTGGGGTAAAGCTAGGTACTCGAACGACGCAAAACAGAGAAGCCGCACCTAGGTGCGGCTTCTCTGTTTTGCGTCCAGCAATAAGCAATGCCTGCTTTACTTGGCAGCATTGCCAACCGGCGGAAGCTGTAACAAAAACTGACCGCCTCCGCCACCCGAAGTATACGTAGGTACGGAGCTGCCACCTTTTTCCCAGGCTTCAATCCAGCGCATTTGCACCAATAGCGGCGTAAGCGACTGTTGCTGCTTCTCGTTAGCGTATGCTTGCGCATCAGCAGCGATGCGGATAGCCTTAGCCCTGCCTTCAGCTTCAGCGATGTTAATGCGGGCTTGTGCTTCGGCTTGCCGAATGCGATTTTCGGTCTGCAAGCCGGTTTGTACGGCCGTATTCTTAGCATCGATGGCAGCTTTTAGACTCGCTGGGGGCTCTAGTTTCGTGGTGATTTGCTGAACTGTGAAGCCCATGGCCTGCAACTGGCTGACGAGATTGGCTTTTACCTGTGCTTCGTAGCTGCCTCGGTTGCTGATGAGGCTGTCGGCGGTGTAGCGGTTAGTGGCCACGCGGTACGCCTCATAAACAGCGGTCTTCAAAAAGCCTTCTTCAATAGCGGGCAACGGGCGCCGATACTGGCGGAAGATATCGTCCACCTTACCGGATTGCACAAAGTAGTTGAGGCTAGGTGCCACGCCGAACCCTGAGCCATCCTTGCTTTGTACTTCAAACTCCTCGTATTCTTTGTGTTGGGTATAGATCGGAAACTCGTACACGGCCGTGCTTAGCGGACTGTAGAATACCCAGCCCGTGGTATAGGTGATGTCGTCGACACCGCGGGACGAACCTGCTAGGTTGACTTTGATGCCTACATTTCCGGCGTCGATTCGCTCTACCTTGATCAGGCTGCACCCGGCAATAAGAGCCAAAAATACGAGCCCTAAGTAGATAATTGGTCTGAGCCAGCTGCTGCTAGGATTGAGTTGAAATTCTGCCATAGAGCGTAAGATATAGAGAGGAGTAAAGCGTATCAGTTTACAGGCGGCGTGTAAGCGCCCGTCCAGCTTGATACAAAGAAAAGGCCACACCTGCTGCTAGGATCAGTAGGCCTACGATGCCGCAGCTAAACTGCCAAGTAGAAGGATGGCTCATCCAATCGAGGCAGGCGGGCACAGCCTTCGGTAGCACGCCAACGTAAAACGTTAGCCAGCCAATCAGCCAAACCCTAGACCAGCGGATCATTGTTGTTAGTCGTATTGGTATCGTATTAAATCCTACCTATTCAGGCTATGGGCAAGCAAGGACCTAGCTTGGGCTAAGTTATCATTCAAGCGACGAAACGGCAGCGTTTAGGTTAGTGTTAATCCTATGCTTCCCACACACATGTGCTACCAACGTACTGGTGCAGCTAGTGTAGTGAGCTAGGTTTGAAATGAGCATTTTGCGCCGCTCATGCTAAGACTAAAGCGAGCTTTGTGGGTTATAAGCATACGAAGTGCATCTTACATAAACTCAGTGGCCCGACCTAAACTCGCTTCCTCCCTCAAACAACCCGCCGCTATCATCGGCGCGGGCATTGCTGGTATTGCTACCGCCGTGCGGTTGGCCTTGAAAGGTCATGCCGTTACGGTGTTCGAAGCGGCCGATACCTTCGGGGGCAAGATGCACCAGTTTGACCTGCCGGGCGGCTACCGCTTCGATGCGGGTCCCTCGCTATTCACCCTGCCGCAGCTCGTTGACGATATATTTCGGTTGGCAGGGCGCGACCCCAAGGAGCATTTCCGCTACGAGCGGCTCGACCCGATTACGCACTACTTCTTCGCCGACGGTACGCGCCTCGATGCCTGGGCTGACACGGAAAAGTTTGCCGCTGAAATCGAAGCAAAGCTAGGAGTGCCGGCTCGCGACGTTGTGCAGTTTCTGGACCGGAGTGCCCACGCCTACCACGCCACCGAGAAGACCTTTCTGCATAAGTCGTTGCACAAAGCGGGCACCTACTTCAATGCCGACGTGCTGAAGGCGCTGGCCGCCTTGCCAGGCCTAGGCCTCACCGGGACCATGCACCAACGCCACGCCAAAGCCTTCCAAGACCCGCGTCTCGTGCAGCTCTTCGACCGCTTTGCCACTTACAATGGGTCCGACCCGTACCAGGCTCCCGCCACGCTCAGCCTGATTCCGCACCTAGAGCACGGCATTGGTGCGTTCTACCCGGAAGGCGGCATCTACAGCATAGCCCGCAGCTTGGTAGAGCTAGCCCAGGAGCTAGGTGTAACTTTCCGCTACAACGAGCCGGTGGAGGAAATTCTGACCGCTGGTGGCCGTGTGACGGGCGTGCGTACCCCGCTGGATGTGTACGACATGGGCGTGGTAGTCAGTAATATGGATGTGGTGCCGACTTACCGGAAGCTGCTGCCGCATGAGAAAGCGCCGGAGCGCACCCTCGCTCAGCCGCGCTCCTCTTCAGCCCTGATTTATTACTGGGGTATCGGCCATTCGTTCGACGAGCTAGGAGTGCACAACATTTTCTTCTCCCAAGACTACAAGCAGGAGTTCGACGCCATCTTTCAGCAGAAAACCGTCAGTGCTGATCCGACGGTTTACGTCAATATCACCTCTAAGAAAACGCCCACGGACGCGCCTGTCGGGCACGAGAATTGGTTTGTGATGGTGAACGTGCCCCACCACCAGGGCCAAGATTGGGAGGCGTTGATTCAGCAAACCCGCCAAGCGGTGCTCGATAAGGTGAGCCGGAGCCTAGGTGTGCCGATTGAGCCGTTGATTCGAGCCGAGCAGGTGTGGGATCCGCGCGGTATTGAGCAGCGCACGTCGTCGTTTGGGGGCGCGCTCTACGGCAGCAGTTCCAACAATACCTTGGCGGCGTTTCTGCGGCACCCCAATTTTTCGCGGAAGCTCGATGGGCTGTACTTTTGTGGCGGCAGCGTGCATCCGGGCGGCGGCATTCCGCTGTGCTTACTCTCCGCCAAAATTGTGGCCGACTTGGTTTAAGTCGAGTTGAGCGTTGAACTTTGAATGAAAATGCCGTACCCAGTGTCAGCAACCTAATGCGCGTATCATTCTCGGCAAATCGACAGAACAATTCCGCGTAATCCCGTAAAGCCAATTCAGCTTTTACTACCTAGCCCCTCCGCTTTTTCTGATGTCTTTTCCTGAATCGACCCAACAAGTTCCTCCGCCGCAACTAGCGGCCGCCAGTGCCTACAAGCGGCGGCTGCGTGTGGCGCAAGGCGTGTTGCTGCTTTTCCATGTTACCGGCTTTATAGGGCTAGCTTTTTCCAAGGACCCTAGCTTTTACTTGCAGTTTGTACCGCTCAACTTGCTGCTTACCATGTTGCTGCTGCTAGCCTTTCAGCCTGATCGTAGCGCCGCCTTCACGGTTTTCTGCGTGACAGTTGCCGCAGTGAGCTTTTTCGTGGAAGTGGCCGGCGTACAGACGGGCCGTCTATTTGGGCAGTATGAGTACGGGCCTGTACTAGGGTGGAAATGGATGGGTGTGCCCCTTCTGATCGGACTCAACTGGCTCATGCTGACCTACATGGCGGGTATTCTGGGTGAGTATGTGCGGGTGCCTAGCTTTGTGCGGGCGCTCATTGCCGCCGTGCTAGTGGTAGGCATGGATATCTGCATCGAGCCCGTAGCCGTGCGCTACGATTTCTGGACCTGGCAATACAACGTGATTCCAATGCAGAATTTCAAGGCGTGGTTTGCGCTGGCGCTCATTCTGCAAGTGTACTTCAACCGCACCTACTTCGTGAAGCGCAACCCATTGGTGCCGTTCGTGTACTTGCTTCAGCTCCTGTTCTTCTTTGGACTGAGCATGGTCATTCGGTAATCTCCACTGCAACAGCGCAGGGCCTTCTTGCGGTATACCGAAAAGGCAGCGGGTACTCCAAGTCTGGAGCCCCCGCTGCCTTTTCTTATTCACTCGTATGCGCCTCCTGCTGCTCCTTTTGCTGGCGTTCAGCAACGTCTGCTATTCGTCGGGAACCGATGACGTTGTTCATCGGGTTGCCGCAGTCAAGCCTTTTCGTATGCAAAACATCATTTTCTTTGGCAACAGCCTGACGGCTGGTTACCAGCTTCGCGGCAGCGAGGCCTTTCCCTCTCTTATTCAACAACGTATTGATTCTCTGCACCTGCCCTACAAAGCCATTAACTACGGCGTGAGCGGCGAAACGACGGCTGGTGGGCGGCAGCGCATTGTTAGCGTATTAGCTCGCCAACCCGTCGATGTGTTCGTGCTGGAGTTAGGTGCCAACGACGGCCTGCGCGGCATTCCGGTTCGGGAGACCACGCAGAACCTGCAACACATCATCGACCAAGTGCATCTCAAGTACCCGAAGGCGCGCATCGTGCTCGTCGGGTTAGAGTTTCCCTTCGACCTGAGCATTCTGGGTGGTGGCTACGGCCGCTACGGCGCCGAGTTTAAAGCGCTATTTCGCACGCTCGCCGACAAGAACAACCTCGCCTTCGTTCCCTTCTTGCTGCAAGGCGTAATGGGCATTCGAGAGCTAAACTTACCCGACGGCGTGCACCCCAACGCACAGGGGCAGAAGATTTTAGCAAACAACGTGTGGGCCGTATTGCAAACGGTTTTGACCGAGAAAGCAGCTCAGTAAAGCAAGCTAGGGTTATACTTAAAAGCGAAAAGCTCCCCTCCTTTTTTAAGGAGGGGTTGGGGGGTGGTCCGGCTAGAGCTAGAAAACTAGACCTAGTCCGTCGTTCAACGACAAGGGACCACCCCCAACCCCTCCTTAAAAAAGGAGGGGAGCTTTTTAGATGTAGTGCTAATTATTTGGCGTTGTACATCTTCTCGTAGTACTCCGTGGCCATGCGGTTGGAGCCAAACTCGGGCTCAATCTCGCGCATGCCGGTTTTGGCGATGCTCAGGAACTTGTCAGGCTGGCCGTAGTAGAGCGGCACGATTTCATTTTCGAGTACGTCGAGCAGGTTGCTTGCCTCGATATCATCCTTTACGTTGTCGGGCTGGTTGATATCGGTGTGTTCGATGATGAAGCCGTTTTCGCCGTGGCGCACAAACTCCGGAATCCAGCCGTCGGCGATGCTCAGGCTGAGGCTAGCATTCATAGCAGCTGTCATGCCGCTGGTGCCCGACGCCTCGCGGGGGTAGCGGGGCGTGTTCAGCCAAACGTCGGAGCCCTTCTTCATATAGGCTGACAGACCTAGCTCGTAGCCCGTTAGTACAGCACAATTCTTCAAGCCTTTGACGCGGCGGATAATGCTGTTAAACAGGTTGATAGCGCCGTAATCTTTGGGGTACGGCTTACCTGCCCAAATCACCTGCACCGGCCGATCAGCGTTGTTGATGATCTTCAGGAAGCGGTCGAAGTGGTGCAGAATAAGGTCAGCGCGCTTGTAGCCAGCGAAGCGGCGAGCCCACACTACCGTCAGCTTGTCGGGGTCGAGCAAGGTGCCCGTTTGGTCGGCTACAACCTTAAAGAACTCGCGCTTTAGCTCGCGCTTGCGGGCTTTCAGGGCTGCGTCGTCGTTGGCTTCCAGCGCTTCATGCAGCGCTTTATCGCGCCAGTAGGTGCCGTTCTGGGCGTTGGTGATGGGGATGATGGGGCAAATGCCCTCATAGTGGCCCCACATTTCCTTTGCCACGTCACCATGCACTTTCGACACGCCATTAGAAATGCGCGAGAAGCGCAAAGCGGTGAGCGTGTAGTTGAGCGCATCATTTTCGACGCGGGCTACGCGGCGTACTTCCTCGCCTGGTACCGGCCCGAAGAAGCTCATTTCTTCGAGCAGGCGCATGCTATGCTCTTCATTACCAGCTAGTTCCGGCGTATGCGTGGTGAACACGAGGCGCTTCTGCACTTCCTCTAGCTTGCGGCCATGCTTCTCATAAAGGTAGAAGGCGAGGGGCAGGCCGTGGCCTTCGTTGAGGTGGTATACATCTACGTTCACCCCTAACAGATCGAGCAGCTTGCCGCCGCCTACACCCAGCAGAATGGATTGGGCAATGCGAGCAGCCGTGTCGGCGTCGTAGAGGTGGTGGGAAATGGTACGCGAAATAAAGTCGTTCTCCGGAATATCGGTGGTCAGAAAGAACATCGGCGCCGTGCCGAACGTGTCAGGGGCTAGGTACATAGCTTTTACCTTCACCTCCGTATCGTGGATGGTGATGGGGAAAACCAGTCCGGTGTCTTCTAGGAAGGAGTAGTTCTTCTGACGGAACTCGGCGCGCATCGTCTGGTCCTCGTTGCGGTCTTGGTCGTAGTAGCCGAAGCTCCACAAGATGCTGATACCGATGAGGTTTTGCTTTAGCTCATAGACCGAGCGCATGTGCGAGCCTGCCAAAAAGCCGAGGCCGCCGGAGTAGGTTTTGAGCGCTTGGTCGAGCGCGAATTCCATGGAGAAGTAAGCCGCCTGAGTCTTGAACTCGGGCGCGGGAGCGTAAGGTTTGAACTCGAAAGCCATGAAGGAAGAAAGGGGTTCGTAAAAAAGGTACTTATGTAGTCGGTTAAGGAAGCTTATGCCCTAATGGTGCTTGTAAAAACTAGAGCTAGTGGCAAGCTCCCCTCCTTTTTTAAGGAGGGGTTGGGGGTGGTTCTGGTGTTAGAACGAAAAGCTAGCTCTAGTTTTCTAACTCTAGCTAACCACCCCCAACCCCTCCTTAAAAAAGGAGGGGAGTTGCTAGCTCTAGTTGGTACTGTGGCCTAGCGGCTTAGTGGCAAGCTGCTCCGAAAAAAAGCGGAAACCAAACGCTCGTTCGATTTCCGCTTCAGTTTAGTTGTTGCTTGCTAAGGATGACTCACGCCACCTAGACTCTTGAGCTTCTGATAGGTTTGCTGCGAAGTCTCGTATTGCCGTTCCACGGCTTGACGTACGGGCGCGGGCAAATCGTGCGCTTCTAAGGCTTCTTTGTAGGCCTTAAGCGCCCACTCTTCGCCGTACACGTTGGAGTCGAGAATGGCTTTTTCGTCTTTACCGGTCACGAGAGCCTTTGCGTCCATCCAGCTGCGAAAGAACTTGCCTTTCGTGGTAGTGCCGGTTTCGGCATCGCCACCAGCGCTGCTTGCAAAGCCATTTAGCTCATTTGCAAACTGTTGGCTTTGGCTAACTAGCTGCTGATAGTATGCTTTGTGCTCGGGGTCTTTGCTATCGGCAGCGGCGTGCTTGTAGCCCTCGATGCGGTCGTTGATGAAAAGGGTAAGCTCATTGAGCGTATCGGCAACTTTAGAATCGGTAGACATAATAGGAGAATCAAGGTTGAGAAAACAGCCGCTCGTGGCAAGCTGACGTTTCGCATTCAGAAACGGACGGGCCGCGAAAGAGTTGGGAAAAGCGCCGAAATCAGACGGGAAAGCTAGGGCCCCAAGATTTTGTACAAAATTTATAAGTTATTCATTTACTGTTATTTGATAATAAAATCATAACATAGAAGCCGGGAAGGGGCCGGCAAGAGCCCGCTAGCTTTGCCCTACGAAAGCCGTTCTGTTCTCATTCACCATTCCCCTCACGCGTATGAAACATTCTTTTCGCTGGCTCTCGGCCTCCCTCATTAGCCTCACGGTTCTCTCCTGTGCTAAGCAGGAAATGGATCCTAGCAGCAGTGCACCGGCCGTCGTTAATATTACAACCCAAGACGTTAGCGCCACAGGCTTCCCCGAAACGTTCGAGACGGGCACCAAAACGGCGTATACCACGGGCAGCGTTACCCTAGGGTCCGGCTCCTGGACGTTGAACGATGCCTTGATCGGCAACACGACCGCTGACGCCAAGACCGGCAGCCAGTCGGTGCGCATCCGCAATGTGGGCACGGTCTCCATGAACTTCAACACCACAGCCGGCGTGGGCGTCGTAACGGTGCAGCACGCCGTGTACGGCACCGACGGCAGTAGCCAGTGGGAGCTGTGGGCCTCTACGAGTAGCGGCAGCTCCTACGCCAAAGTCGGCTCGACCATCACGAGCAGCAGCGCTACGCTCCAAACGGCATCGTTCACGGTGAATCTAGGTGGCAGCGTGCGGCTGCAAATCCGGAAAACATCGGGGGGCACCAACCGCATCAATCTCGACAACATCACGGTAGAGCAGTATGGCGGGGGCACTACTACGCCGCCACCAACTACCAGCGGCAAGAAGTTCCTCTTCGATGCTAGCCACGGCGAGCTAGCCGGCAATGCCGATTGGGTGCTAGATGTGGACAATGGCGCTACGTTGCGCTACCCATCGCCCGCGCAAAGTGGCATCACCAGCAGCACCCCCGAAACGTACTGGACGGGCGCGGTATCGGCCTGGGGCGTGGCGCTGGTAAAGCTAGGTAACACCGTGGAGCAACTGCCCAGCGGCACGGCTATCAGCTACGGCAACACCTCTAACCCGCAGGACCTAGCTAACTATAGCGTGTTTGTGATTGATGAGCCCAATACCTTATTCACCGCCGCCGAGAAAACGGCCATCGTGAACTTCGTGAAGAACGGTGGGGGCTTGTTTATGATTTCGGACCACGACGTATCGGACCGCAACAACGATGGCTACGATTCGCCCGCTATCTGGAATGACCTGATGACCAACAACTCGGTGCAGGCCAACCCCTTTGGCTTCAGCATCGACAAAACAAATATTTCTGAAACCAGCAGCAACGTGCTAGCCAGCAGCACCAATGTTATTTTGCACGGCTCGCAGGGCAACGTATCGCAACTGAAATTCAGCAACGGCGCCACCATCACCAAAACGAGCGGCTCGGCGGCGCAGCCGCTCATCTGGCGGAGCAGTGCTACGCAGGGTCTCACTAATATTATGTGCGCCAGCAGCACCTTCGGGACGGGCCGCGTGGTCGTTGTAACCGATTCGTCACCAGCCGACGATGGTACCGGAAGCCCCGGTAACACGGTATACCCCGGCTGGACAGAAATAGCCAGCCACGCGCCGTTGCATATGAATGCTTCGCTGTGGCTGGCGAAGCAGCAGTAGGCTATATTTTCATAAAGCAAGAAGCTCAGCACTGCTAACGGTGCTGGGCTTTTTTTATGACTTTAAATAGTCTGTCAGCAAGCAAAATAATGCCTTGGTGCAACGCCTGCGCAATATTGCCTATGACGTAACATAAATACTTATATAAAACTATGTAATGCGTTGGTTTGGAAATATTTATGATTTATTTGCATCTTAGTACTATGAAAACATTATCTACTTTCCGCTCTCTGGTACTCGTACCCTCCCTATCCTTGCTAGGATACGCGAACGACGCACCCAAGGAAGTCGTAAAGACAGCAGATACGCACGTAGTACAAGTGCGGGTTATGGGGCAAAACTTAGATGGCCTAGGTGCTGAATTATCGGTACGCTCGGTGTTGGATTGGAGCCCCCGCAGCTACAAGCCAGGACCAACACTTTCCAGAAACTTTGATAAGTCTATCAACGAAACATACACGATTGGCACCTTCGGAGAAAAGGACTATGTAGAAGCATCTATTTCCTTTAAGAACGTGATGTTTCACAACAACATTCGACCCTCGGCGAATACGCAACTGCGGGTAGAAATCATCACAGATGGCAAAGTAGGAGAAAAAACGCGACTTGATGCTAACGCTCTGAATGACAAAGTGTGGCGGGTAGAATACGATCCATACATGAAAGGTACGGTGACGGTCGAAACCAACAAACTGTAAGCTGCGCGGGGTCATCCTCTAGCAGTTTGCTCATTACGTAGCCCGGCTTCCTCTTTGGAGCCGGGCTTTTTGTTGCCTCATACCTCCTTGTTGCGCGTCGTGCTCGCGGCAGCCTAGGGCTAAAGCGCAGTTGATCGACTATAGAATAGTCTTGGAAGTCTCAACCCGCCGTTTCCTTCGCATGAAACCCACTCGTCTACTCTCGCTGCTAGGCCTCACCACCCTGTTCGCTACCCAAGGAGCCGTTCACGCAAGCCCATTAGTCGGCTCTGCTCGCCCCACTGTTCCTGAAGTAGCTAGCCCCAAAGTCAGTACCATCAGCCGTATCGATCCGACGTTCTGGTGGGTGAGCATGAAAAACCCGAAGCTGCAACTACTGGTGCACGGGCCAGGTATCGGCAGCAGCCAGGTAAGTCTGCGCTACGATGGTGTGACCCTCGACGGTACGCAGAAGCTGGAGAGCCCCAACTACTTGCTTGTCAACCTCACGATTAGCCCAGCGGCTAAGCCCGGTAAGCTAGCATTGATATTTAGCGGCGATAAGAAGACCACTTACCAGTACGAGCTACGCGCCCGCAACACTGACAAGAGCCGGGTGCAAGGCGTCACGTCGGCTGACTTCATCTACATGTTGATGCCGGACCGCTTCGCCAACGGTGACCCCAAGAATGACGTGGTGAAAAGTACCCGCGTCAACCACATTGCCCGCGACTCGATGTACGCCCGCCACGGTGGTGACCTGAAAGGCATCGAGAACCACTTCGACTATCTGAAGTCGCTTGGGGTGACGGCCATCTGGCCCACGCCGGTAGTGGAGAACGACATGCCCAAAGCTAGCTACCACGGCTACGCCGTTACGGATTACTACGCCGTGGATCCGCGCTATGGCAGCAACGAGGAGTACGCGCAGTTTGTGCATAAAGCTCACCAACAGGGCTTTAAGGTGATTCATGACGTGGTGCTCAACCACATGGGCAGCTACAACTACCTGTTTCTCGACCAGCCCGCCAAGGATTGGCTGAACCAGTGGCCCACGTTCACGCGCAGCAACTACAACTCGCAGGCCCTCAACGACCCCTACGGCTCCAAGCTCGATCAGGCCTTGTACAACAAGGGCTGGTTTGACACTACCATGCCCGACGTGAACCAGTCGAACCCGCTGGTGGCTACCTACTTGATTCAGAACTTTCTCTGGTGGGTGGAATACACGGGCCTCGATGGTTACCGCATTGATACATATCCTTATTCTGATCCTAAGTTCTTGATGGCGTGGGGAAAGGCCTTGCTGGATGAATACCCGCAGCTGTGCATGTACGGCGAGGCTTGGGTGGGTAGCACGGCGCAACAGGCGTTCTTCGCACGCAACATCTTTCAGCCAGTCGACGGCTTCAAGTCGAACCTGCCGGGCGTGCTGGATTTTCAGTCGAATTCCGCCATTCAGGATGCCTTGAAGGAAAATGGCAACGTGGGCAAGCTCTACGACGCTCTGCAAGGCGACTGGATGTACGAGGACGCCACTCGCAACGTAGTGTTCATGGACAACCACGATATGAGCCGCATCTACTCCGTGATAGGCGAAAACCTAGGTCGGCTGAAGATGGGCTTCGCTTGGCTTATGACCACGCGCGGCATCCCGAACATCTACTACGGCACAGAGGTGCTGATGAAGAACTTCTCGAACCCCGACGGGCTGGTGCGCGAGGACTTCCCCGGCGGTTGGGCTACTGATAAAAAGAACTATTTCACGGCTGCGGGCCGCGCGGGGCAGGCAGGTGAGGCGTTTAACTACTTGAGCAAGCTAGGTCTGTACCGCAAGGCGCACCCGGTGCTGCAAACCGGTAAGCTGATGCAGTTTATCCCGCAGGATAACGTGTACACCTACTTCCGCTACGACGAGCAGGGCAACACGGTGATGGTGATGCTGAACGGAAACAAGGACGCCAAAACCGTGGATGGCGCCCGGTTCGCCGAGCGCACGAATGGGTACAGCGGCGGCACGGAAATTACGTCGGGTGCTGCGGTACCTAGCTTGAAGTCCTTCACTATCCCGGCTCATACGGCTTGGGTCGTGGAGCTGCGGAAATAGGTATATTTCGTTCTGGTGCTTTTTAGCCCGCAGAAGGCGCAGTGTTCTTACAGGTCGTTTACTTTTCGAAAAATACCGGCTTTGATAGCTGGCACGTTGAAGTTGATGAGTAGGCCTAGCTTGTGGCCGGAAAGCTTTAGGTAAGTGAGTAGTTGCATGTGGTGGACTTCAAGTAGTACCTCTACAGACTTTAACTCGACAATTACCTTATCTTCCACTACTATGTCCATGCGGAACCCATTCTCTAGCCGCAAGCCATCGTACGCCTTCTGCGGGCTAAAAAGCATCAGAACGACAAAACCCGTGCTACTAAACAGAACCTACCATGAACGACCTCACGAACCAAGTTGCCATCGTCACCGGCGCTAGTCGCGGTATTGGCCGGGCCACGGCCTTGCTTCTCGCTATGCAAGGCGTCAATGTAGTAGCCGTAGCTCGCTCTACCGACGAGTTGGAAGAACTGGTACTCAAGACGCACGGCCTCGCCATTCCAGCTGATGTGTGTGACGAGGCAGATGTGCAGAATGTGGTAACGGAAACCCTTCGTCACTACGGTCGTCTCGACATTCTGGTCTGCAATGCGGGTATCGGCAGCTTCAATCCCCTCGAACAATTTGAAACGGCCGAGTGGGATCAGATCTTCGACGTGAACGTGAAAGGCACTTTCCTGATGTGTAAAGCAGCGGTGCCACACTTCAAAGCCCAGCGCCACGGCCACATCGTCGGCATTGCCTCCGACGTGTCGAAGCGGACGTTTGCCAACGGCACCGCTTATGGGGCGAGCAAGTACGCCCAAGATGCTCTACTCGGGAGCCTGCGTAAGGAAGTGCGGCCCTACGGGGTGAAGGTGAGTACCATCTATCCCGGTTTGGTGGATACGTACTTCAACGATAGCCAACCCGGCAACCCCGAGTGCGAGAAAACTCACCTCAAGCCTTCCGACATCGCACAAGCCGTGCGCTACGTGCTGGAAGCGCCCGCGCACGTTGTCGTCGACGAGCTGATGATCCATCCTGTTAGCCAAGAGTGGTAAAAGCGTGACTGAGTGACTGAGTGCGGTCGTTCAGGAAAATCATTCAGTCACTCAGCCACTCAGTCACTTTCCCATGAAGAAATTTCTAGTACCCGTTGCCGCAATTACGCTTTCGTTGGTTTCATTTAGGCTTCCATTTACCTTGAATCCGACGACTGCGCCTGTGACCGATTCCTTCACGCTTGCCGACCCGAACACCACCGACGAAGTACCACAAGACCATAAAATGGTCATTTATCAGATGATGACGCGTCTGTTTGGCAACAAGACGAGCGTCAACAAGACGCATGGTACTATTGCTGAAAACGGCGTTGGCAAATTCAACGACATCACGGATACCGCGCTTCAGGCCATCAAAGAGCTAGGGGTAACCCACGTGTGGTACACCGGGGTGCTGGAGCACGCCACCATGACCGACTACACGCAGTATGGCATAGCCCTCGACGATGCCGACGTGGTGAAAGGCCGGGCCGGCTCCCCGTACGCTGTGAAGGATTACTACGACGTGAGCCCCGACCTAGCCGTGAACGTGAAGGAGCGCATGGCCGAGTTTGAATCGCTGGTGAAGCGCACCCATACCAACGGCTTAAAGGTCTTGGTCGACTTCATTCCTAATCACGTAGCGCGCTCTTACAAGTCGGATGCGAAACCAGCCGGTGTGGTAGACCTAGGGGAGCAGGACGACAAAGCCAAAGCCTTCGCGCCCAACAACAACTTCTACTACATCCCTGGCAAAGCCTTCGTAGTGCCGGCCGGAGCAAATCCGCTCGGGGCGGCCATGGGGCCGAAGGAAGACAATAAGTACTTCGAGATGCCCGCCAAAGCCACCGGCAACGATGTGTTTTCGGAGCACCCGTCGATCAACGACTGGTACGAAACGGTAAAGCTCAACTACGGCGTTGATTACCAGAACAATCGGCAACACCACTTCGCGCCGGTACCGGACACGTGGAAGAAGATGCGTGACATCCTGGTATTCTGGACGCGCAAAGGGGTGGATGGCTTTCGTTGCGACATGGCCGAAATGGTGCCCATCGAGTTTTGGGCCTACGTCATTCCCGAAATCAAGAAGATCAACCCCAACATCGTGTTCATCGGCGAGGCTTACAATCCGCAGGTGTACCGGCAATACTTGGAGCAGGGTAAGTTCGACTTCTTGTATGATAAAGTAGGGCTCTACGACGGCTTGCGCCGCCTCATGCGGGGCGAAGGCACCACGGAAGACATCACAAAGGTGTGGCGGGAGGAAAGCCGCGGCTTCGGCTCGCATATGCTGCGCTTTCTGGAAAACCATGACGAGCAGCGGATTACCTCGCCCGATTTTGCCACCGACCCACGCACCGCCATTCCGGCCATGACGGTTACGGCAACCCTAGGGTCGGGGCCCGTGATGGTGTACTTCGGGCAGGAAGTTGGCGAGCCCGCCGATGGCAACGAAGGCTTCAGCACCCGCGACGGCCGCACCACCATTTTCGACTACTGGGGCGTACCCGAGCACCAGAAGTGGATGAACGGCGGCAAATTTGACGGTGGCCGACTTTCGGCGGAGCAGAAGCACCTGCGCGACTTCTACGGCCGCTTGCTGCGCCTCAGTGCCAGCAGCGACGCCATCCGCCGGGGACGCTTCTACGAGCTGCAAGCCGCCAACAACCTAGGCCAGGACTACGATGCGCACTCCGTGTACAGCTATCTGCGCTACACCGACCAGCAGAAACTGCTCATTGTGGTCAACTTCAGCCGCGACAAAACGCTGAAGCCCACAATCCGCCTTTCAAACGAAGCCAAGCAAGCCGCTAGGCTCGATCCTAACCGGTCGCTCACCTTCACTGACCTCCTGAATAACGCGCCGTCCACTGAAAGCCTCTCACTGACCCTAGCCCCACTCAGCGCTTATGTATTTGAGATTAAGCCGAAAGAGTAAAAGCTAGCAGGATCCAGTTGAATAGGCGACAAGCATCTAAACTAACCCCCACCTAACCCCACCCCTTACTGACATGGCCACCAGCGTAGCGGCTCCTACGGATACCCGCGACAAACCCCGCCTGAGTTTCTGGCAAATCTGGAACATGAGCTTCGGCTTCCTAGGTATCCAGTTTGGCTTTGCCCTGCAAAACGCCAATGTGAGTCGCATCTTCGAGACGATGGGTGCCAAAACCGATGATATTGCCATCCTGTGGCTGGCGGCGCCAACCACGGGTTTGTTGGTGCAGCCTGTCATCGGGTATCTCTCCGACCGCACCTGGAGCCCACGGTGGGGTCGCCGTCGCCCGTTCTTCATGATTGGGGCCGTCTTGGCCTCTATTGCGTTGCTGGTGATGCCCAACGTAACAGCCCTCTGGATGGCAGCGGGCATGCTGTGGGTAATGGATTCGAGCATCAACGTGTCGATGGAGCCTTTCCGGGCACTGGTAGGCGACTTGCTACCATCGGAGCAGCGTACGACAGGTTTTGCGGCTCAAACCTTCTTTATCGGGCTAGGTGCCATTGTGGCTTCGTCGCTGCCTTGGATATTTACCAACTGGTTTGGTGTGCCCAATACAACGTCTGCCGGACAAATTCCTCCGTCGGTGCGGTATGCTTTCTACATAGGGGGCGTCGTGTTCTTCCTGGCTGTGCTTTGGACGGTGCTGCGCACGAAGGAATATCCGCCCGAAGACCTAGCTGCTTTCGAAGAAGAAAAGCAGCGCACCGCCGGTTTTCTCAATGGTCTGCGCGAGTCGTTCATGGGGATCTTTCAGATGCCTAAGACGATGCAACAGCTAGCCTTGGTGCAGTTTTTTACCTGGGTGGCGTTCTTTTCCGTCTGGATTTATGCTGTGCCAGCAGTTACCAGCCACGTTTATCACGCCACCGATACCACTTCTAAGCTCTACAACGAGGGCGCCGACTGGGTTGGGGTGTGCTTTTCGGTGTACAATGGAGTGTCGGGGGTAGGAGCGTTGCTGCTGCCCTTCATTGCCCGGGCCACGAGCCGCCGCTTCACGCACCTGCTCTGCTTAGTAGTTGGTGGGTTGAGCCTAATTTCTATCTACTTCATCCCGTCGCCGTCGTTACTGCTGCTGCCCATGGTTGGGCTGGGCTTTGCCTGGGCTAGCACGCTTTCTATGCCGTATGCTATGCTGGCCGGCGCGTTGCCCGCCAACCGCATGGGCTACTACATGGGCGTGTTCAACTTTTTCATCGTGCTACCACAGATGTTTGCGAGCCTAGCTTTGGGCTTCGTAACCAAGAACTTATTTGGCGGTCAGAGCATCTACACACTGGTGTTAGGCGGTGTGTCGATGGTAATTGCTGGTCTGTTCTCCCTGCGCGTGCACGACGCCGACGACGTGCCGGCCACCGTGGAGCCAACCGTTCTAGCCAACCCCGCTTACGATTCGCCCATCGAAATGGACCCGCGTTTGTAGCAATCATCTGACCTAGGTCATGTGTCAAAAGCCCCAACGCTCTAGCTAAGCATTGGGGCTTTTTCGTGAAAAAGCGAGACCGTTATTAGGTACTGAGTTGCACATTACGCATTTATACGGATCTGATTTGCACAAAATTCAGCACTTGCCCAAGCAACACGCTCTCATGCACTAGCCGTATGCAGTTAGTATTAACTGGCTTGCGGCGCCCAAGGGCAGCAGCGGCCACCAATGCTTGTGGCTGTTTATGTTGTTTCCTGCTATTTTCTTCGGCGTCTTCTTCGGACTGTTTGTTGTTTTCTTGCTGCTAGCGGTGCGTGCTCGACGGGCGCCTTGGCCAATTGAGGAGCGGCCTCGGGTGAGCATTCTCATTGCCGCGCGCAACGAAGCAGCCAACATTGAGCGGTGCCTGACCTCGCTCACGCAGCTCAACTACCCACCCGAGCAGCTTGAAATCCTGATCGGCGACGATGCTTCTACTGATGATACGGTCGCCGTTGTCGCGCGCTTTATCGCTGATAAGCCCCAGTTTAAGTTGCTCCTTATCCGGCACCGGCTGGGTACCGCCCGCGGCAAAAGCAACGTGCTAGCCCACCTGAGCCGGGCTGCCACGGCCGACTACTTCCTCATCACCGATGCCGACATGGCCTTGTCGCCCGATTGGGTGCAAACGATGCTGGCCGCGGCGCCAGAAGGTGTCGGCGTCGTGACGGGCGTAACGACGGCCGAAGGAGGCTTGTTCGGCCGTATGCAAGGCCTCGACTGGCTTTTCGGTCTGAACGTCATCCGCTTGCTGACCGACCTAGGTTGGCCCATCACGGCCGTTGGTAACAACATGCTCGTGACCCGCGCTGCCTACGAATCTATTGGCGGCTACGAAGCTCTCGCCTTCAGCATCACCGAAGATCTACAGCTTTTTGAGTACATCGTGGCCCAAGGGTGGGGCTTCCGCAACCTGGTTGATGGGCGAGTGCTCGGCGTATCGGTTCCTCAGCCTACGGTGCACTGCTTGCTGCACCAGCGCAAGCGCTGGATGAAGGGTACCGGACGCCTGCCCTGGCAGCTCTCCGGTCTATTCGGGTTCTATGGCTTATTCTACATGGTACTCTTTTGGCCGGGCTTGCTGCCACCGTTGTACGTAGCGAGCTTGTTTGCCGCTAAAGTGGTGATACAAACGCTTTTCCTGTTCCTAACGCTGCGGCAAGTCAACCGGCGCGAGTCTTTGCACGTGCTGGTGCTGTACGAGTTCTACCTAGCCATTATGTCTATCGCTGTGATTGGCTATACGCTGCTACCCGTCAAGATTCAGTGGAAGGAGCGCCGCTACCGTTGGGCTGAGGGCTAGGCCTGTTTTATTACTATAGGTACTATGGGTGTACCAGCGTAATGCTCTGTAAGCGTGTGTTTTGACGTAACGTCAAGAGGTATAGCCCAGAATGTAGGAAGGAGACTTCCGGTAAGGTGAACGTGGTAGCGCCTCGCATTAAAGTAAGTGTACGGTACACAATTACCCGGCCTAGGACGTCCGTGAGCTGCAAAATGGCCGGACCAGGTTGCTCAACGTCCAGGCGTACCGTAAGCTGGTTCTGAAAGGGATTGGGATATGCTTGTAATTGCAGGCCTGTTGATTGAGAGAGACTTACTGGTAAAGGAGTAGCAGAGTTGGTACTCTGACCGAGCTGCTGAGCATCTACATAAATCCAGGGACCATAGCGGGGTAAGGCGCCCGTACCTCCTGTGCCTGCTAGGAGCATTGTCGATGCGAGTGAGGAAGCCGAACTGTATTCTAGCCGGGCGCGTACGCGTGTAGTACGCCCGGCCTTCGGAATGAGACTTTTCAACTCTGTGGGGTTGCTTGCGAGTAAGTCCGTCCAGGCTCCGCGCCCAGAGTAAGCAGTGGAATTCGTGGTGGAAGCTCCGGTTGAGAAAGGAATGCCATTGCCTACGGCCTCCCATACCAAGCGAGCCTCTACGCGCCCAAAGGCTGAGCGCGCTACAAGCCCTAGGCCTACTTGCGGCTCCTTAACATTGGTCTGCGCTAATGGAGTAATGAGGTCAGTATTGTAAAAGCGTAACCTGCCAAGCCGGCTTCCGCCTTCGTTGCCGAGGTACAGATAGGCTTTGCCTTGCTGCGCACGTGTCCCAACGTTGGTACTCCACGCGCCCACCAGCACATCCGCGTAGCCGTCGCCGTTCACGTCACCGGTACCAGTTACGCTAAAGCCAAAAAAATCGGTACTACCCCCTGTTTGTCCTGTCACAAATGTGTTTGGTGTAGAGCTTAGGCCTGCGCCAGAACCTAGGAACAGGTAAGCCCGGCCGCCAGCGCCTCCGACCGGTAGATAGGCTCCTACAAAAATGTCGGAGTATCCGTCGCCGTTTATGTCGCCGGCTCCTGCTACACTTTGGCCAAAGAAGCCGGGGGCACTGCCACCAGGATTGTTGAGCGTTGAACTCGGAGTTGCGCTAGGCCCTATACGGCGCCCTAAGTACAAGTAGGCACGACCATTGCCGCCGATAGCCTTGCTGGCACCGATGACAATATCGGCGTACCCATCGCCATTTACATCGCCGGCCCCAGCTACGCTACACCCAAACGAATCATATGAAGTTGTAGGATCCGGGAATGATACACTTGGAGTAGTAGCAAGACCTGTGCTGCCTCCTAGGTACAAATAAGCCCGGCCTTGAAGATTGCTGGCGCCAGGGGCTCCAATAATGACATCGGCGTACCCATCGCCGTTCACGTCGCCCGCACTGGCCAAGCTACTGCCAAACACATCGTTGGTGGTCGCTGTCGGATCAAAGAGGGAGATGCTGGGCGTTGTCGGCAGCCCGGTGCTACTACCTAGGTACAAATAAGCTCGACCCTGACCAGTGGAGTTACCATCGGCACTGATCAGCACATCGGCGTAGCCGTCGCCATTCACATCGCCCGCGCTGGCCACGCACTTCGCAAAATTATCACTGATCACGGCCAACGGGTCACGAAGGGCAAGTGTGGGTTGTGTGCTCACCCCGGTGCTAGTGCCCAGGTAGAGGTAAGCGCGGCCCTCACCGCTGGAGGCACCAGGCGCACTCACAACGATATCGGCGTAGCCATCGCCGTTTATGTCGCCCATGCCGGCTAGGCCGTAGCCAAATTGGTCATTGTTCGTTGATGTTGGATCAGGCAGCGTAATAGCTGCAGTGGTACCTAGGCCCGTGCGGCCACCCAGGTAGAGGTAAGCTCGCCCCTGCGAGCCAGCAGTTCGGAACGCCCCAATAAGCATATCGGCGTAGCCGTCGCCGTTTACGTCGCCGGCGCCGGCCACCGTATACCCAAAGGAGGCGGCCTCTGACGCCGTAAGCGACTCACTGGCACTCGTTAATACCGTGGCGGTGCTACCTAGGTAGAGGTGGGCACTGCCATTGCTGTTGTTACTCCCCCAAGCCCCGATAAGAACATCGGCGTAGCCGTCGCCATTTACGTCGCCGGCGCCGGCCGCACTGAAGCCAAACTGGTCATAGTGTGCAGCCGTTGGATCATTGAGGGTTGTGCTTGGCACTGTGCTCACGCCCGCCGCGCTACCTAGGTACACGTAGGTGCGCCCCTGTAAATCGTTGGTACCAGGAGCTCCGATGAGCACGTCGGCATACCCATCGCCATTCACGTCGCCCGCACTGGCCACACATTGGCCAAAGTTCTTGTCTTCCGTAGCGGGGTTGGTCATGAGGGTGCTAGGTGTGGCGCTTAGGCCAGTGCTGCTGCCCAAGTACACGTAAGCACGGCCGCGCAAATCATCGGGGCGGTAGGTGCCTACAACTACGTCGGCGTAGCCATCCCCATTCACGTCGCCGGCCCCGGCTGCACTAAAACCAAACTGATCACCGCTGGTAGCAGGGCTGCTGAGCGTACTGCTGAGCGCTGCGCTAAGGCCAGTGCTGCTACCTAGGTACAGGAAAGCAGCCCCTCGACCATCATAGTCGGGAGCACCAATGACTGCATCAGCGTACCCGTCCCCGTTTACATCACCCGCGGCGGCTACACTCCGACCAAAGCTGCCAGTGTTCGTCAATATCGATTGGGAAGTTGCGCTGACGCCCGTGCTGCTACCTAGGTAGAGGTAAGCGCGTCCTTGGCCTGTGTTGCCATCAGCGCCGATGAGTATATCGCCGTAGCCATCACCGTTCACATCGCCAATGCCAGCTACGCTACGCCCAAAAAGACTATTGGGAATCGCCGGATTGAACGTGGTGCTAGGAATAGCGCTCAAGCCCGTGCTGCTACCCAGATACAAGTACGCACTGCCTTGGTCCGCGTTAGTTCCCCACGCGCCCACCAGTACATCGGCGTAGCCGTCGCCGTTCACGTCGCCGGCACCCGCCACACTGAATCCAAATAGGCTGTACAGCGCCGCGGCGGGGTCTTGGAGCGTAGCAACAGGGGTTTTACTTAACCCATTGCTGCTGCCTAAAAATAAATAAGCACGTCCCTGGCTATTGCTGCCCGGAACGCCGACAATGGCATCGGCGTACCCGTCGCCATTTACGTCACCGGCACCGGCTACACTGTAGCCGAACTGTCCACTGTAGTTTGGCGCCGGGTCGGTAAGCGTAGCGCTAGGTGTGCTGGCAAGCGGATCGATGGTGATGGGATACGTGGCATGCGCATCGTCTACTTCCAACGTCAATGCCTGGGTGTTATTCTGCCAAGCTAGGTGGGCCGGCAGTACACGCCCCGTGGCGTCCCAGGCCTGCAAGCCGGAATAACGGAGTACCGTTGAGTCGGTGTTGGTGGCGAAAGTAAGCGTTGTGCTGTCTTCTTTCTGTACGTGCAACTGCGTTTCAAGCCGTAGCAGTACTTGTAGCGGACCGGTTGAGCCTGGGCGTTGGGCTACTTGATAGTTTTGTCGCACGCCCGCCGGGGAGTTTACGTAATCGACCGCAAAAGCGGCTCCGTGGGCGTAGTGAATAGTGGTGTCGGTGGCGGTAGCAGAAGCAGTAGCCTGTGGATGAATGCTAACCTGCCCGCGTCGACCAAGACCGCGCAGGATAAAGCGCACGTTCCAGGCTGGTGGCGTAGCCTGGTCCTCCTGGTGGAGCTGATTGGAAGGCGATGGATGAGGTAAAAAGCTAGCAGCCGCTAGGGTGTAAGTGGCAGCTCCTAAGTGAGCCGTTAGGTGCTGGGCAGCGTTGGCCGCCAGGTGCGTAGTAGATTTTTCAGCTACTGGACTGAGAAAGTAGGAACGGCGCTGAATATCGGCTAAAGCGCCCGTTAGGCCCGCCGCAGAAGTGTCGACCGGCAAAAGAACTGGCCTATGGGGAGGCGTTTTGAACCGTAGTGAAGCTGAAAACCTAGGAATAGCTACTGTTCGTGGACTAACCGACGCAGTATGTACAGCCGCAATGGGGCTCTTAGCTACAAAACTAGCAATGAGTACTAACGTGCTCAACACGCTTATTCCGCCCACGCGGAGGATAGTAGAAAAGTGCATGCAATCGAATCTATAAACTATAATATAGTGGTATAAAATTAACAAATCGATCAGCACTTATGCAAAGCGACCCTACACTGCTATAGCATAGGGCCGCTTTGCATAAATACAGCTCGTAGGTTGTTCGTTGACTTATAAAAGCGCCTTAATAAATGGGTCGGTGAAGTCGTGAGCGAAGTGCAGCACATTCGGGAAGGCCGCAAACTCGTGGACTTCGTGGGTAGTGGTGAGGACTACGGCCTTCATCCCCGCATTTTGAGCCGCCTCAGCACCCTTCGGTACGTCCTCAAACACAATGCATTCGTTAGGTGCTGCGTTGAGTAGGGCCGCCGCTTTTAGGAAGGTTTCGGGGTGTGGTTTGCTCAATACCACGTCGTCGGCGCTGACGATGGCCGTGAAGTAGTGCCGTATGTTGAGGTTATCCAGCACAAAATCGATGTTGAACGGAATGGCGGCCGAGCCAATCGCCATCGGAATGCCTTGCTGATGCGCTTGCTCCAGGAACTCAGTCAAGCCCGGCAAGAGCTGCAAATGAGGCAGGAATTCTTGCTGATAGCGCTTTTCCTTCTCAAAGGATAGCTGCTCCATTTCTGCCGCCGTAAACCGATCGGCTCCGAACATACGCACCAGCACTTCGCTGTTCTTGCCGTACATCTGTGGCTTCACCTCTTCCCAGCTAAAATTGCCACCTAGCTCTTGGTTAAATAAGGATTGCCAAGCCCGTGTATGGTATTCCATATCGTGGATCATGGTGCCATTCATGTCGAAAATAAACGCTTTCATGCTATAGCTCGCTAATGGCGTTTGGACGCAAACGCCGGGTTCGTTCAGGGCAAAGTTCGGCCTTTTCGCCGCTTTCGCCATGCTATAGGCGGCTGCTCTGCCAGGCTGAGAACCGGCTTGGTGTGCTGCCGCTGAGGGTATAATGCTGACAAATAGAGATTTAAAGAACCTTACATACCTGATGCCATCTTGCTGTAGTAGGCGTCAAAAAAGAAACCCCAGCTAAGCTAGCCGGGGCTTCCAAAGGAGAGAGAGGTGGAAGGTCGGAGTTTGTTTGGCCTTTACCAAACAGCTGATCAAGTTCGCCTCGGTTTCTTACCAATTGTCAGGCCTATAGCCTACTACGATGCCTTCAGGCACGAATGCTTGGGCACTGCACAGCCGGAAGCTGTTTAGCTAAGGCTGGTTACTGCGACCTAGCTGCCAGCCACTGCTGAGCAAACTGTTCTTCTGTAAAAGCTTGTACCGCAGTCTGCTTGTCAGCTGGCAAGCCGGTGGTTGCTTCTAGTTGCTGTTGCCGTTCCTGAATGAGCGTAGCATGGTAGGGCGTCACGAAGTACGCCAAACGGCGGTCTACCTCCGGCAGCGTGGCAGCCAGCGTAAGCCTGAAATCCACCATCACCCACTGAAAATCTTCGGCCGAAGCTAGCCCACGAGTACGCAAATCGATCAGCCAGTGCCCAACCTGCATCTGGCGAGCTAGGGTCAGCGCCGCTAGGTACCCTTCCTGATGCTCGGCCGACGAAACCGGGCGCGTCCAGCGCAAAAACAACACGTGCAAATCGGGGCGATAAGCTAGGCGTACGTAGCTGAGGTCGAGGGTATGCATAGGCTGGGAAAAGCACCTAAAGAGGCGCTTCGGTAGCGAGGGCAAGCTAGGGTGTAAACGGGGGCATTGATCAGACGCTACGTTGCCGGAGCGTCAGCCGGTATGCAGTACCAGCACCACGCTACCACTTCACGAAAAAAGCCCTGACTAGTTGCCAGGGCTTTTCAACGATGGATAGTATAAAAGAGTTATACGGTTCAGCTTATCTATTTGTTTGCTAGGCTTTTCTGCCGAATTGCTTTGAACTCGGAGCCGGGTTTCCACTGAGGGAAAGTTGTTTCGTTGGCCAAGCGTAAGCCCACTTGAAATAGCAACCGGGCATCTTGTTCCATGCCGCGCAGGTCCCACTTGGGGTTGTATTCGTCGGAGGGCTGGTGGTAGTGCTTGGCTTCGTACTCCTGGTGCTGCTTCTCCATGTACTCTTTGCCCTTGCTACGGCTATCAGCGCCGCCGCTGGCGTACAGCGCTGGCACGCCTACTTTGGCGAAGTTGAAGTGGTCGGAGCGGTAGTAGTAGCCCTTCTCGGCATTCTGGTCAGGCAAGATGTAGCGGTCTTGCTCCTTAGCTGCCGCACGGGCGTAGTCGTCAAGTTCCGACTGTCCGTAGCCAATCACCGTCAGGTCGCGCATGGGGCCGCTGGCGGGCAGGTCGTCCATGTTTAAGTCAGCCACCGTTTTGTTGAGCGGAAATAGTGGATGGGCGGCGTAGTAAGCCGAGCCAAGCAAGCCCTGCTCTTCGCCCGTGACGGCCAGAAACACGATGCTGCGCCCTGGTCCTTTCTCCAACTGCGTATACGCTTTGGCAATGCTGAGTAGCGCCGCGCAGCCACTGGCGTTGTCGAGGGCGCCGTTGTAAATAGAGTCGCCGGCCACCGGTGCGCCAATACCTAGGTGGTCCCAGTGCGCCGAATAAACAACGTACTCGTTAGGGCGCTTCTCCCCCGAAATAACAGCCACTACATTTTTAGAGGCGGTGCGCTTGAGTTTGTTCTTGATGGTCGTGCTAACGTTCAGATTCAAGGGAATGGCCTTGAAGCCGGGCTTGTTGGCAGCGGCGTAAGCGTCGTCGTAGCTCTGCCCCGCCGCCTGGAAGAGGCGCTTGGTGGCGTCCAGCGTTAGCCAGCCTTCGAGCGTACATTTGCTAGCGCCTTTGTCAGCGGTTTGGGGACGCAGCTTTGCTCCGGAGTAGCTGCTCTGTACTACCGACCAGGGGTAAGCGGCAGGCTTGGTATCGTGCACAATGAGCAAACCGGTAGCGCCGTGGCGAGCAGCTTCCTCGTATTTGTAGGTCCAACGGCCGTAGTAGGTCATGGCGTTGCCCTTGAAGAAGGTGGTATCGTTGCCCGCGTTGCCGGGGTCATTGACTAGCACCACCACGGTTTTGCCCTTCACGTCGAGGCCAGCGTAGTCGTCCCACTTGTACTCGGGCGCTACCACGCCGTAGCCGGCAAATACTAGCGGCGAGTTGCTCACGGCTACCGAAGGTTTTTCTTGCTCGGTGAAGGCTACATAATCAGTGCTCAAGTTCAACGTAACGGGGCCGCTCTTACCACCAGTTATCTGCATGGTAGGGGCGGGCATCCCAGTAATTTCCACCAGCGGCACCTTCTGGAAGTAGCTGCCGTCGGGGCCCGGCTTCAGACCTAGCTTTCGGAACTGATCGGCTAGGTAGGCCGTCGCTTTTTCCTCACCCGCCGTGAAAGGCTTGCGACCCTGAAACTCATCGGAGGCTAATACCTTAATATGTTGTCCGATATCAGCTCCCGTGATGCCGTCGTTGGGGGAAGTGATGGTTGTATCGGCGGGGGCGGCGCCAGGCGTGCCGCTTTCCGTAGAAGCAGTTTGCTTGGTCTGGCTCTGACAACTAGCTAGCAAACCGAGTAGCAGCGCGGAGGCTAGCAAACGGGAAGAAAAAATGTGCATGCGCGAAGTTGAAAAGGTGAGGAAATGCGTGGCTACCAAAATAAGCTACGCAATCCGATTTCGGTCATCTTCTGCGCTAGGGCTTGCACAAAAAGAAGCCACGTACAAGAATCGGGCTTTTGCTTATTGGCTGAGCAGTGTTCGTCACTCTGCGGCTGTACTACGCGTAAATGCTTCATTCCCAACATGCAATTTTGACGATGGAAAAGAAGACAACCGGGGAGCCAAAGAAAACGACGGCTAAGCCCAAGGCCAAACCCGAAGACACCTACACCGACCCCACCCTGCGCGAGCGGCTGAAAGAAGAAATCAAAGCCGGCGACAAAGGCGGCGATGCTGGGCAGTGGAGCGCCCGGAAGTCGCAACTGCTCGCCAGCGAATACAAGAAGGCGGGTGGAGGCTACAAGAGTAAGAAGCCCACAGAAGAGCAGAAAGACTTGAACCAGTGGACGAAGGAAGACTGGCAAACGGCCGATGGCAAACCAGCCAAGCGCGCCGGCGGCACCACACGCTACTTGCCCAAGGAAGCCTGGGAAGAGCTGACGCCTGCCGAGAAGAAGGCCACCAACGCAAAAAAGCAAGCGGCCTCGAAGGAAGGAAAGCCGAAAGAAGAGAACACGAAAGCAGCTAAAACGGCCCGCAAGAAAGCTACGAAAAGCTAGGCGTAGCGCGAACTTGGTAGTTCGCGCTACGCCTAACGGTACCTTAGGTCCAAAATGCTTTTAGCCAGCGAGGATCATTTCGGCCACTTCGCGTCCGGTAGCAATAGCTGCGTTTAGTGAAGGGTATGCCGCCCAATCGCCGCAGCGGTAAAGGTTGTCGTCTAGCTTTAGAGGCTGGTACGCGGGCTGCCCGGCCGAGTAGACGGGCAGGGCGCGGTCGATTTTGTACGTACGGAGGTGTTGCCACGTTCCGACTTCCGGGCCAAACCAGGTAGTAAGCTGCGGCTGCAATTGGCCTAGCAACTCCTCCTCACTTAAGCCATGCGGCCCCTGCGTGCTCACGGAAATAAGCGTCCGCCCGGCCGGGGCATAATCGGGCGCTACGTCGCTGATGAAAGCCACGTTGTGAGCCACCCCATCGGGCACTGAGTTGAGGCGTAAGAGCCGGTCGCCGTGCCCCGGCGAGCGGTCGGCGGCGAAGTACGTGCAAGTCGTTTGGCGCCATTCGGTGGCTGGTGTGCCGGCTAGTTGGGGTAGAAAGGTGCGGGCAGCATCACCATCGGTAGCGACCACCACGGTCGCCGCCGTCAGGATTTCGCCATTGCGCAAGCGGACCTGCGCGCCGTGTACCGCCTCTACGGGCGTGTTCAGGCGCACCGTGCCAGCGGGCAGACGAGCCGCTAGTTGCTCCGGAATTTGCTGGATGCCAAGCGCTGGTACCGCCGCCTCACCCGCTATAAATTGTTGAAAGACAAACTCAAAGAAGTTGCTGGCCGTGCTCAGGTTGCGGTCGAGGTAGATGCCCCCGAAAAACGGACGAAAGAAAGTGTCGATGATGTAAGGACTCCAGCCATAATTGCGCAAGCACGAAAGTGTATCGGTGCTAGAGCGGGCCAGGAGTTCCTCGCTCGTGTACTGGCTGACTTGGCGGGCTAGCTTGGCAATCAGTAACTTATCGGTGAGGCTGCCCACCGGTGATGTCAAGGCTGAAAGGGCAGCTATTGGCTGTTGGAGGGGGTTCAGGAGCGTCGTTTCGCGGCCATCGGGCAAGCGCGTGATGGCACCCGAGCGAAACGCCTTTAGGTTCAGCGCCCCGTAGTCAATCAGGCGCTGCACCTCCGGGTAGCGCGTGAGCAGAATCTGAAATCCCCGATCAAGGCGGAAGCCTTCGGGTGTTACGTCGGTGCGCACGCGGCCACCCACGGCGTCCGCTGCTTCCAGCACTAGTACTTTCTGACCCGCACGATGCAAGTAGTTAGCGCAAGCCAGGCCCGCCATGCCTGCCCCAATAATGATGATAGGATCAGAGGAATTCATAAACAAAGAGCAATAGGAGGAAGTGAGAGGGGAGAGCGTCAAGTGTACAACAGCTATAAGTCGGTACTGTTGAGACTCGGTTGCGTTCCGCTCACTTCGGCGTTTCTGTGGGTGGGCAAGGTGGACCAATCTTGAACGTTTCGGCGGTGCTGTAGTCCTCCCAGTCATTCAAGGAGATACGCGACTGATCCATATAATACTCACCAGATGCTAGGGTTATTCCATTGCGAAAATGTCCTTTCGAATATTTTTCACTAGCTACCAAGTTTTTGTTACCCGTCAGATACTCTAGCCGCCAGCGGCCATCGGGGATGCCGTTGAATACAGCACCACCCCAACGCATTTCATCCTCGTCGCGGTACCAAGTGCCATTACCGTTGCGCACGAGCTGTTTGCCGGTTGCGTCCCAGAATTGTTGCACTGTAGGTTCGCCACCGGCTCCGAAGCTGAGCACCTGTCGTGGCTTACCCGACGGATACCAGTAGGCCCAGTCGCCTACCTGACGGCCCTCGTGGTAGTGCCCCCGAGCAGCTAGCTCCCCGGTGCGGTGGTACAGCTCAAATACGCCTTCCTTCTTGCCGTTGCGAAAAGCGCCGCTCAGCGCCAGCATGTTGTTGTGCATCCAATAGTCGCGCACGAAGCCCTTGAACACACGCGTACTATCGAAGCGCACGTGGCGGCGAATGGCGGCGCAGCCCGCTGGAGCAAGGAGGTAACGATCTGAATAAAAGAAGGCTACGCTATCCTTGCCAGCTATGCGGTAGCAGTCGCGAATATTGGCGGTAACTGGAGGCGTAAATGTGCGTTGTTGCCCCCAAGCTGGTCCTGCCCAACTGATGGCAATCAAACTAAGTAAGATTAAACAATAGCGCATAAACATGGTAAGAAGCTAGGTGCTGGTAGCTAAGTAGCTATACGGAAACGACGAAGCAAAAGAAGCAGAAGCCTGCCCAAGCGTAAAAATCAAAACAGCTTGGGCCTAGGCTTCATGACTTTGCGCGTTTTCATGGTGTAAAACTCAGCTACGCCGGGCCGGGCTAGCTCTACTTGCCACACTCCCATCACTTGCCCGCGGCGGTAGCCAGTGGCTTGGTCGCGGGGGTAATTCTTCTTGATCAGCGCATAGTCAGCCGCCGTGATGTCGCCGCCCACCGAGCCGTGGCAGCGTAAGCACAGTGCATCGTCGAGCACAATGGGACGCTGATAGGTGAACACCTCTGCGCTAGGCCGCGCCACCAGCCGGGCGGTATCCGATTGAAGCTGAGCGGCTGGCAAGCTAGCTAGGTGCTCCGGGGTGCGTGGCCGGCTGCTCACACGGCGCGCCTTGGCTTTCAGGATTCGCGCCATCGAATCCGTGGAAGCGTAGCTTTCCGGGCGGCAGTAGGGAAGGGCTGCCGCCACACCGCCCTCAGCAAGCTTTGCTTTCAACAGGCGGTGCAACTCTCGGTCGGCCGTACGAGTGAGTGAGTCGCCCGCCCAGCGTGCTGCGTGTAGTAAGTCGGCAGGCATAATTCGCTTAACCTCCCAGTTGGCGGCTTCCACGGCAATCTTCTTCGTATCGCGCAGGTGTTGAATCTGGTCGGACGAACAAGCGGCAAGACTGAGCAGCAGAATGGCAGTAGCGGGAAGAAGCAGGCGCATAAGAAGAGGGCAATATGTACTAGAAACCTCGTTCTAAGGCAATAAGTTGAAAATGTAGACAGTGTTTAGAAGCTAACCCAAAAAGCTAGCTCCCCTCCTTTTTTAAGGAGGGGCTGGGGGTGGTCAGACTAGAACTAGAAAACTAGATTTACCTAGTCGTTCAACGACAAGGGACCACCCCCAACCCCTCCTTAAAAAAGGAGGGGAGCTTAGGCCTAGCTTTTAGCGCTAATGGCATCTACGCCGTAGCTAGCAGGTACTCTTTTAGTTGCGCGAAATCGGGTGCTAGCGGAATGCTTTTCTTTTCCCTTCCTAATAGAACTTCCACGGCCGAAGGCAGCGCAATTTTCTCCTGCGTAATCGGCTCTACGGTGTCGTAGAATTTCACTGGGTGCGCCGTTTCGAGGAAGAAGCCTTGGTCGCTGGGGTGCTGACCTAGGTAGTCTTCCAACGCGTGATACGCTACGGCGCCGTGCGGATCGAGCAAGTAGTTTTGCTCGTTTTTCACGCGCTTGATGGTCTCGGCCGTGATTTCGTCCGTTACGGTGTAGCCGGTGATGGTGTTCTTGATGTGCTGATAATCAAGCTTAAACAGCTCTTGAATACGCACGAAGTTGCTAGGGTTACCCACGTCCATGGCGTTGGAGAGGGTCGGCACGGCTAGCTTCGGCTCAAACTCGCCGCTGAGCAGGTAGGCCGGCACTGAGTCGTTGATGTTGCACGCCGCCACAAAGTGCTTAATCGGCAAGCCCGACTCGTACGCCATTAGACCGGCACCTAGGTTGCCGAAGTTGCCGCTGGGCACCGCCACCACGGGCGGCTCTTCGCCCTGCCACTGCTGCCAGGCGTAGCAAAAGTAAAATTGTTGCGGCAGCCACCGCGCCACGTTGATAGAGTTAGCCGAGGTGAGCGACCGGCGCTGTGTAAGCTCCTGGTCCACAAAGGCCTGCTTCACGAGCTGCTGGCAATCATCAAAGGTGCCCTGGATTTCCAGCGCCGTGATGTTCTGCCCGAGGGTCGTGAGCTGTAGTTCTTGAATCGAGCTAACCTTGCCGGCTGGGTAAAGAATCACCACATCCACGCCTTCCACGCCCAGGAAGCCGCTGGCTACGGCGCCGCCGGTGTCGCCGGAGGTCGCCACCAGTACCGTCACTTTGCCTTCGCGCTGCTGCGAAAAGTGACCTAGGCACCGACTCATGAAGCGGGCGCCTACATCTTTGAAAGCGAGGGTCGGGCCGTGAAATAGCTCTAGCGTGCTGATGCGGTCCGTGATAGAAACTAGCGGAAACTCGAAGTCAACCGTTTCGGCGCAGATGCGGCGCAAGTCCTGCTCCGGAATGGCGTCGCCCACGTACGGTTGGATGACTTCAAAAGCTAGGTCCGCTTTGTTCTTGTGCTTGAGGTCTCGCAGAAACTCGGGGGAGAACTTGGGGATACGCTCTGGGAAATACAAACCCATGTCGGGCGCTTGTCCGGCAATCGTTGCTTGCCGGAAGTCGACAGCCGGCGCCTGCTTCTTAAGGCTGTAATACAGCATGATAGAAGTGTTGTAGCGCGAAGCTCCAGCTTCGTGCATCGGTTGCACAATGGTCGCTGAACGGACGCCGGCGCAAGTCGTTCGCAACGCGCAAAGCTGGAGCTTCGCGCTGTTCATTTACTCAGTCACTACGCGCACCCCTTCCGAGTTGATGGTGGTGACGTAGGTGTGAAAATCAATACCCAGGCGGGTGTAGGTTTCGCTCATGCCGGCCTCCACTTGCCGGGCCGTGTCTTCATCCTGGCTCAGCATGAAAATAGAGGGACCCGAGCCGGAAATGCCACCGCCTAGGGCGCCGGCTCTTCTCGCTTCCAACTTCACATCGGCAAAGCCTGGAATAAGAATGCTGCGCACGGGCTCGATGATAACGTCTTCTAGGGAGCGGCCAATCAGCGCGTAGTCGTTTTTCAGCAGGCCCGCTACTAAGCCGCCCACGTTGCCCCACTGCCGGATAGCATCTTTCAATAGCACTTGCTTCTTGAGAATGTCGCGGGCGTCGGAGGTACGCACTTCGATTTGGGGGTGCACCACCGTTACCCACAGCGGCGGCGCGGCTAGCGGTACAATGTCGAGCGGCTGCGTGGACCGGATGAGCGTGACGCCGCCGTAAATGCAGGGCGCAATGTTGTCGGCGTGCTGCACACCGGACGCTACTTCCTCGCCAAACATGGCAAAGCGTACCAGCTCAGCCGGTGAGTAACGGTTGCTTAGTAAGTGGTTAGCCCCGACTACCGCACCCGCTGCACTCGCCGCACTAGAGCCGATGCCGCTGCCCGGCATAATGGCTTTGGTAATTTCTACCTCAAACCCAACTACATCGGTTGCATCGCGCAGCAACGCTAGCAAGGCGCCTCCTGCCACATTGCGCTCGGCTTCGGTAGGTAGGTTATAATCGTCTTTGTTGATGATGGTAACGCCAGGCTTGTCAGACAGGCGCATGCGCATCGTGTCGCAGGGCTCGTGCAGAGCAAAGCCAAGCACATCGAAGCCACACACCACGTTGGCTACCGTGGCGGGAGCCAGCACGGTTACTTGGCTGGAAGATAAAGTCGAGGACATGGAAGTTGCTGAGTGGTTGTGACTGAGCACCTAGCCTCCTACTATAGGAAGCTAGGTGCTCAGTCAAGCAAAGCGAGAGTCTTAAATCCGCGCGGCGCGCATTACGTCGGCAAATACGCCGGCGGCCGTCACGTCGGCACCAGCACCAGCTCCTTTCACCACGAGTGGCTGCTCGGGGTAGCGGTTCGTGTAGAAGAGCACCACATTGTCTTTGCCTTGCAGCTGGTAGAAGTCGCTGTCGGGGCCTACGTGTTGGAGGCCTACCGATGCTTTCCCATCAGCGTAGCGCGCCACAAACTTGAGCTTCTTGCCATCTGCGCTAGCTTCATCATAGAGGCGGCGAAAGTGGGCCTCGTGCACGGCCAGCTGCTCGTAAAACTCAGGCACGGTGCCTTCCATGCAAGACGCAGGCAGGAAGCTTTCGTTGGTGATGTCGTCCATCTCCATTACTTGGCCGGCTTCGCGCGCCAGAATCAAGATCTTGCGAGCCACGTCGGTGCCACCTAGGTCGAGGCGCGGATCGGGCTCCGTGTAGCCTTCCTGTTGGGCACGGCGCACTACATCGGCAAATGGAATGGTGCCGTCGTAGTTGTTGAATACGAAGTTGAGCGTGCCCGACAGCACCGCTTCGATGCGGTGCACTACGTCGCCGCTGCGCAACAAATCGTTCAGCGTTCCGATAACGGGCAAGCCAGCGCCTACGTTGGTTTCAAACAGGAAAGCCGCATTGTAACCACGCGCCAGCGCCTTTAAATTGGCGTACGAGGCGTAGGGCGAGGAGCACGCTACCTTGTTGCAAGCCACCACCGATACACTTTTCTCCAGCACGGCCGCGTAGGTTTTGGCTACTTCCCCGCTGGCTGTCACGTCCACGAAAATGCTGTTACGCAAGTTCTTGGTGCGCACCATCTCTACGAACTCGTTGAGGTGCATGATTTCGCCATCAGCCAAAGCCGTCGACCAAGTAGCTAGGTCGAGACCTTCATCATTGGCTACAAAGTGCTTGCTGTTGGCAATGGCTACCACCCGCACCTGCAAGCGCAGCTTTTCGAGCAGGTAAGCTTCCTGCTGCGCGAGCTGTTCGAGCAGCTTGCTGCCCACGTTGCCGATACCAACAATGAACAGGTTGACCTGCTTATAAACCGTTTCGAAAAAGGCCTCGTGCAGCACGTTGATGGCCTTGCGTACGTCGCTCGCGCGGATTACCGTCGAGATGTTGCGCTCCGAGGAGCCCTGGGCAATGGCTCTGATATTCACGCCGTTGGTACCAAGGGCGGCAAATTTCCGGCCGCTGATACCAGGGTGATTCTTCATGTTTTCGCCAACTACTGCCACAATAGCTAGGTCGCGCTCCAAGTGTATAGGCTCTAGCTTGTGCACCGCAATTTCGGGCGCGAATTCATTGTTCGCAGCTGTCTGGGCGCGGTCCGCATCGAGGGCGCTGATGGCCACCGAAATCGAGTGCTCCGAGGAGCTTTGCGTGATCAATACCACGTTGACGAGCTCCCGCGACAACGCCTCAAACAAGCGCTTCGAGAAGCCAGGGATACCCACCATACCGCTGCCTTCCAAGCTCAGTAAAGCTAGGTTGCCCATACTCGAAATGCCGCGCACCACGTTCTGGCTCGGGGGCGGGGTTACCTCTACCAGCGTGCCGTAATCGTCTGGTGCAAAAGTGTTTTTGATCCAGAGTGGAATGCCGCGGTGCATCACCGGATGGATGGTGGGCGGGTATAGCACCTTCGCACCGAAGTGCGAAAGCTCCATGGCTTCTTGGTAGGAAATATGCGAAATCGGGCGGGCCGTGGATACGAGGCGGGGGTCGGCCGTCATCATGCCGCTGACGTCCGTCCAGATTTCCAGGGAGCTAGCATTCAGCGCCGCCGCAAACAGGGCCGCGCTGTAGTCGGAGCCGCCCCGACCTAGGGTCGTGGTAGTGCCTGCGCCGTCGGAAGCAATAAAACCAGGCACAACGTACAACGGTTGTGCCGTGGTGGCTACGTAATCGGCAATTTGGGCGTAGGTAGTAGCTAGGTCGACCTCCGCAAAACCAAAGCGGCTGTTGGTGCGAATCAGCTCGCAGCTGTTCTTCCATTGATGCGCAATGCCAAGGGCTTGCAAGCGAGCTGCCACTAGCGACGACGACACGTATTCGCCGAAGCTCATGATGCGGTCGAGGGTACGGGTAGAAAGCTCGCCCAGCAGAAACACGCCGTCGCAGATGCCTTCCAGCTCGTTGCACTTCTTCTTGACCAAACTGAGCGCGGCGCTTTGATTAGCTACCGGAATCAGCGCTTTCACTGTTTCGAGGTGGCGTTCCTCGATAAGGCGGAGTTTTTCTTTGTAAGATTCTTGCCCGGCGGCAGCTAGGGTGCCGGCTTCAATCAGGGCATCCGTAATACCACCTAGGGCGGAAACTACAACGACGGTGGTGTCTTTCTGAGTTGCGGCTTCTACTACCTGTACTACTTTATTGATATTCTCTGCGTTGGCAACCGATGTGCCCCCAAATTTTAAAACCTGCATACAAACGCGGTTGGTGAACTATGTGAAAAGCAGCGGAAGCGTGTTTAGGTGCTTCCAGGCGGGGTGGGCCAGATTGCGGCGCCATATTAGGGCATTTTTGAACAAATCCGGTACTCCAAGGGCAGAAAACCAACGAACTAACGGGAACGAGAGCCCATGGCAGTCGTGTTATATTCTGTACCTTTGCATACTAAATACAATTCTCTGAAGGCACTATGCTAGATAAACTGGAGGCCATTCGCCAGCGCTACGAAGATGTAAACGAACAGCTCATGCAGCCCGAGGCGATGAGTGACATGAAGCGCTATAAGGCCCTCAATAAAGAATACAAAGACCTCGGCAAGATCGTAACCGAGTATCGCAATTATCAACAGGTACTCTCCAACATCGAGGGTGCTCGCGAAGTCATTGCGACGGAAAAAGACGAAGACTTCCGCGAGATGGCAAAGGCCGAGCTCGACGAGTTGGTGCCCGAGCAAGAGCGTTTGGAAGCCGTTATCAAAGACCTGCTGATCCCGAAAGACCCCAACGATTCTAAGGATGTAATCATGGAAATCCGGGCTGGGGCCGGTGGCGACGAGGCTGCTATTTTTGCCGGCGACTTGCAGCGCATGTATATGCGCTACGCTGAAAAGCACGGCCTGCGCATGGATCTGATTGATGCAACGGAGGGCACCTCAGGCGGCTACAAGGAAATTGTGTTGTCGCTGAAGGGGGAGGACGTGTATGGTAAACTTAAGTTTGAGTCGGGTGTGCACCGCGTACAGCGCGTGCCAGCAACTGAAACCCAAGGCCGTATTCATACCTCGGTAGCCTCTATCGTGGTAATGCCAGAGGCAGAAGAGCTAGACATACAATTGGATATGAACGACATCCGTAAGGATCTGTTCATGTCGTCGGGCCCTGGTGGTCAGTCCGTAAACACGACGTATTCGGCCGTGCGCCTCACGCACATCCCAACGGGCCTTGTGGCGCAGTGCCAGGACCAGAAATCGCAGCTCAAGAACTTTGACAAGGCGCTGCAAGTGCTCCGCTCACGTATCTACGAAATTGAGCTAGCCAAGAAAAACGAAGCTGAAGGCGCGCAGCGCAAGAGCATGATCGGCGGCGGCGACCGTTCGGATAAAATCCGCACCTACAACTATCCCCAAGGTCGGGTAACGGACCATCGCATTGGTCTGACCGTTTATAACCTAGCCAACGTGATGGACGGCAACATCGACGATTTCGTGGAGCAACTCCGCATCGCCGAAAGCGCCGAGCGTTTGAAGGAAGGTGTCGTGTAAACGTTACTTACAGAACATTCTGCGAACTAACCTCAGCTAGAGCGGAGTGAAGCGCCTTGATGTTGTTGAGCAATTATCGTCAAAACGAAACGTTCAACGGTGACAAGGCGCTTCACTTCGCTTTGTTGTGTCTAGGTTGCTAACTGGCTCAATTACATGTCGTTTATGCGCTACGTTTTACCCATTCTATTTCTATTTGCTTGCGCGCTTTGCTTACTTCCCGGTTGCGAACCAAAGGAAGATGTGCTTACCAAAGACAGTAGTGCCAAGCTAGAGTTCTCGGCCGATACCATGTTCTTCGACACGGTATTCGTGCAGACAGGCTCCGTGACAAAGCGTTTGTGGGTATATAACCGCAATAGCCGCGCGGTGAAAGTGGAGCAGATTGGCCTAGGGAAGCCGACCAACTCGCCGTACGCACTCATCGTTAGCGGCCAGCAAGGCACGGCGGTGCAGAATGTGGAGATTCGCGGGAAGGATAGCCTGCTGGTGCTGGTGCGTACGACCATTACACCCGGTCAGGAAAATAAGCCTTTCGTGGTAGAAGACCAGTTGCGCTTTCGCACCAACGGCAACGATCAGAACGTCAAGCTGCTTGCCTATGGACAGAACGCTTACTTCCACGCCGATCAAGAATACGTGGCGTGTAATAGCGTGTGGCGCAGTGATAAGCCGCACGTGGTCCTAGGTGCCGTGGGTGTTCGGCCAGGTTGCACGCTCAGGATTGAGGCTGGAACTAAAGTGTATTTCCACGCGGGTGCAGCGCTCGTGGTGCAAGGCAGCTTAGTAGTCAACCCTAGCTTCAATCCGGGGAACAACGAGGTGAAAGCCGACGATGCCAACATCGTACGCTTTGCCGGCGACCGGCGGGAGGCGTATTACAACGATATTCCCGGGCAATGGCGTGGTATTCAGTTTGATTCAACTAGTAGCCGCAACAACAGTATCCGCTACGCCGAAATCAAGAATGCGAACTTTGGACTGTTGATCTACAACCCAGGCAATAAAACCCACCCCAAAGTGACGGTTCAGAACACCGTTATCAAGAATATTTCCGCGGCTGCTTTGTCGTTTGCAAGTGGTGGACAAGGCTTCGATGGCGCTGGCATCTTTGGTATCGGTGGCGACTTCGACTTGGTTAATACGGTACTAACCAACTGCGGTGAGTACGCCATCCGGGCTATTGGTGGCGGTCAGTACAACCTTAACTTCTGCACCATAGCGAATTACACGCCGCAGTTTAAGCGCGAAAAAGCCTCGCTTGATTTTACCAATGCGCCTGCCGTAAAGCGGGTAACCGGTCCGATTCCCACGAGCATCAGCATTACGAATTCCATCATTTGGGGAATCAACTCGGGCGCAGGCAAAGAAGAGCTGAATTTTCAAAACAGCGACAGTTATCGGGGCAACATAGATGTGCGCAATAGCCTGCTGCGCACTACCGCCTACCAAGGATCGACAGAAGCCCCCAATAAGCCTGGCCTAGGTCGCTCTGATTACCTGAACGTGCCGAACGTAGTGCCGAACTTCAAGCGGGCTTCTGATAGCCAAAAACCCGCGTACGACAAGCTAGACTTCAGCCTCGACACACTTTCACCCGCCAGTAACCGCCCGCGGTACGATCCATTCATTGCGCGCGACTTGCTCAATCATCAGCGCGATCCGCGGAACCCTGACCTAGGTGCTTACGAGCGAGTAAACCCCTAACAGGATAACGGAGTAAGTGAGTAGCGGCGTAAAGGGGGCTTGATCCTTTTGCGCCGCTACTCACTTACTCCGTTCCTTTATGATTTGGCTTCAGAAAAGATTGCGCTTACCAGCGGTGCGCCGCGGCTTTCACCTTATCACCGATTTGCTTAGCGCAGAGTTGCCAGAGCTAGAGCAGATCAAGGTCGGTACGGCGCACTTCTTTATTCAGCACACGTCGGCAAGTCTCAGCATCAATGAGAATGCTGATCCCACGGTGCGCCACGATTTCGAGGAGTTCTTCAACCGCACGGCTCCCGAAAAGGCCCCGTACTTCCGCCACAATACGGAAGGCTCCGATGATATGCCCGCGCACCTAAAAGCGGCAATGTTAGGCACTTCCGTTACTATTCCCATCACCAATGGGCAGCTGGCACTGGGTACGTGGCAGGGCGTGTACCTAGGTGAGCACCGCAACCACGGCGGCCGACGTTGGGTAGTAGCTACGTTGATGGGGCAGGAAAGCTAGGGTGTAGCGCGAAGCTCCTGCTTCGCGCCGCGTTGAACGTCGCGTTTGCATAACCTAGGTTGTTGCAACGAATATCGTTCAACACAGCGCGAAGCAGGAGCTTCGCGCTACAAGGGGAGTTGCATCGTTATCTTACCCGCACGACCGCCGAGTAGCGCAGGGTGTCAAACAGAATTAGCTTCTGCACTCCGTTCACTTGATAATCACGCAGTACACCATTGCTAGCTCGAAGCTGTAGCTCCTTGCGTGAGAAGAACAGCGCGTTATCCTGACTTAGTGTAGCATGTACCTCACGCATACCTTTCGCGTCAGAAAGGACAGTCAAGCGCTCTACGGCATTTTCGATGCCTGGCTTACGCCGATACGTTTGCTGCTGCAAACCTTCTGCATTGGGTACTATCGGCTCAATGGTGTAGGCGCCTCGTAAAGCTGCCTTATTGATATCGGCCTGGTAGAAGAGTTGCAACTCCTTGGCCCAATCAGTATGAGGAACTTGGGCAGTTTCTTCGTGCCCGTCCCGAAGCCGCACAAGCTTCACTACGGCCGGATTGCGCCGATTCAGTAGTGAAGCTTGTGTGTCTAAGAAGCCTCTTAGGTCGTAGTACAGCGGTTTGCGCGCCGGGGCTGCCTGGCTGTTCCCTCCGCTAAAGTCGCAGGAGGTACCAACAAGTACCAACAGACCTAGCAGCCACCTACTACGCATTAGCCGATTGCGTTTGAGGAGCCGGCTGTAGCAGCGACTGACCGTTCATCTCGGCGGGCTGTGGAATACCCATCAAGGCTAGCACAGTCGGGGCGATGTCACCTAGCTTGCCGTCGGCTAATGTGCCTCGGTAATCGTTATCAGCCAGAATGCAGGGTACCAAGTTGGTAGAGTGGGCCGTGTTAGGCGAGCCATCCGGATTGATCATCACGTCGGCGTTGCCGTGGTCCGCAATAACGATGCAGGCGTAGTTGCTGGCAAGAGCAGTTTCTACTACATCCTTGGCACATGCGTCGGTTGTTTCTACGGCCTTTACCACCGCATCGAATATGCCCGTGTGACCCACCATGTCGGGGTTAGCGAAGTTCAGCACTACGAAGTCAGCAGATTTTTGCTGTAGCTCCGGCACCAAGGCATCGCGCAATTCATAAGCGCTCATCTCGGGTTGGAGGTCGTAAGTAGCCACTTTGGGTGAGGCACGAAGGAGGCGTTTTTCACCTTCAAACTCGTTCTCACGGCCACCCGAGAAGAAGAACGTTACGTGTGGATATTTTTCGGTTTCGGCAATGCGAATCTGCGTCTTATGGTTGGCTGCTAACACTTCGCCCAAGGTATTTCCGAGATTGTCTTTATCGAAAATAGGGGTGACGCCTGAAAAAGTAGCGTCGTAGTTGGTCATGGTCAGGTACTGCAGGTTCAGGCGATGCATTTGGAAGGCATGAAAATCCTGCTGCGTGAGTGCCTGCGTAATCTCCCGGCCCCGGTCGGTGCGGAAATTAAAGCAAAGAACCACGTCGCCTTCCTGGATGGTAGCTAATGGCAGGCCATCAGCACCCACCTTCACAATGGGTTGCATGAACTCGTCGGTTACTCCTTCTCTATAGGAGTCGAGCATCGACTGGATCAGGTTCTGCGAAGGAGTGCCTTTACCGTTCACCAGCAAGTCGTACGCTACTTTCACCCGTTCCCAGCGGTTGTCGCGGTCCATGGCGTAATAGCGTCCTACAATAGAGGCAATCTTTCCCCCGTTGCGCTCCAAGTGCTTCTCTAGGTCGTTTACATACCCCACTCCACCTTTTGGGTCGGTATCACGGCCATCGGTGAAAGCGTGAATAAACACTTTATGCACCTCGGCGTCGTGCGCTAGGGTGCACAAGGCTTTCAGATGGTCAATGTGAGAGTGCACGCCGCCATCGGAGAGCAAACCCATTAGGTGTAGCGTTTTGCCGTTGGCCTTGGCATATTCAAAGGCTTTCGTCAGCGCCGGTATCGTACCTAGCTTCCGTTCCCGAATCGCTTTATTAATGCGCACCAGGTCTTGATATACTACCCGGCCAGCTCCAATGTTCATGTGACCAACTTCGGAGTTGCCCATCTGACCTTCTGGCAAGCCTACCGCCTCCCCCGAGGCCTGTAGTCTGCTGTTAGGGAACCGCTGAAGAAGCGAATCGAAAAAAGGCGTTTTAGCGTGCGCAATAGCTGAAATTTCCTGGTTCTGTCCGAGGCCCCAGCCATCCAAAATTACCAGCAATACCTGTTTGTTCATGGTCGCAAAGATAGGCGCAAAGCCTGTAATGACTGCATTCAGCCCAATTACGTTTATTATAACTTAAAGTAGAATAAATTGCGTGGTAACCTTTTTTTATAAAGAGTAGTTGGCATAATTTTAGCAAATGATATGACGCAATCTTTACTCTAGTATGAAACCTACTTTTTTACAAACCCTCGTTTTAGCGTGGTTGATGCTGCTGTCTGTAGTGGTGCAGGCCCAAGGCGAGGCATTTGTAGCCGTTGGCGGCGCTATTCGTAGCGGTTCGTCCAAAGATTTGGCTCAATATTTTGGTTCCTCCGTCGAGTTAGGCTTCAATGGCGATAAGCAAAGCTACAGCGCCACGCAAGCTGAATTCGTGATGAAAGACTTTTTTTCTAAGAATCCACAGGCCTCTTTCGACTTTAATCATTATCTAAATGGTCCGGAAGGAACCAAGTTAGGTGTGGGTAAATACAAGAGCAAAAATGGCGTTTACGACGTGTACGTGAAGATGAAACAAGATCACGGGACATTAGTTGTCGATGCCATTGACTTCACCAAAGGTGAAGAGTAATTCTAGAGATGCGTCTAATAGATTGATTACATGACATTTGCCAGAAGATTGGCTGCGATTTTCTCGGTAGCTCTTCTCGGCTCACATTATAGAAAAAGGCCCCGGCGTAAGTCAGGGCCTTTTTCTATTTTTGCACCGTGCAAAACACCTCTTATCTTACACCAGAAGCTATTTCTACTTTCATCCATACGGCTCTGGCCGAAGATGTAGGAGATGGTGACCATTCATCCCTGGCAGCCATTCCGGCTGAAGCGCGCAACCGCGCTAAGCTTTTGGTTAAGGGCGAAGGCATGCTGGCGGGCGTAGAGCTAGCCCAATTGATCTTTCGGGAGGCAGATGCTAGCTTAGCCATAGAACTGCGGCTCGCCGATGGCGCACCCGTAAAGCACGGTGATATTGCCTTCACCGTTGAAGGTCCTGCCCGCAGCATTCTGACGGCCGAGCGTTTGGTGCTTAATTGCATGCAACGGATGAGCGGCATCGCCACGCATACCGCTTACCTGACTAGCTTGATTGCGGGCACAAAAGCCAAACTGCTCGATACGCGCAAAACTACCCCCAACTTTCGGGTGTGCGAGAAGTGGGCTGTGCTCATCGGCGGCGGCGTAAACCACCGCTACGGGTTGTTCGATATGATCATGCTCAAGGATAACCACGTGGACTACGCCGGTGGTATTCGCGCGGCTATTGAGGCTACCCAAGCGTACCTAGCCCGCACGGGCCGCCAGTTGCCAATCGTTATTGAGACCCGTACGCTAGCCGAAGTACAGCAAGTGCTTGACACGGGTAGTGTCGACCGAATTATGCTCGATAATATGTCACCTGAGTTGATGCACGAAGCCGTAACGCTTATTGACGGGCGCTATCCTACGGAAGCATCAGGCGGTATTACGGAGCAAACTATTGCCGCGGTAGCTGCCAGCGGCGTAGACTACATCTCGGTTGGGGCGCTCACGCACTCGGCCGGTATCATGGATTTAAGCTTAAAAGCCTTTTAAATGTGTTGAGTGGTCGAAGTGCGGATCAGTTGGGTGTTGCTTCCCATAAATAAGAAGTACGCATGCCTAGCATCTTCCCTTAGTTCATCATCCCATCAGCAAACCAGCACACGCAGAAATCAGCACATCATCTTATGATGCAACCCCCTACTAACCAGCGCGGATTCCGCCAGGCGCAAGGTCCTTCGCCGCTCGCTATTCGCACCAAAAAAAATCAACTCGATACCAATACCTACACCCGCATGGCCATGGCCCAGGTGTGGCGGAAAGAATGGTGGTATGCCCTTATTCCATTGGCCATTGGGTTAGCTCCTGCCCTTATCTGGCATTCCTGGTGGTGGGTCCTGCTCGCGCTTGTGCTGGTACTACTGTTCGTGCTGCTACGCTCGGCACAGGTGACAGGCGTAACACAAATGGAACAGAGCAAACCGCTATTCGAACGGTTGAGCTACGAAATAGACCAGCGTCAGATCTTACTTCGCCGCAATGAGCGCGAAGGCATGAACCTAAGCTGGGACATGATTGGGCGTGCAGTGCGTGAGCCCGATGCGTTTGTTCTTTACCTGAAGCAGGGAGAAGCTCCGGCTGACCTAGCCGGATGGCGCCGTTGGATTGCTACGACGTTCGACGTGCCTGTATTTTTGCACCTACCGATTCGCATCTTCAACTCACCCAATGATATAAAGCTGTTTGACTCGATGTTGCGCCGTAAAAACTTGTTGCCGGTAGCTCCAGTAGCTTCGAGTGCTCCGGCAGCGTAACTTTCAGCTTTGCTAGGCGGTATCTTTAACTAGTTGAATGGCTACACGATAAGAACCTACTGCGTTAGGTGAGTCACCATTCGCTAGTTAACTGTCAATTTCTGAATAACTTAACCATTCAATGAATTTCACTAATGACTAAGAACCTTCTGCTTTCAGGATTGGCTCTTGCTACTTTGGCACTGAACGCGTGCAGCAGCGAACCTTCCGATTGGCGCCCCGATAAAAAAGTGTCGGTTGACATGATTGCGCCCGGTACTCGCCCAGAAGAAGACTTCGACGCAGAGGCTGATCCGAACCAAGCTAAAGGCGGTGCTATTGCTGAGCCAATTAGCTCACATGCTACACTCGACCGCCGCGCTAAGCCTTCGGCTGAGCAAGCTACTTCTGCTAACGCCGAAGAAGTAATGCGCACCAAAGACAAAACGAACGCGAGCCAGGTAAAAGCCAAGCCTAGCCAAGAAGATACGACCAAGGGCGGCCACGAGGTGCAGCGCTAAACCAAGAATGTTAGTGCGTACGAAAAAGCTAGCTTTTGTCGGGCTGATGATAGCAATGGCTACTGGACTCGTGAGCTGCGACTCAAAGCCTGCGGCTACAACCGACCAAGCCACTACTCCCGCGGCCCAAGCGCCGGTCAGCCAAGTTGCTGCGTACCGATGCCCCATGGGCTGCGAGGGAAGTGCCAGCAACAAGCCAGGCAAATGCCCGGTATGCGAAATGGAACTGGAGCGGAACCCCGACTATAAAGCCACCGCTACTGCCGCCCCTGACTCCTTGTAGAGCGCAGACCATTACTTAAGTCTTCTTTTTTGTAACATTGTTGCATGAAAGCAGATTAAGTAATGGTCTGTGTTTTTGCTGGGAGCTAACCCGGCTAATATCCTTTTTAATAGTTAAGTACATGTGGTTTGCCGTTTTGCTGTTGTTCTGCACCGTGTTAGGGGCTGGTTTGCTAACTCGGTTAATGCCAACAGCGCGTACTACATGGATGAAGCCGCTGCTAGCCTTTAGCGGCGCTTATCTTTTTACGCTTACCATTATCCACCTTCTGCCTGAAGCGCTGGTGCTTTCACCTCGCCAAGGCCACCGGATCGGGTACTTCATCTTGGCGGGCTTCTTTGGGCAACTACTGCTAGAAGTATTTTCGCAAGGTGTTGAGCATGGGCACATTCATCACCATACCAGCCATGCTGGCCGCGTCCCGTTTTTTTTACTGTTTTCGCTGGTAATCCATTCCTTTCTGGAAGGAAGTATTTTGGTGCGCACGCCCGCACTCAACACGTCAACAACGCAGAACTTCTATGCCATCCTGACGGGCATTGCGTTGCACCACATTCCGGCGGCTTTCGCCCTGATGGCTGCCTTGCTCTTGCGTTTAGGGAGCTTCAATCGGGCTTTGCCCTACTTAATACTGTTTGCGTTAGCAGCTCCGTTCGGAATCGTGGTAAGTAACTACGTTGTGCTGAGTGAGTTGCTACAAGGTGGCTGGTACGCCGCTTTGCTGGGGTTGGTAGCAGGTAACTTCCTACATGTATCTACCACTATCCTCTTCGAAACTAGCCCCGAACACCGCCTCAATCTGCCCAAGCTAGCCGCTACGCTAGTGGGCACGTTGCTGGCACTGGCAGCCGACTGGGTATAGGCGAACTAGTTACACCTAGCTTTCGAGGGCTAGCGGCTTTCCAGCTCATGAATGCGTAGTAGTGCAACTGTGAAGGTTGGTAGCTCAAAACAGCCAATCGTCGGCTTCTAGGGTAGGACCGGAGCTGCGTAAGTGCCGCTCCAGCTGGGTCGCGCGGGCAGTTTGTAAGGCTAAGGCTTGCTGCAGGTGCAGCAGCCGGCGGCGCATGGCTAGGATAATATCGATTCCTTCTTTGTTGATGCCTAGGTCGTGGTGTAAGCGGGCTAGCCGCGCGAGGTGTTCGGGCTCGTCGCGAATGGAATCGGGGACTTCTGCGGCGCGCAGCAGACCTAGGTCCACAAACTCCCGCAGATCTTGCTCACTTAGGCCATAGGTAGCCGCGCAGTCGTGGTAGCTGATTGTGATGATGTGCGTTTCCATAGCAGATAGTGCTGAGGTAAGCTTCTGGATTGGGAAGCGAAACGAGCTATTCGCCGCGGAGAGCGGCTAGTTGTTGTACCAACTCTTTTTCCTGATTGCTAAGATTCTGGGGGAGTGTCAGCGTTAGGCGCAGGTATAAATCGCCAAACTGGCCCGCCTGTTTGTAGACGGGAAACCCTTTGCCGCGCAGCCGGAGCCGCGTACCGTTCTGGGTTTCAGGCTTAATTTTGATCTTGACGGGACCAGATAACGTGTCTACGATCTGCTCGCCGCCGAGTAGGGCTTTGTAAATGCTCACGGGCACTTCCATGGTCAGGTCGTGGTCGGTGCGCGTGTAGCGCGGGTCGGGTAAGATGCGGAACGTGATATACAAAGAGCCGTTGGGGCCCCCGTTGCGTCCTGGAGCACCTTGGTCGCGCAAGCGAATTGTCTGACCGTCTTCTACTCCGGGCTGTACAGTTAGGCGCAGATTTTTGCTGTTCACCGTGATAGTGCGCGGGCCACCTTTGTACGCTTCTTCTAGGGTAAGCTCTAGCTCGGCTTGGTAGTCTTGTCCGGCGCCAGGGCGAGTGCCACCACTGGCGCGGCCACCGCCCATACCCCCAAAGATAGAACTGAAGAAATCAGAAAAATCAGCTCCTTCGAAGCCGCCCGCATCGCCACCAAAACCGCCGAAGCCACCTGCTCCGCCCTGAGCATACTGCGACCAATCGAAGCCGCCAGTACTCTGGCCACGACCGGGCCCACCCGCTTGTTGATAGCGTTGCCAATCGGCACCTAGCTGATCGTATTTCTGCCGTTTCTCGTCGTCACTGAGAACTTCGTGCGCTTCGTTTACCTCCTTAAATTTCTGTTCAGCCTCCGGGTTGTTGGGGTTCACATCGGGGTGGTACTCGCGCGCTAGTTTGCGGTACGCCTTCTTGATCTGGTCTTTGGTGGCTGACTTATCCAGCCCCAGTATCTTGTAATAATCTTTGTAATCCACCGGCTGATGGGAGTTGGTTTGATGATGAGCCTAGATGCTGACCTAGATAGGGGTGGCAAAGCTACCATCCGTCTACCTAGGTCACTACAGCCAAATTAGCGCAGTCACTTTTTCAGTGGGTCATGCCCCCAGTTCATAAGAGAATAGCGCCACCGCGAATGCTCCACGTCGTGCGCGGGGCCTTGCGCTAGGTGTCGGCTAATATAAGAATGCACTTTGTGCATATGCTGCTCATCGGCATCTGTAATGTCTGCTTTCTTTTTGCGCAGAATCTCGATGATCTGTTCTCCCGACTTGTGACCGATGCTGGTGCCGTCGCCGCTGTCTTGCCCTACCGAGCTAGACTCCTCCGTTTTAAGCCATTTCTCTAGCTCAGCGGCCGTCATATTCACTTGTTCTTTGAATTCGGCGTAAATGTTGTCAGATGGTTGTTTGTCGCTCATAGTAGCAGAAAAGTTTACGGTGACGCCCTGAAGGGAGAGCTATTTTAACGTAAGCTCAGTAACGGGAGTTGCTGGCTTGTAGGAACCTAGGTAGCACGCACTGTACTCACTACTTGCTTCGTTACAGATACATATTCCACCCAACCGTTCTCTTATGAAAAACCCTTTAGTACGCACCTCTTGCTTGCTGCTGCTCCTTGGTAGCATCACCGCTACAGCCCACGCCCAAACCAAAGTAGCACCCCGCAAACCCGCTGCCCCCAAGCTGCGCATGGTGAGCAATGGGGCTACCATGAAGGATGGTGTAACAGTAAAAGAAGGTAAAGTGCTAGTGACGCAGCAGGGCCTCACCAGCTCGTTGACACAAGAAATGACGCTCACCAACGGCACCAAGATCAGCCCCGCCGGCGCTGTGACAATGGCCAATGGTTCCACCGTCACGATGCAGGAGGGCGACATGCTTTCCCTGAGCGGCCGGCTCACCACGGCAGCTATGAAAGCAGAACAGGATAGCTTGCTGATGGCTAGCAAGGAGCCAGCGAAAGGCAAGTCAAAAAAGAAGAAGTAAGCCGTCTAGCTAACCAACACAGAGCCCTCCCACGCGCGTCAACCTAGGTCGATGCGCGTGGGAGGGCTCTGTGTTGGTTCGTTGCGGAACCTTCCCTTGTCGAGGCCGTGGAGAAGCTAGCCATGCTCGGGCAGGGCATCGGTCGTATGACTACTAGTGCTGGGTGTAATCCTGCAAAATCAGGTTGGCTTCTGCGTCGTCTTTCGCCTCAACGACTTCATCCATCACAAACTGGATTTCGGGTTCGGTCCAGCCTTGGGCCTCTGCGGCCTTCACAAACAAGCCGAGCGCAACAAAGCGGCTAGCTGTGCTCGGTTGGGTCCATTTTACTTTTTTTCGAATACGCATGGGGAGATTAGTTGATAGCCAAAAGCTAGGGAGAAAAGCCGTGCGTTGGCTTTGAGGGTAAAAGGTGTGGCTAATTGCTGCCGTGCACAGCGTGTACTACTTTCAGCTGCACGGGCGCAACGCCAGCTTGAACCAAGCCAATCTTGCGGGCAGCCTTACGCGAGAGGTCGATAATACGGCCCTTCGCGTGCGGACCGCGGTCCGTTATCTTCACTTTAACGGAGCGGTGGTTACGCGGATTGGTCACGCGTACAATAGTCCCGAAGGGTAGCGTGTTATGTGCAGCCGTGCGTTTGCTGGGGCGGTAGCGGGCACCGCTAGCTGTCTTTCGCCCCTTAAACTTGTCGGCGTAGTAAGAGGCTTGGCCCGATTGCGTGAAAGCCTGGCGGCCACCTCCACAGCTGGCAAACAAGAACGCCCCGAGTAGAAGGAGGTAGCGCAAGGAAGCAAAAAAGGTCATTTAGGGCAAGAGCTAGTCGGCGCGAAAAAGGCTAAAAGGGCAGCAAGGCGCGTTAATTGCGCGGAGTCGCTGCCTTAGCCGGGATGCGTAAGGAAAGAAGATTCTGAAAATTACCCTGGAATACGTTGAAATCAACGGCTCCCCGAATGCCTGGCACATACGACTCGTCGCTGTGTTGCCAGATGATCCACTTCTCCTTGGGTAACGTGGGGCTAGCTACTTCGTAGTGCGCCAGCCACAACGGATAGTTGTCGAAGTGTCCGGCTAGGTGCCGTTGGTAAAAGCTGTAGTTGGAGTATAGGATGGGACGTACGCCATAGTGCCGCTCCATCAGACGAAGCCAAGTGGCTACGTTTCGGCGCAACTGAGCTACATCGTGGAACTCAGGCGCTTCTACATCCAGTACCGGGGGCAGATCGCCGGGGATAAGCGGTACGGTACGGGCAAACAAGCTAGCCTGCTTGGCGGCATTGTAGTTGGGCTGAAAGTAATGGTAAGCACCCCGCACAATACCTGCGGCGTGCGCATTGCGCCAATTACGCTGAAAGCGGGGGTCGCGGAGCGTAACGCCTTCGGTGGCTTTGATGAAGGCAAACTGCACCTGGTGGCTAGCTACCAGTTTCCAGTCGATGGTGCCTTGGTAGGCCGACACATCAATGCCATGCACGGAATAGCCCGGCAGTAAAGGACTTTTTTCATGGCCAGTGAGGCGGCTGCTCGTCAGGCTCGCATAGGTACGGCGCATGTAGCGGTTGAACTGCCGCCAGTGACGAGCATAGTAAGTCAAGCCCGCCAACAGCAACACCCCTAGGGCGAGCGGAAGCAAACGGCGCGGTGTGTTAGGGCGTTGGCGAGAAACGGGGCGGCGAGGTTGGTTCATCAGCTTTACCATCCCAAATATAACGTACTACCGCTGGGCTCTGGTGTCTATCACAAACCAAGACTTGTCGTATTATTCTAGAAAATAGAGCAAAGTCCGGATACCTAGGTGCTTTTTATGACCTTTGTTTTCGCAAAACCTTCGTCTGTATGGCTACTTCTCCCCATTTATCTGATGCTCGCGACGAGTCTGGCCGGCTTATCCGTGAGCTACACGGCGTGACCCTAGCACAGATAGTAGAGTACCTAGTAGCCCACTATGGTTGGGCCGAACTAGATCAGCGTATTCGCATTAATTGCTTCGCCGTAGATCCCAGCATCAAATCTAGCCTGACGTTCTTGCGCCGTACGCCGTGGGCACGCGCCAAAGTGGAAGAACTGTATATCCGCACCCGCTCGGAGGAAGTGTCCAAGAAGTAAGTAGCGAAGTAACAACAGTGCCTAGCCGTTTGCTTGCCCGCTTCTCGCTACAACTTTCATGAGTTTACCTTTCTCTATTTCATACTCTTACCATTCCACCAAATGGCTGATGTAGCACAAAAGTCGAGCGGCGCATCGTTGGTAGTGGGCTTTTTGCTGTTCTGCGTCTTCGAAACGGTGGCATATTATTTACTGCGCTTCGCTACGTCGGGCCTAGGTATGCCCGACCAAATGCAGCCAGAAAACACGATTGTCAGCAACTGGGTGAAAACGGTTGTGTTTTTACTTCTGCATTTGCTACTAGTGGTCGTGGCCGTGCTGGTGCTTAGCAACCGCCTACCCCGCCGCTACCGTGGGCAGGTAATGGGATGGTTTTATCTGTCGCTGCTCATGGGCTTTTTCCTGCTCATTCCGCTGTTCGGCTAGACTGGCCAAAAACAAAAAAGCCACTGCGCGGGCAGTGGCTGTGGTGAGACAAGGGGGCCGGTCGGTCCCGGCGTTATATATATAAATAGGAGCAGCTTAGCGCTGCTTGATTTCGATTTCACGCTGCTGGTTAGCAGGGTTCGTGTACGGAATACGTACGCGCAATTCATTCTCCTCGTGTATCGCATCGATGCGAGCTAGGTCGAGGTTAGCGGGCAGGTCAATGGTCTGCGCAAACAGCGGAGCAGCTAGCTGGTCGCCGGGCTGATGACGGTACTCGCAGTATACGGTTAGGCGGTTATTGTTGAGTACCACGTGGAAGTTCTCGGGACTAACCGAAGGAACGGCCACGCGTACCACTACGCCTTTGTCGCGCTTATCGACACGCAGCATAGCCTGAGCTGTACCACCACCCAACGTGTTGAGCAGGTCGAGTTGCGGGGCAATGTTGCGGATGAATTCTTGGCTTATCAACTTCATGGCTTTCGTCTCTCTTGTGATTGGTAAGTACTTAAAATCAAACGACGTACCAACCTTAAAACCCGTCTTTCTTGCATAGTATTGCGTCATATTGTCGGTAAATTTGCCCACGTATTATGTAAATTGTAGTCATAATGACAGGGGCAATTTGCCGCAAAACTGACGCTTAAAAATTGAGTATTTAAGGGTATATGCATAACAAAAGGCACCCGTTTTGGGTGCCTTTTGCACGAGAGTTTGCGTAAGAAAAAGCTAGCTCATGCACCCACGCCGGAGCCGTGCATCGCAGTACTAGCGCTGCCTGAGCCATTAGACTGAGCCAGGTTGCTGTCGAGCGAGCTAGCATCTGTGCTGTTCGATGTAGCACCGTTTTGCACCGGAATATCAGTCGCTTGCTGCCCCATGCGTTCTGAAAGCTGCCCGCTTGGGTTACTGCTATTTTGGCTGCCTCGCACCTGAATTTGATGACGCATCGTCTTCTTCTCGTCTTTGGGCACCGTCACGTGCAACACGCCGTCTTCAAATGATGCTTCAATCTTGCTAGGGTCAACCGTGTCGGGGAGCTGGAAGGACCGGCTGAAAGAGCCATACGAGCTTTCGACCACGTGGTAGCGCCGCTGATTTTGCTCGTTGCGGAACTGTCGCTCCCCTGCAATGGTCAAGCGGCCCTGGTGGAAGTCGACCTTGATATCTTCGCGCTTCAGACCTGGTAAGGCGGCCTCAATTTCGTAGCCCTTCTCGGTCTCGTAGGCATCTACCTGCGGAGAGAAGCTAGCTACGCGGCCGCGCGAGGCCAGCGAATCACTGAAGAAGCGGTCGAGCATGGAGCTGAAGCTTCCCGGCATCATGTCGGAAAACGAATCCTGATACTTCTGAATAGCCATGGTAAGTAGGTTATTTTAGCGTGTAAAACAGGGTGTCAACTGACGCCCATTCTACTTGCTTTGCTACTACCAGGTTTCACAAAAAAGAGCCTTTTGTAACTCCTCAAGGGACTTTTTTGGGCTTTTCAGTAAGAAAAAATTCTGCCACTACGGCATGCGCGAAGCTAGGTCAGTATTGCCAAGTAACGGGGGCAGTTTACGAGACGTTAGCACGAGTAGAGCTTCCTCCGAATCGAGTGGGGTACACCGCACCTGGTACGCTACCCGTGCGCCATCTGGCTGGGCAAGCTCAAATGCGGTGTCGGTGCGTTGGCCGGTCCGAAGCATCTCCGTGAGGCTAGCTAGCACGGGCTCCGCTGCCAACGGAGGCAGCACATCGGCTAGGTGATTTCCGATCAGCTGGTCGGCGGCCTGGCTGAGTAGAGAGTCGTCACCTAGCTTGGCATCGTGCACAAAGCCCATGCGGCTGGTCACTAGGATAGTGTCGGGCAGTGCTGTGAGCAGAGCCCGAACGCGGTGCTCGCTAGCGCGAATCCGGTCTTCTGCTTGGCGCCGCGCCGTGATATCAGCCCCGTAGCTAATCACCATGTCTAAGCTGCCATCGGCTCCGAATACGGGATAATAATAATATAGCCAGTAGCTAAGCGTACCATCAGGGCGGGGCGCCGTCTCTTCCCAACTCATCTGCCGCCGATTGCGCACAGCCTCTTCAAAGAGAAAGTGCCGTTGCTCAGCCATGGTGCGGCTGCGTTGCTGGCGCAGAAAGTACTGAAAATTATCTTTGCCAATGAGCCATTCACGCAGATCTGGGTCCCGAACCGCTTGATTATTAACGAACCGATAGCGGTGCGCAGCATCAAACACAGAAATATCAGCCGGCATATGGTTTAGGATAGCATTGTAGAACGCCTCCTGTTCCTGTAGGCGTTGCCGGGCTTCCTCCTGCAGGGTGATGTCTACGCTATGCCCTACGATCATCTGTAGCCGCCCGTCCTCGGTCTTTACGGGCTGCAAGCTCCGCATGAAGTAGCGCGGGACATCGGCATCGGTCGATTGCTCGATCCATTTTACGGGCAAGCCAGTTGTTGCTACTTGCTCGTAGTAGCGTTGGCGCTGCTGTTGCACATCACCTAGGTAAGGGGCCGACTTATCTGCGGCGAATCCTTTCCGCAGTCCTGGGTAAGCCGCTGCCTGTGCGTTAAGAAAAGTGTAGTGAGTGGCCGCATCCGTCGCAAATACTTCTGCGGGCAGTTGGTTCAGAACGGTTTCGTAGAAAGTCCGCTCGTGCTGTTGTTGTTCGCGCTGCTGTCGCACCTCCGTTACGTCGCGCAGGCGCAGCAAAAAGCCAATAGAAGCCACCGCATCTTGCGCCGCTTCACTAGTTGGCAGGTAGTCCCACGCCAGCGTCCGGCCATCAAGCATGAGCAGCTCCTGGTTCAGCACCTGTTGGCCACTCTGCCAGTGCTGCTGCACATTTAGTTGAAAGCCTGTTGGGTCGGCTGTTTGCTCCTGTAGCCAGTTGGCTATGTTGCGGATAGAATACCCTAGCCAGTTGCTAGCCGGGAGAGGCAAGCCAAACGCGTTGCAGCAATAATCATTAATCAGCGCCACCGTACCCCTTGGGTCGACTAGTAACAACCCTTCGGGCAAGTAGCTGGCAAACGTAGCCAAGCGAGCGGTAGCCGTTTGAGCAGCATAGGTAGCGTCATCTAGCGCCCGGCGTAGTTCTGTATTGCGTTGTTCCGCCTGAGCCAGTGCTGCTTGGCTGCGCGCTAGTTGCTCGGCCAGGGAACCGGATACAGTAGCAAAGGAATGGCCAGACGTGGGAGCGCCAGCGAACGAAGCCATCGAGGGCGGCTTAATAGCTCCCAGCGGCGGCCGCACATCCGCCGGAGAAGCATCCGGGACAGAGAATGGGCGATGCTGATCCATTGGTGTTGCGTAAACCAAATAGGTGGTACTGAATAGGGCAGAGCAAAAGGGAGCGGGGCAGGCAAACGGGTAATCGGGTACCTAGCATCATGCTTCAGGCCGAGGCTACAAGAGTCGTTAACAAAGGCCGTGTGAAGCATGATGATGGGTTACTGTTTGATAGGTAGGAGGGATGTAGAACGTGGCGTGCAGTTGCTGAGTAGAAGAATTTCAGTATTAAGATGGATTTGAGTAAGCAAATATAAGCAAAAATTAATATAAATGAATATTATATTAATCCTAGAATTATCAGATGAGTAGAAGCTTATTAGTAAGACGGTACGTAGAGTTGAGGGTAGGATGTAATGAGTTTAAAATTAGATAAAGTTAAGATAGTAGGCTAATCTGCGAACAAGTTTAGAGCGTAAAACTTACGGATAAGCTCAACTATGGTTAGCAACAAGTCCTCCCAAATATGATATTTTATCTATAGGCATCACTAACACAGACGCATTGCTCGAGCCAGATTGCTACCTAGGTTCAAACGGCGGTTCATCCATCTGAACCTAGGTGATGCTCTGCTACGGAAGAATTCTTACTGGCTTCTTGTCCTGATCAACAGCGACGAAAGTAAACAGACCTGCTACGGCTTTCTCCCGCTCTTCCGAGTACATCTGCTCCACAAATAGCTCCACGCGCACTTGCAGACTGGTGCTGCCGACTCTTACAACTGTGCCGATTAGCTCAACGAGCGTACCGCCGGGAATAGGATGCGTAAAATCGACACGTTCGGAAGAGACCGTTACCATTTTCAGCCGACTAAAGCGTGTGGCGGTGATGAATGCCACTTCGTCCATCATAAGCAGCGTAGTACCACCAAAAAGGGTATCGTAATGGTTGGTCGTATTCGGAAAAACAGCTTTAAAAATGCGAGTTTCAGAGCGTACTATCTTTTCGGCGAGTTCAGGAGTGGAAAGGTCGGTTTCGGCCATGAGGAAAGAAGGTAAAGTGAAAAAGGGTTGGTTGCACAAGCAAGAACGAACAAGAACTGTTTGACTACGCCCAAGAAAATTAGGCGAGAATAGCCATGGATGAGGCTTGTTGCGTATTGTACATCTTTCCGAATCCTAGATAATATGAAGACGCCCAGCGCTTACGATCTGCTCAAAGTATCAACTCGTTCTCCGAAGGATTGCCACAAAGAAGCAGCCGTCCGCGACATGGAGCGAATCCGGCAGGAGTTGATCGAACTGCAAAAACGACTCTATGCCGAAAACCGCCGCAGCGTGCTGATTGTCCTACAAGGTATGGATGCCAGTGGCAAGGATGGACTAATTCGGAAAGTGTTCAGCGGCCTCAATCCGCAAGGCATCACAGTTCATTCCTTTAAAGAGCCCACCAAGGAGGAACTGGCGCACGACTTTTTGTGGCGCGTACACGCCCAGACGCCTGGCCGCGGCATGATCCAGATATTCAACCGCTCGCACTACGAAGATGTACTCGTGACGCGCGTGACGGGGATTATCGATGACAAAGAGGCTAAGCGGCGATTTGCACATATCAACGCCTTTGAAAAGCTATTGCAGGATGCGGGCACAACCGTGTTGAAATTCTACTTACACGTTTCGGAAGATGCGCAGCGCAAGCGCCTTGCCGAGCGCGTCAGCGACCCTGCTAAGCAGTGGAAGTACGAGTCTGGTGATGAAGACAAAGCCAAACAGTGGCCCCAGTACCGCGACGTGTACGAAGACGTATTTAAGCATTGCAGCCCGGACTCCTGCCCATGGCACTTAGTGCCCGCCGACCAAAATTGGTACAAGGCGTACTTTGTCGCCAATGAACTCCGCGATACGCTCCGCAAGCTAGATCCGCAGTATCCGCCGTCTAAGTATGAGCGTCCAGCGTAGGGCCGCTGGTGCCTGATTGAGTTTAGCAAGTCAGCTGGTTACGCCGACCTAGCCCGCTTCGGTGCACATCTACATCCGCTAAAGCCACTTACCGAATAGAGCCTTGCTACGTCGTAGCAAGGCTCTATTCGGTAAGTGGCACCTAGGTAGGATCCTGTTGGTATCGGGCTAATAAGCAATTTGCTGTGCTACTTCCAACAAGGTCTTACCGGTGTAGGTTGGTGCTGGAGCAAGTGGATAGAGCGTTTGGTTGGGCCGGGCAACAAAACCGGCTTTCAGACCGGCACACAACGCGCCAGCCACATCCCAGCCGTGCGCAGCAATCATGATAGCTTCTTCAGGAGCAACGCCTACCTGCCGCGCTGCCGTATGATAGGTTTCAGGGTGAGGCTTATAGCGTTGAATGCTATCAATGCTTAACCCTTGCTCAAAGTAGCCGATGATACCGGCATGCTGTAGCTGCTGATCGAGCACAGATTTAGGAGAATTGGTGAGCGCAATGAGCCGATAGCCTGCCTGTAAAAGGTGCTCCAAGCCGGCTGGTACGTCAGGGTAGGCATCCAGCTGCTGCATAAGCGCTATAATTTCCTGCTTCTTGCTCAGTTTGAGCGGCTTCTCTTCTAACATAGCCGCAGTCATATCCAGTGCGGCCTCTCCGATTATATTGAAAGGATGATAGTTAGTTGTAACAGTGTCCACCAAAGAATGCTGCAACAACAGCAAAAACCATTGGTCGAAGGCTTGCTTGTTGCCGAAGGCCTTAATGACAGCCTTTTTTACCTTACTCATATCGAGCAAGGTGCCATTGACATCAAGGAAAATTACTTTGGCAGAGCGGGTGACTGGTGCAAAGTGCGGCGTTAGCGATAGAGAAGTGGGCATGGCGACCGTTAGTATAGAAAATGGCTATGCTCTTGCTATTATCCTGAACCGAGTAGTAGTAACTGCCGCAACAGAACAGTAGTGCTAAACAGGGCAGATACTTAGGTGTAAAAGAAGAGCCTTACGTAGTATAAGTACGTGACAACCTTTTAAAGAGGCAATGATGTACATGTGTACACTGTTATCTTTTACTTTATCCAAAACCTGACACTGTCGAAGCAGTTGCTTACTTAGAATTTGAACTGCTTATGAAGACCTGGTTGATGTTACTCATCGCTATTGTAGCGGAAACTGTTGCCACTTCGGCGCTCAAAGCCTCTAATGGGTTTACGAAGCTGTTGCCTAGTATCCTGGTCGTTGTAGGGTATTGTACAGCCTTTTACTTTCTCAGCATTGCCTTGCGTACTATCCCTGTTGGTACTGCCTATGCTATCTGGTCAGGGATTGGTATTGTCTTAGTGACGTTGGTTGGAGTAGTACTCTATAAGCAATTACCAGACGCAGCCACCCTAGTGGGGATGGGGCTAATCGTCGCGGGAGTCATCGTTATCAACCTACTTGGGAAGTCGGTTGGGCATTAATCGGTGTACACACGTAAATCATTGCCTTAAAAGATGGATATAACACCCAATGTGTATCTTAGAAGACCTAGGATACACATCGGGTGCAGCTGCTTATCCCTTCCAAGTGCCAAATTTACCAGCGCGATATTCACTGTAAGCCTGCTCGATCTCTTCGGATGTATTCATTACGAAGGGACCGTACGCCACAATCGGTTCGTTGAAGGGCTGAGCATGCCCTAGGAGGACAACGGCATCGCTAAGGGCTTCTAAGTGCAAATCGTCGCCATCGTAGTTGAATTCTACGAGGCGGCGCGCCGTGGTTTCTTGCCCATTGACCCGCAGTTGACCCCGAATGGTGTAAAAGAAAATAGTGTGGCTAGCTGGAATGGTTAGCTCAAGCTTGCCACCCGCTTGCAACTCAATAGTAGCTAGCTGAACGTCTGCCAAGGGTTGAATAGCGCCTTTCGTGCCGTTCCATTCGCCCGACACCGCATGGACTTGCACGCGGCCATCGTCGAGTGTGATGGTTGGTATTTCGGGTGTTTGCAAGCCAATATACCGGGGCTCCGTGAGCTTATCCTTAGCTGGTAGGTTGACCCAAAGCTGAAGAATTTCTAAGTCGCCACCCGTCCGTTTGAAGGCGGGAGACGATATTTCCGCGTGAATTAGACCGCTGCCAGCCGTCATCCATTGGATACCGCCAGCCTCAATGATGCTTTCATGGCCGCCGGTATCTTGGTGCATGATGTCGCCGGCCAGGATGAATGTCACGGTTTCGAAGCCTCGGTGCGGGTGCGGACCGAAAGGTAGGCCGCGGTTGTTGGGCGCATACCGTTGCGGACCATGATGGTTCAAAAATAGGAATGGATCCAGGTGTTCCACCGATTGGGTGGGCAAGGCACGGTAGGTAACCAAGTTGTCGATAGGAGCATTGACGGCCTGGTGCTGTTGCTTAATGGTACGCATAGCAATATCAGTTCTAAAGCGAAAGAAGGTTATGCCAATACTACGGACCCCAACAGATAGTTTTCAGAAACTAAGCTAGCTAGGTTGCTTCTTGCTCAACAACGCGTAGCGGCCGGTGCGAAAAAGGCGAAGAGTATTTGAAGTACGATTGATGGTCAGTTTGACTTACAAACTAGAATCTCAAGCGCTGCGTACGAACCTTCTAAAAACTAGCTGACCGGTCTCCGCACGCGTGGTGCAAAAACCGGTCAGCCAGCTTTTTTGTAATTAATGACCTGCCAAATGGTAGCGTATCTACTTACGGACGTACACCGGCTCTAAACCATACGCCGCTTCTTGGTTAGTGAGCTCTGAAGCGTGGCTATGCCATACTTCTTGGTAGTTGGAAGCCTCTGCACTACGATCCATTTTCTTCTTCTCAAGATAAAGCGCAACTAGCACGAACACAGAGAAAAAGCTGCAGTAAGTCCAGTAGGACGTTGCTAGGATTAGTAGGAGAGTCATCATATAACAATAATACAAAGGAGAGATCAGGAAACAAAATTGTCCTAATTAAAAGGTTGCCCTCTTTTATAAATATTATACAATATAAATTATATATATTATTGAAATTCAGTAGTTTAATTGCTAAAAATAAATTTATATTTTTTGAAAATATATAGGATAAGTATGTAGTGTTAGAAATAGTTATATTTTTTGTTTATAAAACTTAATTGGCGCTAAAAAGAAGATGTTGTGTATCTGCTGCTGATATCTTCTATCAAAGATTTGACAATGATAAGTCATTGTTTTTTAATTGTATACACATTTTTTGACACGTAAGTCGCCTAAGCACATTGAGCAGAGAAGTAGCATCTGAGAGCTATATATCGGTACAGCACAGGGTTGGGTATACCTTTTGCGCTAAGGTGAGAATCCTATCTTTCTCAGTATGCATAAGATTCTGCTATTATTTTGCCTCTTACTGTGGCTTGTGCCACAATCGTTATTGGCTGGGCCCGGTACTCCCTATGCCCGGGCAAAAGCCAAAGGACGGGTATACGTACACCGCCCTAGCTACAAGAAGTACCGAGGTTCTTCTCGCCGACACCGTTCCCGGCGATTCTTCAAACGGTCGGGTAAGCGCCGCACTCATACCACTCCGGTACAGCGACGTCGGCACACCTCATTGAGCAAGTAATTGCAAGTTGTTTATGAGGCGTAAAAGCTAGGTCGTTACGACTTGGCTTTTACGCCATAAGCACGCAGTTCTTCATCAATAGAGTGATTCCAGCGCTCCTGCGCCATTGGGCTGCCTTGGGTTTCGGCATCATACTGATCTTGCAAGCGGTTCATTTCCCGAAAGGATTGCAAATACTGGTACTGCAGATTACCCTGGTAATAATCAACGTTGATGAGCGGGTCGTTTTTTATGTGCTGTTTGAAGCGTTCAACTACCAGCTTCACAATATCGAAATGCCGCTGTTCGTGATTAAGGTTGTACGCATCGCGCCCTGTAGGTGATACCCAAGAAGAACTTCGAACAACGAATACTTTCAGGTTGAGATTCAAGTGTACTTGCCCCTGCTCAATAGTTGGGAGGCCTTGGTAGGCAAAGCTAGAATAGACAACTGCCGCCGCCTTACCCGGACGAGGAGCACCCCGAAAATCAGCCCACGTGAGCGGCCGTGCTGAGTCGTAAAAGATGGTGTCTTCTTCAGTGTTCTGCGTGTAGTCCGTGAAAGCTAGCTTAAGGTTGGTTGCTAACTTGCTACTACGTGGGGCCTCTTGGTTGATCCAGGTGTTCAAATAAGTTAGCCCCGTTACTAATGACTGGCGCAATACTGCCTCCGCAGCAATGCGCTGCTGGACTGGCCGTGTGTACCTAGCCGAGCCACGATAGTCCGTTAAAGGGATGGTTTTGCCATTACGTTCCCATTCGAAGTGCATGACCAAAGTCACCTTACCTTCTACCTGCGCGGTGGAGCCCGGCACGAGGGTTTCGGTAAGCTGGTACTCTTGCAAGCGAATAGTAAGCGGACGCAGACTTTTGTCGGCAGGTAGGCTCTGCCGGATAAACTGCTGGATAGCGGCGCGAGTACCTCCTTGCAAATCGCTGGGTTGTGGGGTGGGGGCACCCGCAGGAAGCGGAGCAGGCAACAAATACGCTATGGCTGTCCGGTCGCGTCGTTCATCAACGACGTCTGCTATGTAAAACTCTCGGGGAGTGAATGCCAAAGGAGCGGCATGCAGTACGATAGGTTCCCGACCCACTGAACTGTTAGTGGCTCCCAGGCTTACTCCAGCTACTACCAACAAGAGCCAATAGCTTGCCTGAAGCCTAGCTGCCGCCAAGTGCCTACTCAGCGGCAAACTAAAAAATAGACGTGTTAAAAACTTAGTAGCCAACAGCCAAGAACTCCTAGAATAACCGTGTGTGAACTACTGCACAACACACGGTTGCTGGCTACTAGTGCCAGGCCAGAGCAACTTTTATGACCTAGCTTACGGCTGTCTTTGCTGCGTAGGCGGCACAGGATAACGAGCAAAGAGCGACTCCATGGCTTGCTCAATGCGTTTTTCCAACTTGTCGCTATTTCGAGTGATGGTGCTAGCTACTGCACCGCTCCAGATTCGCTCGTTACGTGCCGCATCAACGATTTCCACCGTCGCAGTGCCTTCTTCATATTGGTTCACGACTACCTCTTGGCTCTGCCAGTGATAGTTACGCTGCCCAATATAACGAGGTGCATCACGAATGTCGGTTTGGCGGGTTTGGACTCGGTCTTGCACCACTACCCCGATGTTAACCCACAACTCAGGCTGCGCAGCCTGACGATAGCCACGGCGCTGGAGCTGCGCGGCTACGGCCTCTTTCAGCTGGTACGTCACGCCACCTGGTCCCGGGAGAACAGCCTCGCTGCGCGCCGTGACGTCCAAGAAATTGTAGGTTTTGTAGGTTGTAAAATCTACGCCTGGTTGGGCATCGGTAGAGACTACCCGGGTTGGCGAGCAGGCCGCCAACAGCAGCGGGAGCAAGAGCAACGCTTTTTTCATAGCAGTCAGCAAGGCTGGTGGAAGCTGCCTAGTCTGGTCTAGACGCGCTTTCTGAGACCTAACGCGCCGCCTGCTGTTTTCGTTATCGCATCTCGCTGCTAATGGCGCTGGCTAGCCACATTTAGTTCGCCAATGGATCAGCTTCTACGCACTCTACCTGAAGGAGAAGCTTATATAAGCCCACGGAAAGATTCAGAATGGCATCCTTATCGGCTTCAAGCTGCTTAAAGTTGTCTAGTACGTTGTTCATCACCTCCATCAGGGCATTTACAACCAGCGGTTCGTGCTCGTTGTAGTTCTTGGCTTCCAGCGTTTTCCGGATGATGGTATACGAAAACTGATGGTAATCCTGGTTTTGAAATTGTTCGACTAAGGTCGACGATTCATGTTCGTTGAAAAGAAGACTAGCTGTCATATAGATGCTGGACTATGCTTTGTTTATGGTAAGATACAGATAATATTTTGTACTTAATGCGTATGAAATAGTTGTGTCGTTGTCATTATTAGGTGAAGTGATAAGAAAAGTCATCCTGTGTTGATGCTCACGGTAGTGTGTAAATAGCTATTATGTAATATGTTACGCCGCAAAAAATCTCCTTCGCTTACTACTGAGTATAGATAAAAATAATTTTAAATATATTAAAAAACATATTTTATGTGCGTGTGAACACAGCCACAAGCAGTATATAGCCAGCAAATAGTCTGATGTTAGCTTCTGTAGTTGCCTAAGTACGTCGGACGCTAGCTATGTAGTGTAGAGGTAGAACCTAGCATGAGTACTTTGTTGCCAATAAGTCGCTTCTGTTCCGCGTAGGCTCAAGTAGTACACCTGGAAGGCATAAGTAAGCAATAGTAGCTTGTGAGCCAAGAATTTAGGCTAGCTAAGAAGTGACTGGCAGTACTTGTTTAAGCCACTCTTTGGTTTCGCTTACATTAGAGAACGTGCGCGTCGCGAAAGTATACCGATCGTTGTGCAGCACGTTAGTAACGTATTGTTGCACTGCGATTTTGCCAAAAATACTCTCCGGAATTACAATGCCAATGTAACGTACGCCAGCAGCATAGGCGCGAGGGTTCCAATCATTGTCGCACCATGCTTGGTCGTCGGGCGTGAGGGCGCTGAGTTGGCGAGAATCCGCTATCCACCCGATAGGCGCTGAGTGCCGAGCGCTTTCGGCTTGGTAAGCCGCCAACGCGCGGTCCATAAGGGAGCTAAACTGGTGGCGATTTGCAAAGCTATGCCACTGGATAATAATGCAGGGTACTTCCGGGGCAAGTAGAACGGCTCCGTAAGGCTCTGAAACGAGGATGGTATCAGCCATGAAAAAGCCACAACTAAAGGGGGCCATGTAAAGCTCTACGCAGCTTACGCGCACAGGTTGTAGCACCCCTCACTTGCCAAAGTAAGCGTCGAACAGGCCGTTGGGTTAACCCGTTCACATCATTCTTCTTGTCGGTGAGCAGGTATTAGTAAATAAGTTTTGGCTAGCTACTTTTACGGACAACACTTACTTCTAGCTGCCCACCATGAACCACTACAGCTTAAAACCGCTGCCCGTGCTGCTCGCAACGCTTCTCTTGTTTTCCTGCTCTTCCAAAGTAGCAACCTCCGGTGGCGAATGGACTCCGAAACGGGCCGAGCAATGGGTAAAAGCAGGAAGCTGGAAGAATGGCCTGAAGCTCGACGTATATTCAGACGTAGATGCCGTAGAATTTGCCAAGCAATACCAAGCGAACAAAGCCATCTGGGATGAGGCCTTTGCCTATATGCGCGACCACGACCTAGCGACGCTGCCCAACGGCTCTTCCAAGATTGATGGCGACCAGCTGACCTTGTCGGTGACGGAGCCTACCTCCAAGGAGTTCGATAAGACCCAGTGGGAGTCGCACAAGAAGTACATCGATTTGCAGTACATCGTGCGTGGCAAGGAGAAAATGGGCGTAGAAGCCTTGCCGAAGCTAACCGTAACCGATCCGTACAACGATGCGAAAGATGTGGCCCACTACAGCGGCGGTAGCGGCAGATACTATGTAGCAGAGCCAGGTACTTTCTATTTGTTTTTCCCCCAAAACGGTCACCGTCCTTCTATCAAAGTAGAGGGCTATGACGTGGTGAAGAAGGTGGTCTTCAAAATTCGGGTAGCAGGCACCTAGGAAGCTGACCAATAAAATGATCTGATAACAAAACGGCCACTAGCAATGAATGCTGGCGGCCGTTTGTCATTGAGCGCGAAACGAAGTAGTTACCACGAACCGCTGTTATCGCTGTTGTCATCGAAGCCGCCTCCGCCTACGTCGTCCGATGAGGTGTCGTCGTAGGAGTTATCATCGGCGGAAAAGTAGTCGCCTGAGTCATCCGTGCTGGCATCGTTAGAGAAGTAGTTGGGCTCAGCACTGCTGTAGTCATTGCCCGCGCCGGCAGCTCCGCCGAGAGCAGGAAACTCGCCTGACGGCGTGCCGCTATAGTTGGTAGGTGGATTGAGGTTGCTATGGGCACCACCTAGGCCTGCTTCCGAAAGGCCGCTGCCAGTCGTGTCATGCCCGCCCGACGCCATACGGTTGCCGAGGTAAGCACCGGCAGCTGCCGCGGCGCCCGTCGCCAGAATGCCGCCGATGCCACTGCCTCCACCACCCATATTTCCCATACCCCCCATGTTGCCCATACCACCGGGCTGATTAGGATAGAAGTTAGGCGCGGAGCCATTGCCCTGCGGTCCTGCGGGGCCACGATTGTAGTTGCCACCTTGGTTACCAGGGTTATTGGGGTAGAAGTTAGGCGTTTCGCGCGTAGGCGTGCTATCGGAGCGGCGCCGAAACATGCGCACCAGGAGCCAAATGACGCCGCCAATAACTAAAGCACCAATTAAGAGGGTACCCATACCTATACCAGCCGAAGGGCTAGCGCTACTGGCATCACCTGTAGTAGCCGTTGGCGAATAGGGTGCTGCTTCCGGTTGAGCAGAGGAGGTAGCTAGGTCGTTATCTAGTGCTGCGTCGTTGGCAGCGCTAGCCCCCGCGGCTGTTGCCGCATTAGTCTGCGGCTGCTCTTTGCGCGGGTTCGGATCAGTTGCTGCCATGAGGGTATTCAATCCAGCCCGCAATCCAGCGAAGTAGTTGCCTTGCTTGAAGCTAGGGGTCATTTTTTCGTTGATAACGCTCGAAACAACAGCGGGCGTGATTCGGTCACGAAGCCCAGATCCAGCCTGAATGGACACTTTATGCTCCTTGCCAGCAAGGAGCAACACGACCCCGTTGTCTTTGTCGCGCTGCCCTACGCCCCACGATTCGCCCACGGCACGGGCATAGTCGGCTACCTCGCGGCCGCCAAGGGTGGGCACTGTTACGACTACGATCTGCGTACCGGTTTTGTCGGCATAGCGGCGTAGGCCGCTTTCCAATGTTTTGGCGTCGGCGGCGCTCAAAAGGCTGGCTTCGTCAGTCACGAAGCGAAAGGGCGATGGTCGGGCGGGCAACCCTTGCGTGGATGATTGAGCCCAAGCAGTCGGTGAGCCAAGCCCAGCCGACACTAGCAGCAACAAGACAAAGAAGAAACGATACATGGCGAGAAAGGTAAAGTGAGAGAGTAAACCTTGTTTCTGTTTGCCTTTTACGCTTTTTATAAGCAAGTGGCTATCCGTTGTTTGTGCGTTTAGGCTAGTTTTGCTGATTGCCTTTCAAAAGGTAGTAGCCCTTTCCTCGCGTCAATACTATAGCGAGCTAGCTTTATTTTTGATAGAAGGAGCGCTGTATATACGTTCTGATATCCCTAACCCGTTAGGAACGAGCAAACATATTCGTGGTGACCCCAAACAACTATTTTATGAGCCAGTTCTACAGATGGGTTTATGAGGAAGAATCTGTGAAGAAGGATAAGAACTAAGTACACCCTTCTTGTATCTTCAATTCTGTTTTCACTATAATACCCACTCATGAGCGAGTATATTGACGTAATTACTACCTACTTCAATCTTGCACAACACCTCACCGTCGATTCAGCGGCTTACGCTGAGGTCCTGCACTCCGAAGTTCAGCAAACAGAGTATCCGAACCTGTTTAGCAAGACCGTGCAGCACCGCAACTTCGAAGAGATTGTAGATAACCTACGCGCTGGCCGGGAGCTGTTGCGGGATACCCACTACGAGCTACAGCGCATTGTGTCATCGAGTACGGAGGCCAGCGTGCTGATAGAAGGCCGCTGGGAGGCTACCTTCACCAACGACCTAGGTCCTGCGATGCGGGGCCAGCGCTTGAGCGCCCAGATTTGCTCAATTTTCGATTTGGTTGATGGGAAAATTTATCGTCATCGTCAGTATATCTGCTACGACCAGGCCTAGAAAATAGCCACGAACAACTGGGCGTTGCTAGGTCACTCAGCACGTATCGCCACATTCAGGGAATGCCCCTATCGTCGTTTTGCACGCACGTAAATGAAACCATGCCTATAGAAAGGTGGTATCTTTGCGGGGCATCAGGAACATGAGATTACCGAACCTTTACTTTCAGAATGCTGCAGGCCAGCTGTTGGAGGACCCTGCTGGGTTTTTGCGGGCTAACTGGTACAGCCACCCACGTGGGTTCGACGATACGCGGGCATTATTCACCCAGATGCAGCGCGGCTTACAACGCTACGGGTGGAGCCGGATCTTGGTAAACCAAGTAGGTATGCAGTCTTTTTCCGCCCAAGAGCAAAGCTGGGTTGCCCAAGAATGGCTGCCACAAGCTGTGCAGGAGGGAGGATACCGCCACGGAGCCGTTGTGGTTTCGCGCGAAGTGCTGGTGCGCCTTGCCACGGCCTACATCACCACGCAGGTAAAAGGCTTGCCGCTGGTTTATCGGTCGTTCGATACCGAAGCCGAAGCTATACAGTGGCTACTACAACAACCTAGCTCTCCGCATCAATGAGGCTGAGGGTAGCATACATGCATCGAAGTACAAGCCATCCATCATAACTAGTTGCTATTTTGCCCTTTTGCATATCTAATAGCGTTACCGTTTTTCCCTCTCATGAACAATCCACTCGCTATTCTCGAGGAGTATTTTCAACTAATCCAGAATTTCAGCGTCGATCCTGCCGCGTATGCTACCGTGTTGCACCCGGAAGTTGAGCAAGTAGAATTTCCGAATATGTTTTTTAAGACCATTCAGCGCCGCTCGTTCGATGACATTATCACGAATGTTCGGGCTGGGCGTGAGCTCCTACGCGACCCTAGCTTCGAGGTGCAGCACACTCAGTTTTACCCTGATGGCAGTGTGCAGATAGAAGGCGTCTGGCAAGCTACCTTGACCAACGATAAGCTACCCGTCGTGCGCGGACAACGGGTTTCCGCGCAGCTTTGCCTGATCTTTGAATTCAAAGATGGAAAGATTTACCGGCAGCGACGTTACCCTTGCTTTGATACGCTTTAAGCTGAAGAATAGCATCTTAGCAAGCTAAACAGTACATGCTAAGCAACGATAAACAGAGTAGCCGCCTCGTATCCGTAATACGAGGCGGTTTTTGTTGGCGGGCCGGCGGTATTTGACTGAACTAAGGCTTGTTGCTAGCCGTACGCAAAGTGTCACCGGTCATTAGTGCTTGTTTGCTTACCTCCTACTATCTAGCTAGAGGTGTAGGCCTAACACCAGTGTTTTCCGCCCAGCCACTCCTTATTCTTGCAAGCCATGTTGCGCCATCTTACCCTCTCTTTGCTCCTGATTGGCTTTGCCACCAGTGCAACTCATGCGCAAAGCAGTGCTCCGGTTACGCCCACGCAGCGCAACCCAACTGAGCGCGTGAGCCCATTGCCTGGCGTAACGTTGCCCAATGGGGTAGGACAAGGGAAAGCAGAGCCGCTGCCGATGCCAACGCAAGTACGCCCCAATGGAGTACTGCCCCAGCCGTACATCCCAAGTGGTAAAGTGACAGCCGGTCCGGTTGATACACTCACCAGCACTGGGGCAAGCCGCCGCGCAACACCGACTCGGTCGCAAAAGAAGCGACCTTAAGGAGCTAGCCGCAGCACCCAAGTTTTGGCTACTATGCTAGCTAGGTGCCGGCACCGCGAACGTATTGAGCAAACCGCTGATGGTCATGTATTGGCCCGCCAAGTAGATCATGTCAACAAGTCCTTTCTCCCCGAAAGTCACGCGGGCCCGCTCATAGAGTGTTGGGTCAATCTGGTGCGTTGTTGTGAGCTGGTGCGTAAAGTCGTACGCTACATCTTCTTCAATCGACATGCCTTCTGGCTTCTGCCCAGCTGCCAGCAACTGAATTTTGTGTTCGTCGATTCCGGCTTTCTCCGCTACCGCCACGTGCGCGTACAGTTCGTACGCGGCTTGCCAAGCCGCGCCTACGGTTAGAATGACCACTTGTCGCACCTTTTCACTTAGCTCCGTGTGGGCTCCTTCGGCCGCCGTTACGCTCATTAGGGCTTTGCTGATCAACGGACTGCGCAGCATGGAATTGAATGGGCCGATTAGCCGCTCATCGGAGGTTTCAGCTTGGAAACCTGATTTTTTAGCCCAGGGCACCATGGTCGCTTTAAGCTCGGTATAGAGGGTGTGCTGGTCAGAGGTGAGGTTGTCGGGAGCGAGCAAGAGGAGGCGCCCGCCCAGCGTGTTTTCAGCAGGAGTCATAAAGACAGAGATTTAATAAGTATAGAAAGCAACGGGTTAGCTACGTTGGGTAAGGCAGTTTGCTACGAGCTAGCTAGCGTTGTGCTGCCTGGTAGCGTGCCCACAGAATGCCTTCCGGCCGCTGCTCGACGCTTAATAGCTTGAATGGCCGAGCTGGCGCGTCGCCCTGCTCAAAAATGGTGGGCGAGCTAGCGGCGCCGTCCACCACTGGGTAGTGCAGCAAGCTCAGTTCATCTACCAGTCCTGCTTTTAGCAAAGAGCCATTGATGTGTCCGCCGCCCTCCAGTAAGATGGTCTGGATGGGAAACAGTTGACCTAGCTTATCCAGCACCCGCGCAAAGTCGAGTTCCTGGGCCCCGCCGAACACGTAAGACACGCCCACTCGGCGCAGATAAGCTAGGTATTCATCGCTGACCTGCTCCGTAAGCACCGCAATGATATGCTCCTCATCAATGTAGGCTGATTCCCATCCTAGCTTGCCGTGCGCATCCACGGCCACCACGAATGACTCCGCATCGTGCTCCGCCACAAAATCGGTACGGTCGAGAGGGGTGGCGACTGGTTGTAGGTCGGGCGCTAGGCCTTCGGTGAAATCCTTTTCCATGGTCACGCGTCCGCACATCCAAGCTTGGGAGTCGAAGGTGGCGGCGGTGGTTTCGTACTCTTTGGTGTTGGGCGTAGCGCCCCAGCGGCTGGTAATGATGCGACCATCTAGGGAACTCATCATGTGGCAAATCACCCGAGGTTTCATAAAGCTAGGTTGAGCGCAAAAGGCTCGATTGTGAAAGGCTACTTACGGGCAGCTTGTTTTCACGTTGTGCCATTTCAGGGCTGATGAGCTAGCTTACAAATGGCTCAGGGCTTCCAGATAGCTGCCGAATCAGCAGCTGTGAAGTTTCGAGTAAGCACGACAAGCTGAGGATCTTCGTAAATGGTGCGGTAGTTCGGATCGTGCTGAAACTGTTCTAGAGCCTTTTTTGCCTCGTCCGGCTTAAGTGGCCACGCCGATTGCTCGTTGGGCTCGCGCAGTAGTGCCACCGTGCGTGCTGTACGCAGCACGGGAAAAAGGAAGGTGTCGCGTCGGTCAAGCAAGTGTGGTACTAGGCAGGAGGTCGCGCTCAGGGGTGTTCCGGGTTCTACCTGAGCCAAAGCGGCATACAGGCCCTCTCGATCCGGATAAGGACTATCGTAGTGCTCCGACACGAGCGGATTGTTGTTGATCAAATTGTACCACTTACTGTATCGGTCGCAGAAGGTAGCTAGCGTAAACACGACGGCCCCCATGAGAGCCCCCGCCCAGGCTTGTCGGCTAAGATCCTTCCTTCTGGGCTGACGAGGATTTTGGGTCCGTTCCGGGCGGCTCGCTTGCAGTGTGTCGAGCACGGCCAACGCCAGTACAGGAGCAAACTCGATAGAATACTGCATGTTAATGCCCCAAAAACCGTATTCATTTGAGAGCAACTTCTGCCCCAGAATAGGTACCAACATGAGCGCATACCACGGTCGCCACAACAGTGCCCAACCGCCGGATATCAGCAGGGCAAACCATAGTTCGGCCTTGATGTAGTCGTACACGGGCTCTGGGAGTGTGTTGTAGAACAGAGTGGCCCACAGCAGCCGCGGGTGAAGCAGCACATTGCCAACGGCGGACGACAGCGTAGGACCTAGGTGCGCGTAGCGTACTACTTGGGTGAAGGAGCGGTGCGTAGTATCTAGGGCTGGCATCACGTACTGGGTTATTACCAGAAAGTACCCAAACGCAACCAAGGCGCCCACCCCGAGCCACGCTACTACTTTTCGGTTTGGCCAGTGCTGCCAAGCTAACCCGAGAAAAATAAATACCAGCCAAAGCGCCATGTTCTCTTTGCTCACTAGCAGGAGCAAGGCAGCCAGCAGCGCCGGCCCCACTCGCCGTTGCTTAACCCAAAGCGCTAACCAGGGGAGAGCCATGGCCCCCACTACGTTGTCATGGTAGTCGAAGCTTAGGGCCGAGAAAATTCCCCACTGACTGGCAAACAAGACAAGAGCCCAGTTGGCCCGACTAGGGCTGGCGCCTTGTGCATACGCATAGTGCCATACCCCCAAAGCCCCTAGGAGCAGGGCCCCTAGCTGCACAAGCAGCAGCGCCCACGCCCCACCCACGAGGTAGTAGAGTGGCGTTGCCAAAATAGGTGTAAGACTAAAATGCTGACCCAAAAAGGAAGTAGGAGGTGCATCCAAAAGCAGGGTCGTGCGGGGCCAGTGCAGGTGCGCAAAGTCTACTACGGCTTGAGCGATAAGACCTAGGTCGAGAGCGGCCGTACGAAAATTGTAATGATTAACCAGCGAGACAGACCCATAAGCCAGTGCAAATAAGAACAGCCACAAAGTGCGCCAGCGCCGAGTTGCGGGCTTACTGGGTGATAAAAGAGACATAAGCAGGAAATGACAATAACCAAACACAGGTGCTAGCTACCAGTCGCAAGGATAAAGTAGGACAAGTAAAGTAAGCAGGAGTAACTCTTGGAGAATAGCGCCAGAAGCTACGCTCAGCAAGATGGCGCTAAATCAGAAAAGAAGCCAATAGCTTGATTATAGCCGCAGGGCGGAGCAGCAACCCAGTAAGGAGTTCAACCGCTGGTGGGTGAATGCACAAGAATACGCGCCAGGAGATTTATAAATTCTCTGCGCCTAGGTTTGGTAGGAACAACTCTCTCCGAGCAAAATACGAGGTTTGCTCTGGCTTAATATTTGACTTTTAGTATCCTTTCCTAACCTAGGTATTTCCCATCCAATGAAAGCATTCTTCGCCGCCGCGTCTTTGACACTGGCTGCCCTAGCCTTCGGCTCTGCCCCAGCTCATGCCCAACAGATCAGTATTAATATCGGCCAGCCCGCTCCGCCGCCCCGCGTCGTGGTGGTGCACGAGGTGCAGCCCGTGCGGGTGTACAAAGCTCCTAAGTATAAACGGCGTGCCGTGATGCTGGTGCCAGCGGGTCCCGCGTATTACGCTCCCCGCGACTATGGTCGGGGTCATGGGCATGGCCATGGACATGGCCATGGTCGACACTAAAAAGTAGTAGACTACTCAGATTGAGGCTTCCACCCACTGTGGAAGCCTTTTTTGTGCGCGCTCCTCTGGTTAGGATGAGCAGGTAGGTCCTACAGCGAGCGACGATTAACTTGTGCTTTTGAGGCTGGCCCTACTATTTCTCGCGTCAGCAGGAGCAGTTATCGACGCGTCGGACTGCCGCTGAGGCTAGGTAGTGGTTCGGGCGCTGGAAGGCGCCTTATGGAGTGTATCAAAAGCGAACGATGTGTCTGTAAACGGACGATTTATAGTAAGGCGGATTTGCTTGATTTTAGTGTAAGTATCTGTAATAAAGATAATTGTGGGTTTGGTATGTGGTTTGGCTAACAGCTATCATCACGAGGCTGGCACTGTTCGGATAAACGCATCAGCGGCGCAATAGCAACCTAGGTCGGCGGGTTGGCTTCGTCGCTGGATGATTCAGGTCTCAGCCCGTGAAACCTAACCAGACACATCACACCACTTCATTTCCCTACCACTTACTGCTATGAAAAACTTCCGCACTCCCGCTTCTCTCGATCAGCAACCCGCCAGTGCCGCTAGCCATGCGGCAGCTGTTGCTGCCCCCACCATCGCTGCTACCAGCGCAGTGCGCCGTTACGTGCGGACGGCTGCCTTCGTCCTGCTAACGCTTGGTGGGGCTAGCCTCGCTTCTCCGGCGCTGGGGCAGGAAGCCAAGCCCGTCGATGTACAAAAAGTCAACGAAACTGCCTTTCGGGTGCGTATCCAAAACCCCACCCAAGGAGCTGGTAAAGTGCGGGTGATAAGCCTCGTGACCGGGCAGACGCTTATGTACCAGCGCTACGAAGGGCCAGCCTATGGGTGCAACATCGACTTCCGCGACCTGCAAACCGGGCAATATGCATTGCTAATGCAAGTAGGCCAGAGCAAATACCGCTATATCATGCAGGTAAAAAGCAACCCTCAAACCTCCGTTGTCCTACGCTCCTCTACCGTCAGAACGCGCCTTCCCAAGACAAACGTCGCTACCGCATCGCTGTAGAGGGAATTGGCCGTGCTGGCGCTATCAGCAGCACTAATCGGCGGCAAGGTGAGCTTTTGCTTGAAACAAAAGCTCACCTTGCCGCTCCTGCTTTTGCGGTACTCGCACCTTTCTTCGCCGATGCCTGCTTTCAGGGTATTGCTTAGGAGTATCCAGCACTGGTGGCACCTAGGTCTTGTAAGAAGTACTTTGCATAAATATTTTAATTAAAAGTTGATCTTTTTATATACCTTTCTATAGTTCAGCTAGTTGATAGTCGCCGCTTGAGTGCGTCGTTTGTAGAGGGCCTGAGGAAGCCTGCATCGTCAGCGCAAGCTGCCGTTGCGCTTTCAGCAGGGCAATACGCTAGTTCGGACGGCCCACCTGGGGTCTTGCTTTTTCGCATTGCCAATCTACTGCCTACCTTTTTCAACCCACTCAAACAAAACCGTAATGCTTAAAAAACTAATCACTGCTTCCTTGCTGGCTACCGCCGCTCTGACTTTCACCGGCTGTAAGGAATTGCTGGATGAGATTATCCTGATCGGCAATCCGCCGGCTAGCACCAAGGTAAACCTGACGGCCGTCATCAACAGCGCGCAGGAAGTGCCCGCCAACCCTTCGACGGCCACCGGTACGTTCACCGGCGTATACGACAAAGCAACCAAGGTGCTAACCTACACGGTTACGTATCAGGGCCTCACACCCACGGCCGGTCACCTGCACCGGGGCGCTCCCGGCACGAATGGCCCGGTCATTTATCCATTCAGTAGCTTGGCTTCTCCCGTTACGGGCACCGCTACCTTCACCCAAGCCGATGAGGACTTGTTGCTGAACGGCGGTTTCTACGCCAACTTCCACACCCCCGCGTATCCGGGCGGTGAAATTCGAGGCAACATTGTGAAGAAGTAACGTCTGCGCAACGCACGACGAAGTCTATAAAACAGCCCCGGTTGCTTACCTAGGTAAGCAACCGGGGCTGTTTCGTTCCGCACATGATAGAGCATGCGGAAGGCTAAGGCTTATCCATCCGATTTCCGCGGCTTTGGTAAGCGGAGCCGGAGGTACTGTTGCAGCCACATCGGGTACAGGTTGTAGAAGACGTTGAGCAAGGTTAGAAGCAAGGCCCAACCTAGGTACCCACGAACTACAGCATAGCCACTAATCAGCAAGAAGAACACGAACATCACCAAGTGGAACTGCTCCTGGTAGTAAGTAGCGCGCGCAAAGCTGGCCAGCGAAGTGCGGGTGCGGACGTGCCGGTACTGCGGATACTTGCGTCGAATCAGCCCATTGATGATGTCGCCGTGCTGGGTGAAGCGGTTGAGTGCCGGCACGCCCAACCGCTGGTAGGTCGCCGCTTTGGGGCTCAGCTGCAAGTGGCGATACCGCGAAACCGGCACCGCGTAGCCAAGCAGACTGACTACCAAAAAACCATAGAGCCAAGGCCGCTCCACGTGCTGGTAGCAAAAGACACAAAGCGGTATCAAGCTCAGCGCCGACCACAACACGTTTGGGACAGCATTGTAGATGCCTAGCAGGAGCGGTGAAGGCGCAGTTGACTTGTTGCTAGGCGGTAACATAGGCGTGAGCTAGGGGTATCACTACTTGGCAGCGTGAGAAGCTAGGCATAATTGGGTAAGAATTGTAAATTGATGTAAGCTATTGGCAGTCAGTATTTCCAGAAGATAATCTTCAAGGAAAAACATAAACAGCGACCAGTAACCACTTACTTCTTCCACCCAAAATAGCCGCGTATGAAACTACCTTTTACGACGAAAGCCCGCACCCCTCTACTCCGCGCCCTCCAACAAGCTTTTCAGTTGGCAACGATTGCCAACGAGCCCGGTGCCCCAACTGCCGACGAGCTAGCCCACCAAGCTACCAGCCAGAGTCGCCGCGACTTCCTCACCAATACCGCCAAGCTGGGCTTACTAGTCGGGGCCGGGGGCTTGCTAGCGGCCTGCGAAGCCGACGTGGTAGCGCCCGCTGCTGCTAGCTCCGCAACCTCGCAAAGCCTCGACGGCAAGGGCGGCTCGCAAGCACGCATCGTGTTGGTGGGAGCCGGTATGGCGGGGCTGAATTGCGCCTATCAGCTCAAGAAAGCCGGCTTGCGGGCCCAAATCTACGAGGCGAGTAACCGTGTGGGTGGCCGCATCTTCACGGCTCGTAACCTGATGGCGCCCGGCCTCACCACGGAGCTAGGCGGCGAGTTCATCGACAGTGGACACAAGGACATGCTCCAGTTGGTCAGGGAGTTCGGCCTGTCGCTCTACGATGTGGAGTCGCCGAGTGAAACGGTGCTCCAAAAGGATACTTATTTCTTCAATGGGCAGCAGCACACCGTGGCGCAGGTCATTCAGGCCTTCCAGCCCTACGCCCGCCAGATTCAGGCCGACATCCGCTCCTTGCCCAACAACACCATCACCTTCGAGAAGATGAACGCCGCGGCCGCCCGCCTCGACCAGCTTTCCATTGCCGCCTATTTCGACTCGATTGGGATGACCGGCTGGATTCGGACGCTGCTGGAGGTGGCGTATCTCACCGAATATGGCCGCGAGGTAAACGACCAGTCGTCGATCAACTTTCTGTGGCTGTTTTCGGCGGATACCCACAAGGGTGCGTTCGATATTTTTGGCGAAAGCGACGAGCGCTACAAGATCAAGGGCGGCAACCAGCAACTCACCGACGCCCTCGCCCAGCAGCTATCCGGCCAAGTGACGTTGCAGCACAAACTGGTGGCATTGAGCCAATCCGGCAACGAGTACCAGCTCACGTTCGAGCAGGCCAACGGTAAGCAACTCACCGTAGCGGCCGATTACGTGGTGCTGACTGTTCCGTTCTCCGTGCTGCGCAACGTCGACCTGCGCTTGCCGTTGCCTGTTTGGAAGCGCAACGCCATCCAGAACCTAGGCTACGGCACCAATGCTAAGCTGTTCCTGGGATTCAACGGCCGACCCTGGCGCACCAACGGCTACACCGGCTATCTGTTTTCCGACCAAGCCGCGCAAAGCGGTTGGGACAGCGGCCAGCTACAGCCCACCCCCCAATCGGCCTTCACCGTGTACCTAGGTGGGCAAGCCGGCCTCGACGTAGGCAGCGGCACGCCCGAGTCGCAGGCTGGCAAATTCCTGCCGGTGCTGGATGCCGCCTGGCCGGGTACCAAGGCCAAGTACAACGGCAAAGCCGAGCGCTTCCACTGGCCCACGCACCCCTACACGCTGGCGAGCTACGCCTGCTACCGCGTCGGTCAGTACAGCACCATCGCAGGTGCAGAGCGCAAGCCAGTCGGCAACCTGTTTTTTGCTGGCGAGCATTGCAGCGCGTATTACCAAGGCTTCATGAACGGCGCCGCTGAAACCGGCCGCATGGCCGCTGATGATGTGCAAGCCGCCCTGCGTGGTAAAGGTGTGGCCCTCCTGCAACGCCTGCGGCAGCGCGAGCAAGCGTTGGCTGCGGTGTAGCACGAGGCCAGACCTAGGTGTTGGGCTTACGGTTTGTATTATAAAAGGCTTCTGCAACACGCAGAAACCTTTTCGATATTGCCCACACAAGTTCTTCAAGTTGAAGAGGGTAGAGCCTGAAGCACTTCTACTAGAGCGAGTTTAGCGTAGCGTAACTCGTGTCTTCCTTGCCGTGAGGCTGTGCCTCACCCGTTAGAACGACTTGCACCTGCTAACGGCGTGGTATCAGTTTGCCGCTGTGCGGCAGATGAGGTGCAACTTCATCCCAAACTAGGCACGAGGTACGCTACACTAAATTCGCTCTAGTAGGAGAGATTTATAGATGATATGCAAAAACTCTTTATTTTACATAGAACTCTTTAATTCGAATCATGCGTAAATAGTTAGAGGTTATTGCTGCTGTTCCAGAGATGTAAACATTTGCGCCTCTTTCGTGAGCGTTAATAGCCTCTTTGTATTGGATGCTGTTTAGAAGGACGTGTATAGGTTTAGTATTTTTTTGAATTCTTTTAATTACAACTAAATTGCTGTTGCCTTTTGTGTCTAATGATCTAAGCTGATAAATTTTACCAGTCGTTTCAACTTCAATATCCTTTGAGAATAACTCTTCTGCAAAGTCAATATAATTGTCAAACCTTTTAGTTTTTTCTTCTGTTATTTGTCCAGAGCTAATTTTGTCTGCAAATGTATCGCCTGTAAACGAAAATTCCATTTCGTTTACTTCTGTTCTTTTTAATAATGAGCTAATTTCTCTAAATAGACTAATATTCGTCAATACTATGTTATTGACTACGTACTCTTTATTCATGATGCTTTCACTGCCATTAAACAAAGAGTTAAGGCAAAATTGAAATACATCTACTAGCTTTTCATTAACAATCTTAGAAGTTAATACATATTCATCAAAGAGGTTTCTATTAAGTTCTTTACTGTTATCTGGAAGTTGAACTTTAGCAATAAAGCTACCGCGTTCTGTTTGTAAAAAATCACAATTATTAATATAATGTTCAGCTTCTAAGGGTATTTCTTTCATAGGTAAAGGTTCCTTAGTAACAGCAAAGCCAGCATTGTATACAAGTATTTTTCTCAAGCTGGACAGACAATGTTCGAATTTGAGCAGTGGAATACTTCCTTTCTCTGTATCTCTGTCGATTATTCTCGTTGCAAATACAGGTTCTCTTGAAACGATAGAGTATACCATTTCTTCAAGAGTTAAATTATATAGTTGAGCAATGGTCTGTATGGCCCGGTTTAAAAATACCCTATCCTTGTCTGTGCGAATATTAGAAGGTATTGTGACTTTGAATACAGTCTGATCTATTGCTAAAAATGGCGATATATATTTTATAAAATTATTGTTTGATTCTTCTATTTTCCATCCGCGTAAGGATAAAAAATTAGAAACTGGGCCGGCTTTTTCTAGTTCGTTAGCCATGTTACAAAAGAGAGAAAGCCTTAATTAAAAAAATTGAATCTACAATATTGATGATAGGGATCTTTATTCTGACTTGCTTTTTATTATTTGTGTATTTCTCGCCGGCTTGTGGCTGAAACCAGTATGCGCATTTTGCTAAGGCAATTTCATGCTTTCTAACTTCTAACCATTTGTTTTGATCATCAGGAAGAACCATCAATATCAAGTACAATGGAGCAAATGGATAGTTGTTGACTCTTTCTACTAGATCATTGAAGGTTTTAGATTCAAGATCGTAAATAATGAATCCGTTCTTTTCTTCTACGGAGGACTCGCATGTACATTTTAGCTGAAGATCAACATACTCTCCAGTGTCACAGTATCTAACCTCTCCATTGATGAACCTTGGTTTGGCTCTCGTGTAGACAAGATCAACCCCGTGGTCGTTCTCACCTCCTAGCTTTTTGAAGCCAGATCTGCTTGCAATTAGTTCTACATATCTTTTGGATAGGTGCTCTTTGATCTGTTGCTCTGTCATTATTGCTCTTAAATAGCGATTCTAAATAATCCTAAGAAAAGAAGCCGTAATATGGGTGAACGTTCTCAAAAGGCAAAGGCCCCACTGATATCAGTGAGGCCTTTGCCTTTTGAGAACGTTCTTTGGTACTGCTTTATCCCTTACGAGCCGCAGGCCTCGCAAGCGTCTGGGTTATCCAGCGAGCAAGCCATGTCGCTCTGATTCTGGGCGGCTACGTTGAGCGGCTCCAGCGTCTCGGCGGCTTGTTTCTGCACCGTGAACTTGATGGCATCCACGGCCGATTTGGTGCGCAGGTAGTACATGCCGGTCTTCAAGCCGCGCTTCCAAGAGTGGAAGTGCATGCTGGTGAGCTTGCCGAAGTTCACGTTCATCACGTGTAGGTTCAGGCTCTGGCTCTGGCAGATGTACGCGCCCCGGTCAGCCGACATATCAATGATGCGACGTTGGGAGATCTCCCACACCGTCTTATACAGGTCCTTGATGTGCTGTGGCACCCGATCGATGTTCTGCACCGAGCCGTTGGCCGCAATGATGTCCTGCTTCATCTGCTCGTTCCACAGACCTAGCTTCACCAAGTCTTTGAGCAAGTGCTTGTTCACCACCATGAACTCGCCGCTCAGCACGCGCCGCACGTAGATGTTGGAGGTGTAAGGCTCGAACGATTCGTTGTTGCCGAGGATCTGCGCCGTGCTAGCCGTAGGCATAGGCGCTACCAGCAGCGAGTTGCGCACACCGTGCTCCATTACCTCTGCGCGCAGCGTTTCCCAGTCCCAGCGGCCTGAGTCGGGCGTTACGTCCCACAGGTCGAACTGGAACTTGCCCTTGCTCAGCGGCGAACCTTGGAAAGTCTCGTAAGCGCCATCCTTCTTGGCTAGGTCCTTCGACGCCGTCATGGCCGCGAAGTAGATCGTCTCGAAGATGTCCTTGTTCAGGCCACTGGCTTCGTCGCTCTCGAACGGCATGCGCAGCGCGATGAACGTATCAGCCAACCCTTGGATACCAAGCCCAATCGGGCGGTGACGACGGTTCGACTTCTCGGCTTCCGGCACCGGGTAGTAGTTGATGTCGATAACCTTGTTTAGGTTCTTCGTCACGTGGTAGGTCACCTCGTAGAGCTTCTGGTGGTCGAACACCAAGCCCTTCGGGCCTTCCGTTACGAAGCGGGGCAGAGCCAGCGAGGCTAGATTACACACCGCAATTTCGTCACGGTCGGTGTACTCCATAATCTCGGTGCAGAGGTTGGAGCTCTTGATGGTACCTAGGTTCTGCTGGTTCGACTTGCGGTTGGCGGCATCCTTGAACAGCATGTAGGGCGTGCCGGTCTCGGTCTGGCTTTCCAAGATGGCAAACCATAGCTCCTGAGCCTTAATGGTTTTGCGGCCGCGGCCTTCCTTCTCGTACTTCAGGTAGAGGCGCTCGAACTCCTCGCCCCAGGTGTCACCAAGGCCGGGGCATTCGTTGGGGCACATCAGCGTCCAGTCGCCATTGGCTTCCACGCGCTTCATGAACAGGTCGGGCGTCCAGAGGGCATAGAACAAGTCACGGGCGCGGTTCTCTTCCTTGCCGTGGTTCTTCTTCAGATCCAGGAAGTCGAAGATGTCGGCGTGCCAGGGCTCGATGTAGATGGCGAAGGCGCCTTTGCGCTTGCCGCCGCCTTGGTCCACGTAGCGGGCCGTGTCGTTGAACACCTTCAGCATCGGGATGATGCCGTTGGACGTGCCGTTGGTGCCCTTGATGTAAGAGCCCGTGGCGCGCACATTGTGGATGCTCAGGCCAATGCCACCAGCCGACTGCGAAATCTGAGCGCAGCTACGCAGGGTGTCATAAATGCCCGTGATGCTGTCGTCCTTCATCGTGAGCAGGAAGCACGAGGAAAGCTGCGGCTTCGGCGAACCCGCGTTGAAGAGGGTAGGTGTAGCGTGCGTGAACCACCGCTCCGACATCAGGTTGTAGGTCTCAATGACCGACTCGATGTCGTTCTTGTGGATGCCCACCGCCACGCGCATGATCATGTGCTGGGGGCGCTCCACCACTTTGCCATCCATGCGCAGCAAGTACGAGCGCTCCAGCGTTTTAAAGCCGAAGTAGTCGTAGCTATAGTCGCGGTCATAGATAATGGCCGAATCAAGCGTATGGGCATGGTTATGAATAACTTCCCATACATCTTTGGCGATGAGGGAAGCGTTTTCGCCCGTCTTGGGGTCTTCGTAGGTGTAGAGGCGCTTCATCGTCGAGCTGAACGACTTGGAAGTCACCTTGTGCAGATTGCTCACCGCGATGCGGGCCGCCAGAATGGCGTAATCGGGGTGGCGGGTAGTGAGCGACGCAGCGGTTTCGGCCGCTAGGTTGTCGAGTTCTACGGTCGTAACGCCGTCGTAAATTCCATCAATCACCTTCTTGGCGACTTCAATGGGAGAGACGAACAGCATATTCAGCCCGTAGCAGAGCTTTTCAATACGGGCAGTTACTTTGTCGAACTTGACCGATTCGCGGCGGCCGTCGCGTTTGATTACCAACATAGGCGTAGCGGGTGAAGGTGTTTGGCGGATACAAAAAAAGGCCGGGGGCTGACGTGGGAAGCACTGGTGAAAGTGGTTGCCATGTCGGCCCCCGGCCGCATTGCTAGCCGGAAAATACCAGGAAGTAGGCTATACTGTTTGGTTCCCTCGGCTAAAAATTTTGTTTTCGGCCTCTACGCTGTCGTACGCGCCCTTTTAACTCAACTATTCTTTAGGCGAAAAGCTAACAAAATTGGGTTGCTAAATTCTGTGAAAATGCTATGTTGTGAGTGCCACCTTTTTTGGGCGCTGGTCTGGGCAGTTGAAAGGGGGTTACGGATTCACCACCGGCGCATAGTTTAGCCCAAAGCTCTTGGCATATTCAGCGAGCGGGCCTAGGTTCATGGTAGCCCGGCGCTCGTCCACGTGGGCTTCGTCTTCAATCGGGAAGAACTCTAGCTTGCCTGTGTCGGGATTGTTTTGCAGCTGGCTGCCGTAGAGCTGGGGCTTGTTTTGCGAGGTTAGGACCCGATCTTCTAGGAGCGCCAAACTGCTTTTGGCTAGCTCGCCCTTCACTGCGGCCTCGCGCATAACTGGAAGATACTTTTGCATGATCGGCAAGTGGGAGTGCTGAATCACGAGGAAGGCAGTTGTGCTGCCCGAACGCCCTACCAGGCTATTACCAGGCCAGCCGTATTTGTCAATCATGCCGGTGACGCGGGGCAGGTTGCGGTCATCAATGGCCCGCATTTCCTTCCAAAGCGAATCCATTTGGGGTGACTTAAACCCGTGTTGCCGCTCAATCTCCGCCGCTTTCCGGCGCACGCTTTGATCAGCTACGTAGATTTCCTCTAACTCGCGCTTTAAGGGCACATTGTAGTTGGCCTCGTTCTTAGCCACAGTGGCTTCTAGCTTCTTGAGCATCGGCTGCCAGCGCTTATCCGAGTGGAGTGCTGTTAGATCGGTGTCTTCCTTCACATGGGCGATGTTGTCCCAACCAGCTAGGGTTGCACGATCTAGGTTCTGGAAGGCTTTGGTTTTTTCGCCCGCAAGTGCCCAGCTACAGGCGGCGTTATAAAAGTCAGAATCGGTGGGCTTGGCTGCTTTCACCTGGAAAGCTTGCTCATAGCGTTGCCCCGATTCTTGATACTTTTTGTCGCTATACGCGGCGCTTGCCTGCGACCTAAACGTCTGAAAAGCATTCTGAGCAAAGCTCAAGGTGCTTGAAAGCAGTCCGAATAGGGTGAGGATAAGGATACGCTTCTTCATAGATTGAGCTTGGTGGAATAAGGATGAGTAACAAGATAGAGAGTACAGCTGGGCAGCAAAGCGTTGCACAGCCGGAACATCTCTTGTTCGCTAACCACAAGGCTCCAGTCATTCAGAAGGCGCACCGTGCATACAGGAACCAGAAAGGATACTGGCTATACCACACGAAAAAAGCCACCCCCGTGAGGAGGTGGCTCTTCCCTATCTGTCGGATAGCTATAATAACAATAAGCAGATACTATTTCAGGAGGTTAGCAGTTTCGCGGAGTACTTCGCGCGCAATAGCTAGGTTCGTGTCGCGGGAGTTCACCACGAGGTAGATAAACTTCTTAGCGTCGGCCGACAGCTTGATGAGGTGCAGCTGGTTGCTGAGCGAAATCAGGATATCTTCGATTTTTTCGTCGGTCAGCTTCAGAGCTGCCATTGCCTTGTGCTTCTGCTTTACCACTTCCGTGTTGTAAGCAGCAGCCGTTTCAGGGTTGATGTTAGGCGTATTCGAATGCGAAGCCAGGGCCATGCCCGACTGAGCGTCTACAACAGCAACAGCCATTAGGCCAGGCAGTGCGTTGATGATTTCTTGTACAGTTTGACCAGCGGTAGTAGAAGTAGAGTAAGCCATGATAAATGATGGAAAGGAGATAAGGAAATTGTTGGAAAAAGTCAGTGGTAGGTAGCAACGTGGTGCGAGAAACGCAGCGGAGGTGATTGGCTCCGCGGAGCCTGCCTTGCTGCCCCGTTGATGATACAATGTTAGGGTGCCGAAGCAGGCACTACCGAAGTTTCTGCTGAATTGCATCTTTTTTGATGTGAATGGTTGGCTTTTTACAGTGAGTGAAAAACAGCTGGCGCGATTTTCTCGCGCCAGTATCTGCCCCAAAACCTACCTAGCTTCCCATTCAGTTTGACTTACGCTCGGCGGGAACCCAGCGCTAGGCCGCGTTAGTTGAGGCTGCGTTCGTATTCTTCCTTATTCTGCTATGTCGTCCCGCCCTATGTCTTCCCAAAATTCCTCTGGTGCCGAGGCGCGTATCGCAGAACTGGAACAAGCGTTGCGCGACGCCAATGAGCGCGCCACTGCTGCCGAGCGCCGGCTGACGGGGTTGGCAGAGCAAGATGGGCCCGGCAGGTTGGTTGTGCGCGCCGAGGGCACTATCGATCGGATCAACGAAGCGTTGTGCCAACTGCTGGGTGGCGCTGAGTCCCCAGCTCATTGGATTGGTCAGCCCGCCGAGGCGCTGTTTGCCCGTTTGCAGCGCTTAGCTAAGCAGCCTACCTTGCACGAGCAGCGGCTGCGGGCACAGCGAACGGCCCAAGAAGCGGTACAGGACGAGGTAATCGTGTTGCGCGATGGCCGGGTATTGCTGCAAGACTACGTACTGCTGCCCGCCGCTAGTGGGGCGGCGCGCTCCGAGCTGTTTACGTTTCGCCTTGCCTTGGGCGTCTCCGGCACCATGCAGCAGGAGCAGTTGCTGTACCAGCTACCCACTGCGGTTGCCACGCATGATCTGCATGGCGTAGTTCTTTCCTGCAACCTAGCTTTTGCCGACCTGTTACAGCAGTCTGCGGATCAAATTGTTGGCCGTTTGCTTGGGGAGTTTGTGGCCGAGGCAGACCAAGCACAAACCTTACCCGCCTACCTAGCTCAGTTTGATTCCTCACGCCATTCGTTGGCTGGGCAGCTACCCGTTCTGCCGCAGCATGGGCCACTCCGGCAGCTGTTCTACCAGGCCCAGCGCATCGATCAGCCCGGTCAGGAGCCGTACGTGCTGCTCAGCGCCTTCGACCTAACGGAGCGGGTACAAGCGGAAGCTGAGCTCAAGCGTGGCAAAGAAAAAGCAGAGGCTTCGGCACGAGCAAAGGAGGCGTTTTTGGCTAACCTGAGCCACGAAATTCGCACACCCATGAACGGGGTGCTAGGTATGGCCCGGCAGCTTGCCAAGACCCCACTCGATCAAGCGCAGCGGGAGCTATTGCGCATCATTCAGACCTCAGGCGAGCACCTGCTATCGGTGCTCAACGAAGTGCTGGACATGACCAAGATCAGCTCAGCGCGGCTGGAGCTAGAGCAAATGTCCTTCGATCTGCGCGAGTCGATGGAAAGTGCACTGCGTCCGTTGGCCGTGCAGGCCGTCGAAAAGGGGCTAGCCTTCCACGTTGCTTTGCTGCTCCAGAGCGAACCACTGCCGCGGGTAATGGGTGACCCGTACCGCCTCAATCAAATCCTAATAAATCTGGTATCCAACGCCATCAAGTTTACGCCACCACAAGGCACCGTTTCCATTGGTGGGTATTTGATGAACCAAAACGAGACGCACCTGACGGTTGGCTTCCGCATCACGGATACTGGCATTGGTATTCCGGCAGACAAGCTCGATCATATTTTCGAGGACTTTGTGCAAGCCGATGTCGATACCGCGCGCCTGTATGGGGGCACTGGCCTAGGCCTAGGTATTGCGCGGGCGTTGGTGGAGCAAATGGGCGGCACCATCACTGTAAGCAGTCAAATGGGCAACGGCAGCACGTTTCAATTCACGGTGACCCTGCTGCTGGCTGAGGGCTTGGAAATAGAACCCTGCCCGGTACTAGCAGACACCGAAACGTTGCGCAACCGCCGGGTGCTAGTGGTGGAAGACAATGCCATCAACCGTGAGGTGGTGCGACGCGTGCTAGAAGGCTGGGGCGTAGTCGTAGATGAGGCCGAAGATGGTGCCACGGCCCTGGCCTTACACACACAGCATCAGTATGATGCCGTGCTAATGGATATTCAGATGCCCGGCATGAGCGGGGTAGAGGCAACCACAAAAATTCGCTTGCACCCCGAGCCGAAGCGGGCGCAAGTACCTGTGCTAGCGCTTACGGCTAATGCCTTCAGGGCCGACCTCGACCGTTACCTCAAAGCCGGCATCAACGATTGCCTAACCAAGCCCTTCAAGGAAGAAGAATTTTACACCAAGCTGGTTGCGCTGGTGCAAGCGCCCGAGCCGCCGGTGTACAACCTAGCCCAAGTGCACGAGCTAGCAGATGGTGAAGAAGCCTTCGTGGAGCGCATGATCCGTTCCTTCTTGCTGCACATCCCGCCAACCTTGCAGCAGATCCAAAGTGCGGCAGCGGTTGGGCAGTGGGCGCAAGTGGCCAAGCTTGTGCATCACATTAAGCCTAACCTGGTGCAGTTTGGGGTTGTAGGGATTGCGCAGCCCTTGCAACTGCTCATGGATCATGCCCGTCCCGAGGACCAAACGAGCCCCATTCGGGAGGCGGCCGTGCAGCTGCTGGTGCGGCAGATAGAGCGGGTACTAGAGGTGCTACCGGAGCAGCTACCCGCAGCTACTGCTTTGTAGTTTGTTCGACTTACAAGGCTTGTAAGCGCTGCACTAAATCATCTTGATATGGGCGGCTCACGGGCACTTCGTACTGACCTAGCTTGAGCATGTTGTCTTCCATGGCCTCTACCCGGTGCAGGTTAACGATATACGACCGGTGCACGCGCACGAAATGGCGGAAAGGCAGCCGCTCTTCTATGCTCTTGAGCGTGCCGCCTACTACGTGCTTGTGCTTGTCCGTTACCAGGACCACGTAAGTGGATAAGGCCTCGATAAAGAGAACATCCTCAAAGTTGATGCGCAGCAGTTTGCCGTTAGTTTTCACAAACAAGTCGGTGCCAGTGGCTGAAATATCCGCGGGCGCTGTTGGGCTAGGTGGTGCTGGTTGTGCGGGTGCGGGTTGGTGTTGCTCCGTAACGCGCGCAATGGCTTGGCAAAACCGAGCATAACTCACCGGCTTTACCAGGTAATCGAGTACACGCAGCTCGAAAGCATCTACTGCAAAGCTGGCGTGCGTGGTTACTAAAATCACGGCGGGCTTTGGCTCAGGCAGCAGCTTTACTAATTCTAAGCCAGTGATATGTGGCATCTCAATATCAAGCAGCAGCACATCGACCAAGCCACCCGCGTGGAAATACGTCAGCGCTTCTACCGCATCTGGGAAGGAGGCAGCTAGGGTAAGCTGATCATGGCGTTGCACGGCTCGCTCCAAAGTGAAGCGGTTGATTTCGTTGTCGTCGATAATGACGCAGGCGAGAGGAGCTGCTACGGGTGAGTTCATGGCAGAGGGATATGCTTGCGGATACGTCAATTCAATAGATTAACGATAGGTTTTGGTTGTCAGAAAGCTGAATAACTGCAAAGCAACCTCAAATTTAGTGCAAGCAGGCTGTAGCCAGTCGCAGAAGACAGAGGTATTCTACCCACAAAAAAAGCCCATAGCGGTTGCTATGAGCTTTTTACTGGTGCTATTGAATGCTATTAAAAATCTTCGTCCAGCGAGAAAACGTTTTGGTCGCGGTCGGTCATTACGCCGGCTTTCTGGTACTCGGCCACGCGCTTCTCGAAGAAGTTGGTCTTGCCTTGCAGCGAAATCATTTCCATGAAATCGAAAGGATTCGTGGAGTTGTAAATTTTGGAATAGCCTAGGGCCACCAGCAGGCGGTCGGCCACAAATTCGATGTACTGCGACATCGTGACGGCATTCATCCCGATCAAGTTAACGGGTAGCGCGTCAGTCACAAACTCCTGCTCAATCATCACCGCGTCGCGGATGATTTCCTGCACTCTAGCTTCTGGCAGTTTGTTGATTAGGTGGTCTTTGTAGAGCAAACAAGCGAAGTCGCAGTGCAAGCCTTCATCGCGGCTGATCAACTCGTTGGAGAAGGTCAGGCCCGGCATCAAACCCCGCTTCTTAAGCCAGAAGATCGAGCAGAAAGAGCCCGAAAAGAAGATGCCTTCTACGGCGGCAAAAGCAATCAGACGCTCGGTGAAATTATCAGAGTTGATCCATTTGATGGCCCACTCGCCCTTCTTCTTGACGCACGGCACGGTTTCGAGCGCGTTGAACAGCCGGTCTTTCTCCTGCGTGTTCTTGACGTAGGTATCAATCAGTAGCGAGTAGGTTTCGCTGTGAATGTTTTCCATCATCACCTGGAAACCATAGAAGCAACGTGCTTCCGCCGATTGCACTTCCTGCATGAAGTTCACCGCTAGGTTCTCGTTCACAATACCATCGGAAGCGGCGAAGAAAGCTAGCACGTGGGAGATGAAGTGACGCTCTCCGTCATTGAGCGAGTCCCAGTCTTTCTGGTCCTGGCCTAGGTCAATTTCTTCAGCTGTCCAGAATGAGGCCTCAGCCTGCTTATACATCTGCCACATATCGTTGTGCTGAATCGGGAATAGCACAAAACGGTTGGGATTCTCAGTCAGTAGGGGTTCCATAACAGGGAAGTTAGAGCGTAAATAACCTGAGCAATGGCGAAGGCCGGAGGCTTGCAAACCCGGGAAAAACAGAGATTGTTCAGGGCATTGCAAAAATAAATGCAGGTGCAAATCGGTCATCAAAGATAACCAAGTGCGTAGCTAGCGGACTCTTATTCGGCCAAAATTTCCGATTAACTTTTCCACAGCCATAATGGCTGAACTCAACCAAATTGCAGAGAAGCAGCGCACTAAATGAGCGGTTGTGGCCTTTTCCACAAGAGTTATCCACATTTTAGGTGTGGACAATCGTGTTTATCCACAAATTTCGTATTCGCGTACCCGTTACGTGTTCCTTGAAATAAGTTGAAGATAGCTTGCGTGACTACAGAAAATAAATATGAGCAAGAAGCTATGTTGAGGCGAGTAAATGAAGATTAGTGAGTTAGAGTTGGAATTATGAATTCAAAGCCCTACTTTTGCCTTCCATTTTTCAGAAACCGCGAAGACGCTGATGTACGCAATCGTCAATATAGCTGGCAAGCAGACGAAAGTCGAAGCCGATAAATTTGTTTATACTCACAAGCTGGCAGGTAACGTCGGCGACTCGGTTGAGCTAGGCAACGCACTGCTGACCGACGACAATGGCACTGTCAACATCGGCGCTCCGGCGTTGGATGTAAAAGTGACCGGCACAATCCTGGCACACGTAAAATCTGACAAGGTTTTAGTGTTCAAGAAGAAGCGTCGTAAGGGGCACCGTAAGCTCAACGGCCACCGCCAGGACTACACCAAAGTAATGATCAACAGCATCGGCTAGTTTGGTAACATGTGCTTAGTACTTAGTGCATTGTCTTCGTAAGACGATAGCGCTATGATAAGCTAGGCACCGAGTACTAAACACTAACAATTAAGATAACATGGCACACAAGAAAGGCGTCGGTTCTTCTAACAACGGCCGCGAATCGCATTCCAAGCGTCTCGGCGTGAAAATCTTCGGTGGTCAAAGCACCATCGCTGGCAACATCATCGTGCGTCAGCGCGGTACTAAGCACCACCCCGGTCAGAACGTAGGTATTGGCAAAGACCACACCTTGTTCGCGATGATTGATGGTACTGTACAGTTCCGCAAGGGCCGCAACGAGCGTTCGTTCGTGTCGGTAGTACCAGCGAGCCAGACAGAAGTAACTGCTTAAGTTTTATACTTAAGTTACGAGCAGGGACCAGTTGCAAAGCTGGTCCCTGCTCGCGTTTTTATCAGTTTTGTGCAAAGCACCTAGGTCAATTGGTAAAGCACCGGTTTGCTCGGGCTAGCATCCAGCACTAAGCTGGTCACCTGCAAGTTGAGTAGATAGAGGCCATCTGGCACCTCATCAGGAACAAAGATGAGTTCCGTAATCGTCGCCTCGCGGCGCGTAGCCTGTGGATATTGCCAGAAAGCACGATGCGCGAGTAAAGCACCTCCATCTTCCTCTCGGTCGACGCTAGGTAAGTCGAGAAGCAGATGCTGAATTTTTTGGTCAGCTAGATATTGTGCCAGGGCTGGCTCCAGATAAGTAGGATTAGTGCCGGAGTAATGACGTTTCTGCTTCGCTGCATCGTTTGGTAGCGTGCGAAGAATGAGTGCTTCTGGTACTAGCTCCGCATAGTTGATCAAGGAGTTGAGCGCATGCTGCACGTCTGCTAGCATCACCACCCAGTCGCCATTTGCCTGTTGCTGTGGCCCAACGGAAATTAACAGACCAACAAAAAGAAAGCGGCGGAGGCAGCGGTCTAGGGTGGCATCAGGCTCCGCGGAGATGTGACCGTAGCATTCAGTGTGAGTGCCGTTGCCGTGAGGTGTCACGTGCACACGCTTATAATTAGTGCTGCCACCTTCCGCTACGCTGCCCACAAAGCTACCCACCCGAATAACATCGAACTGCACAGGCTCTGCCCAAAAGCAGTTTACTTGCTCCTCACCTGGCGCTAATGGAAGCGAAATATCGATAGGCGCAGCTGGGTCGAAAGAGAAGATGCGACCAGCGTAAGGATAGGTGGCGAGCATGTGATAGAAGGAAGGTGAAGATCTTGCCACTTGCTAGTCCCAAGCTACAACAGGAGCAGCTTGGGGATTAGCAGCTAGGTTGTTGAGGATCTGAGCAATTTCAGCGGCGTGGCTCAGTACCATGAAGTGGCTGCCACCTTGAATAAGGTAGTCGACCGGAGCAGGGCCCGGCGGAAACACCGGATCGGCTGTACCTAGGATCTGCAGGCAGCGGCCCATGCCGGTACTGTCCCAGTGCAGCAGTCGGTGAATGGCCCATCGGGTATAGGTGGGCTCCATATCACGAAGAATCTCTTTAAAGAGCTTATACTCCTCGCCGTTTTTGATGCCGAAATACCATTGCCCTGCGCGTGGGAAAAGCTTTAGAAGCTGTGGCGGAACAAGCTTGTAGATTCCCGTAGCGCGAATCAGCCGTAACAAAGGCGGCAAAGATTCAGCATCCGGAATACTAGAGATGAGTACGGCGCGCGCCTGTGGCCGGATGCGGCAAATTTCCAGCGCCATCGTTCCGCCAAACGAAACGCCTGCTACCCAACAAACCCGATCGGCAGGAATGGCTTGCGCCAAGCGTTGCGCGTAGTGGTTGATCTGTTCATTCGGATAAGGCGTGAGCCATTGCATCACTACTACAGTACCCTGCAGAAGCGGCTGTAAGTTGCGAAAGATGCGCTCATCGGCAGCTAGGCCAGGAATGAGGTAGAAAGCAGGAGCTGGCACAGGAACACGCGAAAGGGTTATGGTTCGATGCGCAAGAACACGCCCTCCAAGTAGAAGATATTGTGAGGCATGGGTTCTTCCTCGGCCTCTTCTCCTTCCTCAGTGGCCGGATACGTGCAAGCTAGCTTCAGGGCCACTCCTGGCAGCGGTACGGGCGGTTCCTCCTCGGTAGCGTATTCGAGCAGGCAAGGCCACTCCGTGACAGTTGCAAGGGCGTCGGCTACGTCTTCCTGCAAGCTCTCGGCCCGCTCGCCGGCAAGGCGTAATAGCAAATCGAGTGCGGAAAACTGGAGACCTAGGTGAAAGAAGTACAGCTCCCCGTCGAAAATAGTGGTGGCCCACAACGTGACATCGTCGGTGTTGTCGAACACAACAGCGGTAATTTGAACCTGTTCGACAAAGAAATCGGTATCATCAGCGAGGGCGTCAATCAAGCGTTTCATAGATACAGATTTACGCTGATTTTCTTGATTTCGCTGTGGTTAATGATCAGTAATATATAAGGTGCAGAATGCTAGGAATCTATAGCGAAGAAAGATGCGCAAAAAGAATTTTAGGTACTGCTACTCAGCCTCTGCCGATTGAAACAGCTCCAGCGTTATCTGATCGGCTAGCAGCTTGCCAGTATCGGTGAGCACAAGCACTTCTTGGCGCAACGTGGCCCATCCGTTCTGTGCTAGGTGCTGCAAGTAGTCGGAATGTTGCGCGGCTAGGTCTAGACCTAGGGTATCGCGCAAGTAAGCTAGGTCGCAGCCGCGCGCGGTACGTAAGCTGGTCATGAGGTACTCGTTGGCCCGGTCGGTGGGCGAGAGAACTTCGTACGTCGCCGGAACCTCGTGGCGCTCGAGCACTGCCGTCACGTACTGCGTATTGTTCGCTACAGCGTACTGACGGCTTATTCCATCGAAGGAATGGGCGCTCGGGCCGAGCCCTAGGTAAGGCACGCCCCGCCAGTAGTTGGAGTTGTGGCGCGATTCGCGACCCGGCTGGCAGAAGTTTGAAATCTCGTACTGTTCATAGCCATGAGCATGCATCTGCGCCAACAGTAACTCAAATTGCTGGGCTACAAAATCGTCGGGAGGCGCTACGAAGGTGCCCTTACGTAGGCGCCGGCCAAATACTGTATCGGGCTCAATGGTAAGTGCGTAGCAGGAAAGATGCGGCACTCCTAGAGCAAACACCTGCTGCATATCCTGCTCCCAAATACGGTGGTCGGATGCGGGCACACCATAAATTAAGTCGACCGAAATATTCTCGAAGCCAGCATCCTGGGCTGCGCGCACGCCGCTGAGTGACTCTATGGCGGAGTGGGCGCGGTTCATCAAGCGCAGATGCGGCTCGTGAAAGCTTTGCAGCCCGATACTGAGGCGGTTGATGGGTGAAGCACATAGCTCGCGCAGCTTCGCGGCCGTGAGATCATCTGGGTTGGCTTCCAGCGTAATCTCAGCCTGAGGCGATACCCCAAAATGCTTGTGTATTGCCTCAAAAATGGTATTAAGCTCCGCTCCTGTGAGTAGGGAAGGGGTGCCTCCTCCGAAATAGATCGTGTCGAGGGTAGGCGCCGGGCCTAGGTAGTCACGCCGCAGCGCTAGCTCCTGCACGAGGGCATCGACCAAGCGACTTTTAAGCGCCATCGAGGTGCTAAAGTGGAAGTCGCAATAGTGACAAGCTTGTTTGCAGAAGGGAATGTGGAGGTAAAGACCGGGCACGGAGGAAATAGGTAGAAGAATGGCTAGGCTGGTAACAAGCAGCGACTAGCAATAAGTTTACAGGCGTTAGCTAGTCCGAACAAAGTAGATGGTGTAAGCGACACGCCTTATGTTCCGTAGCTTAGCTATCAATTTAAAATGAAGTGCGTTGTGTCAACGTTCTTACCACAAATGTACGTCCGCGTCCTCGTTGTATGTCTGCTTATGTGGTGCCTAGGTGGTGAGGTACCAGGCGCCTGGGCACAGATCACCCCGCCGGCTGCTTCGCCTTCTCCTAGTCAGGTGACTACAGCTGGCATGCCCGCACCAACGCCCGCCGCTCGCGACACCACGCGGCGAACTGTGCGCCAGCCAGTTCACCCGAAGGTGCTGCGCTTGCGAACGGAGGCGGGTGACCGAGCCGTCTTGCGCCGTTACCGCTACCGCACCACGCTACCTGATTCAGTATCGGCTCTGCACGAAGTGCGTGACCTGATTCTGGCTTTGCAAGCTGATGCGTACTTGACTGCCTCGGCCGATATCATGCGCTGGGGCCGCGATACACTGGCCGTGCAGCTATATATCGGTGAGAAGTTTCGGTGGGCACGGCTCCGCAATGGCAACCTAGGTGACGGCCTCATGACGCGGGCAGGCTACCGAGAAAAATTCTTCCGCAACCAGCCGTTCTTGCCTACGGAATGGACTCGCTTGCAGCAGCGCATTATTGGGGAGGCAGAAACCCAGGGCTACCCATTCGCCGCGGTGCGGCTCGACTCAGTCGAGTTGCGCGGGGCCGATATCGAAGCTAGGATCGTGCTCGACCGCGGCCCGGTTATTCTATTTGACTCCATTCAGATTGTGGGAAGCTCCAAAACCAAGAAGCGCTTCCTAACTAAGTACCTCCAGATCTTTCCCAATCAACCCTACAACCAGCAGCGCGTCGATGCAGCGGCGCAGTTGCTACGCCAGCTGCCGTATGTGCAGGTAAAAGGCAATCCGGAGGTGCGGTTTGCGCAAGGAAAAGCACGCGTGTACCTGCTGATTGACGAACGTAACGCAAACCAGTTTGATGCCATTGTGGGGGTGGTTCCCAACTCGAATACGTCGGTTGGGCAGCGTAAGCTACAGCTCACGGGCGACGTGACCATCAACCTGCGTAACCTGCGCGGTGGAGGAAAGCAGGTAGGCTTGCAATGGCGAAAAGTGGATATTGCTACGCAGTCATTAGATGCGCATTACCTACATCCCAATTTCTTCGGTACGCCGTTGGAGCTAGGAGCTAGCTTCAACCTGTATAAACAAGCCAATGCTTTCCTGACTATTCGCCCGAGGGTGCAGATAACCTATCCAACGGCGCGCGCTGGCCGCCTAACCTTTTTCACGGAGCGCCGCAGCTCCCGTTTGCTCTCGGACTCGGCCTCATTGGCCAGATTAACAGCTCTGCCCGATACTATTGATTCGCAGTACAACGCATACGGAGTGAGCTATGAATGGAACACGCTTGACGACCTTTATTTCCCGCGCCGGGGACTGCTGATCTTTCTGCAGAGCGCAATCGGGACCAAACAGCTAAGTCGGAACGCCGGAATCAATGAATCGTTTTATGATGGAGTTGTCCTGCGTTCTAATCAAGTAGCGCTTAGTGGCCGTGTCGAGCAATACATACGGATAGGAGGCAACGGCGTGCTGATGGCTCGGGTGCGCGGGGAGTCGTTGCTAAACCAGCGTCTGTTTCTGAACGATATGTTCCGGATTGGGGGGCTTGCCACACTGCGTGGCTTTAGCGAAAACTACTTCTACACGAATAGCTATGCCGTAGGAACGGCCGAGTTCAGGCAGTTTACCGGCACCGACGCCTACGTGTTCCTTTTCGTCGATCAAGCCTACTTGCGCCGCGACCTAGGTACTAATAAGTTCTGGGATGCTCCTACGGGAGTGGGTGCCGGTCTTAGTTTCAGAACTGGTGCTGGTGTCTTTCAATTCGTGTACTCCATGGGACAGGCCAAGGGGCAGCGTCTCGCTCCCAACGCATCAAAGATTCACTTCGGCATTACTAGCCGTTTTTGACGAAGTCTTAACTATTGAAGGAAATATTCTCTTTGATAATCAAGGTGTAAGCTTGGGTTAGCATGTTTTTGCGCCCGTAGATGCTTTAAATTAAATTCTATTCGTACATTTGCAGAACCAAACAGTGCGGGGTGGAGCAGTTGGTAGCTCGTTGGGCTCATAACCCAAAGGTCACTGGTTCGAGTCCAGTCCCCGCTACCTACACAGACCGGTTGCCTACCTAGGCAACCGGTCTTTTGCTTTTAGCCACATTGGCAACGTGCATTACGTCTGTTGCTCTGCACTTCCTCATACCTCTCCTTTCACTAGCCGCAGGTCCTTGCCTTTGCCGGTCAGGCGTAATGCGTAGCGCGCACTCATTGATCAAGCCTTTTAAGAGCAGAGTAGAAATTCTATTGAATATTTTGCAGTAATCCGCCCTACTTATCGAGGCTATTAATAGAATTTAGTCTCCGCAAACGTTTCCGCAATCCTTTTTTAATTAAAAAAAGGAAATTACTATACTGAACTGCAAATTTTAGGAAAATAAACAGGCTGTGAAATATTTATATTATTGATAATCAAGATACTGCGCTTAGTATAAAAAACTATTATTTTATTATTGCAACATAACGAAGCACTTTAAACGTATAACTAAGCTGAGTTACGATTTAACTTTACAAAAAAATAATCATAATTCATATTGATTAAAACACAAACACGTCTAACTTAGGACTGTGATTACTACCGCTCTTTTTCTCTCTACTTCCATACCCACCTGGATAGTTGCTAGCTGATTACAAACTCTCTGGCTCTATGGAACGCTACACACACTACACTAATTCTTACCGGGTCATTCTGCCCGTTCTCGACGTATTAATCATCTTTGGAGCTTTCCGTTTAGCTGGTTACGCGTACCTAGGTAACTGGCAATTCGCGGGTTACTATCCCCTCTTTTACGCGGTTTTTGCGCTGCTCTGGTGGATCCTTTCCGTGCAGTATGCGAACGTATATCGAGCGGGTGAACTCATCTCCTACCCTGAACGCTTCCGTAATCTAGCGCGCACGTTCCTAGTGCATGCTGGTTTGCTGCTGTCGGGGGCCATGTTGTTGGACGTGTACTGGATGCCTGCTCGCTACATTGTCATTGTATATGGCTTTGTGCTAGTTGGGGTAGTGGCAGGCCGCTTCTTGCTCGCTTTCCTCCGCCGTTCTTACCAGCGACACCTAGCCCGTCCGTACAGCCGCTTCGTTATTGTGGGCACCAGTCCCAGTGGCCAGGAACTCTATCGTACGCTTACGTCGTATGATGCGGTCGGCAACCAGTTCCAAGGCTTTTTCACCGACGAGCCGGTGCCAAGTAATTTGCAATCCTTGATAAAAGGCAGTGTAGCAGATCTAAAGGAGTTCTGCAAAAACGAGCAGATTGACGAAATCTACTTCGCACTTCCGCTTGATCAGCGCAGCCTGATTCAGGACCTAGCCAAGTTTGCAGATGATCATTTCGTATCGTTCCGCATCATCCCCGATTTCAAGGGTACAATGCAGACGGATGTGAACGTATACTACTACAACCACTTGCCGATCTTGACGGTGCGCCAGAACCCATTGGCTTTTCGCACCAACCAATTGGCTAAGCGGCTATTCGACATTGCTTTCTCAGGCTTCGTGATCTTCGGGATATTCCCCATCATCATGCCCATCTTGGCGCTGCTGATTAAGCTAGATTCTCCCGGACCAATCTTCTTTAAGCAACTACGGCCGGGCAAGCGCAACCAACTCTTCCCCTGCTATAAGCTGCGCACAATGCGTACCGATATGTCGGGCCTGGAGCTGCAAGCCACTAAGGGCGATGCTCGCGTAACCCGGGTTGGTCGCATTCTTCGCAAAACTAGTTTAGACGAACTGCCACAGTTTTTCAACGTGTTGCTAGGTCATATGTCGGTAGTCGGACCACGTCCGAACATGATTTCGCAGCTGGAAGAATATTCCAAGCACATTCACACGTATCCACTGCGCCACGCTGTTACCCCGGGCATTACGGGTTATGCGCAGGTAAATGGTTACCGTGGCGAAACGCGGGCTCCGCAAGCCATGGAAAAGCGGGTTGAGTATGACCTGAAATACGTGGAGAACTGGTCTTTTAAGCTAGACATGCAGATCATTGGCCAGACCGTTTGGAACATGGTGAAAGGCGAAAAGAACGCATACTAAGTTTAGCTTTAATATATAAAATACTGAATCTTTCGGACTGACTTTCCGTATAGGCTGCTACAAGCGAAACGGAGTCACCCGGATCTTACTACTACCTAGCAGAGGCTCCCTTGTGATTCCGTGAAGTGCGGGAATACGATGGAGCTTCTCTTAATTTAAACGGTCATGTTGCCTAAAAGACGTGTTCTGGACGCGGGTATATCAACGGGCTCCCCTTCCGAATTCGTGGATACAATTTTACAACTCGGAGCGGCTCGCTCTTCAGCGTATGTGTGCTTTGCCAATGTGCACATGCTAGTGGAAGCGCACAAAGACCCAGCCTTCCGTAACGTACTCGATGAAGCTAGCCTTGTGACGCCTGATGGCAGTCCGGTAGCAGCCGCAGTGGGTTGGTTTCACAAGCAAAAGCAACCCCGTGTGGCAGGCATGGATTTGTTGCCCGTGCTGTTGGCCGAAGCCGCTCGCCGCAACCAGTCGGTTTACTTTTATGGTACCACCAACGAAGTGTTGGAGGCCATTATGAAGCGAGCCAAGCAGGAGCTACCTAGCTTACGCATTGTGGGGGCTTATTCGCCTCCCTTTCGGCCCCTCACGCCTGAGGAAGATGCCGCCGATGTAGCTGCCATCAATGCCGCTGATCCGGATCTGTTGTTTGTAGCGTTAGGCTGCCCCCGTCAGGAACGTTGGATGGCCAACCACCGGCACCAGATCAAAGCCTGTATGCTAGGGGTCGGCCAAGCATTCTTGGTATACGCTGGCTTGGAGCAACGCCTGCCCGTGTGGGCTCGCAAGCTGTGGCTGGAATGGGCGTATCGGTTGTGGTTGGAGCCACGTCGGTTATGGCGGCGCTACTTAGTCACGAACTCTCACTTCGTGTACCTAATGGCCCGCAAAAAGCTAACAGGCAGCATTGGTAGCTGAGCCCATTAAGAGTTTCCTAAATTATTTAGAAAACAAGAAGGCTCCCACTCAGCTTGAGTGGGAGCCTTCTTGGTAAAAAAGGAAACCTAGCTTTTAACGCTCAATCATCAGGCGCTGGGTGCGTAGCTGAGTACCATCTTGCAACTGAAGGATGTAGGTACCCACCGGTAGGTCGTAAGTGGCAATTCGAAGGTCGTTGTTGCCAGCTTGCACAGACTGCTGTTGGTGGCTCATCTGTGTGCCTTGCAAGGTCGTAACCACAATATCTACCGTGCCGGCCTGCTCGAAAGCGGCTGTGAGCGTGACCTGATCATTGGAGGGGTTGGGGTACAAGCTTAGTTCCGCTGCGTTGGCCGTGCGGCTCTGGGCGCTGGCACCATCTAGTTGCACTACTTCCACATCGTCGAAGTAAAGCCATTCGCCTGCGTTGGCATCGGAGTAGAAGCCTACTTCGCACGTGCCATTGGTAACTTGGATGTTGTCCACTACTACTTGTTTCCACTCTCCATTTACATCGCCGGGAGTAGGGGGAATAGCTGTGGTAATCTGGCTGCCTCCGTAGTTGCGAACGTAGAGCTTGCTTTGATTGCCGCCGCTTTTCGTCCAAGCACGCACGCTATAACGCCCGTTGGGCAGGTTAGTCAGGATTTGGAAGGTGTACACCTCATAACTATTGGGGCGGTAATGGGTACCATGGTACGTACCGGTGTGGGCGCTTGGATACGTTTCGGTGTAGTCCGCGTTGGCGTTTGAGCCACGACCTACCCACGTCTGCCAGCCCTGCGGCTCTTGTACTGGCCCGCGGTCGGCCTCGAAGCCAGGGTTACGGACGTAGTTGGCCGAAGTGGACGTTGGGCTCGGGGTGTTCACGGCAAGCGTGGTAGCGGCCGAAGTAGTGGTAGCACCACTATTATCGGTGGCCCGGGCGGTGAGCGAGTAGCCACCAGTGGCCGTTGGCGTCCAGCTTAGCTGGTAAGGGGCCGAAGAAGCCTCTCCTAGCTTGGTGTCGCCGCTAAAAAACTCAACCTTTGCAATGCTGCCATCAGTGTCGGCGGCGTTGGCAGAAAGCGTTACGGCAACGTTGGCTGTACTGACAGTCGGGGCGGTGAGCGCCACGGTGGGGGCAGTATTGTTTGCCGTCGACGTTTGTTTCACCAGCTCTACATCGTCGAAGTAAAGCCACTGGCCGGCGGCAGCGTTGGTGTAGAAACCTAGCTCACACTGACCATTGCTCACGGCAATGTTGTTGATGACAACTTGCTTCCACTCGCCGTTCTCGGCACCATTAGTGGCCGGAATAGTGAGGCTTAGCTGAGACCCGCCATAGTTTTTAACTTGTAGCTGGCTCTGGGTGCTGGCGCTTTTCACCCAAGCTTTGGCCTGGTAAGTGCCATTCGCTAAGTTCTTTACCGTTTGATAGGTATACACCTCGTAGCTATTGGGGCGGTAGTGGGTGCCGTGGTACGTGCCGGTATGAGCACTGGGGTAGGTTTCGGTATAGTCGGCGTTAGCGGCTGTGCCCTGGCCCGTGGCAGTAAGCCAGCCTTGTGGCTCCTGTGCTGGTCCTTGGTCGGCCTCAAAGCCTGGGTTCACTACCAAGGTTTCGGAAGTAGGTGCGGGGCTCGGGGCTGGGGTTGGGGTAGAGCCTTCAACGCCGACAGTGATGCCGTTCTGCTGTAGCTTTTGCTGCCACAGCGTCCATTCGTTTTGCTCGGTGGCTACCGTAATGGGGTTGGGCAGGTGATTGTTGCCGGTGCGCGGCATCTGGTTCGAACCGGTGTAGATATCTTGGTCTTGCCGATCGTTATAGGGGAAGTTGGCGCCTTTCTTTACGTAGCCGATCAAGTTGTTCTCGATGCGGTTGTTGAAGAACACAGAGGCTAACACATTGTAGCCGTTGAAGATAGCCACCGCTGCGTAGTTGGAGTTGAGGCTGGTACCGTCAGTGAGCACCCCACTCGTCACCATGCGGTTGTCGTGGTAGTAGATGTCGTGACCGGCGGCAATGTTCATGGCTGCGTTGCAGGTGCTCACAAACTGGTTCTGGTAGGCTTCCAGATAGCCGGCGGTCAGGTTGGCCGTTACGCCATCACCATCGGTGGTCATGCCCGTGCCGGAGTAGTATGAGGCCGTAGCGGGGTAAGGGTAAGCACCGTATATAATGTTGTCGTGCACCTTGATAGGGCTATACGCCGTGCCCGATGAGTTGTAGAAGTTCATGTTGTCTTCCACTGCACTCTGGTTGGGCAAGTTGCGGAACTCGTTGTAACTAACCTCGATATTAGCTAGGTTCTGCACCGTATTGAGCTGCACGAAGCTGCGGTTCTCTTTGCCGCCGTTGCGGAAACGGCCATCGCAGTTCAACCCTTGGTTGTAGCGTACCTTAATAGTCTGTTGATCTGAGCCATTGCCGCTCCAGCGGTTAGCCAAAATGCCTGTGGTTTGTTCCAGGTAGTTGTGCTCTACCACCAGCTGCTTGGCTTGCCACGCGTCCACAAATCGGCCACGGGGGCGGTTGTCTTGGGTAGGCGTGAGGCCATAGCCTTTAGAGTTTCGGACGGTTAGGTCTGCCCCGCTGCCGGTCACGATCAGATCGCCAGCGCCCGCGAAGGTGCAATTCTGGAGGGTAACCGGCTCCGTGGTCGATACACGTACACAAGGAGTATTGGAATCGAGGCTGCGGTAATTCCCCGAGTACGTCCCCCCTCTGGTAATCGTAATTGGTGCCGAATAAGCTAGCTCCGGCGCCTGTGCTACCGCAGCGGTACCACCTACTGTTAGCAGACTTGCCAACACGAACCCAAAGACAGCTAGTTGATTAGTGAAAAAACGTGTGTGAGGTTTTGGTTTGAATGCAGGTCTCCCTCTTTGCATTTTTAGATGTTTTAGGTGTAGCGGTTTAGGTTGTGGTGGGGGTGGGTTGGGGCAATGGTGAGCAGACAGGAGGCATAGGCTATGTTCTATTTCCGCTAACTGGCACAAGCGAAGCAACGCTAATAAGAAATGAGCAAGATCCGTGGCGGTCTGCCTTCTTTCTGCTGCAAGAGCTTGCCGCTAGGCAAAGCTCATTTAGGCTAAAACTAGGATGTGTGACCCTTTATTAGCTATAAAAGCCCTCTGCTTTGGACAAACCGGCTAGTGGTTCTTGTCCTGGAGAGTAGCCTAGATCATTCCTGAAAGCTATTCTTAAGAGCAAACGTGTACTAAATGCCTCTCGCTGGACTTCTTAGAGCAGTAAGCTAAAGTGGCCTGTGCTTGAAAAAGTGATAGTCGAGAAGCAGTTAAGTAGTACAAAGGTAAAGAAGAATCCTTTGTTTGGAACAACTTCGAGGGAGCTGCTCCTTAGCTCGTTAATAGTTAAAAATTGTAATATTATTTTATTTGCTGTGGAGCTAATACTGCGGTAGTGTAATGAATTTGTTATAAAATTTAGGTAGAAGCACTGCGAGGTAGTGATTACTAGGCAGCGCGAACGAGCAGAGATTTTCCGCTAAAAAAGCAGTGTAGACGCAAAAAACGGGTAGTGACGCGATAAGCTAGGTTCCGGCCAGCAGCCTCATGCTTCTAGCCTTTGGCGTTGTAATAAAACTCGTTTGGCCGGTCGGTTGTAGCGTACATACCGGCCCGCTTTTGACTGCCGTTAGATAGATAAAATGACCAAATTTTGTTACAACTTATTTTATAAAGTACAGTAGTAAGCTGCCCAAATCTGCCTATTTAAGGGCGCATTAATCACTGCTTAATCTAGTTGGGGTGCGTTGATAGGACTGGAGCCCCACCCTCAATAAGTATAACTTGAAAAGAGGGGCTGCTGAGTTAATCAACCAATGAATTAATAGCGGGAGGATTGAACAGCAGGCGTCGCTTTGGAGCGTCCTGATGTGCCAACGGGCTTGGGGCCTACGTAGACGCGGTGACGCCGTAGCTTTTGCTGCCAGAAGGTGAACTCCTGCTTTTCAGACTGTAGCGTAATGGGATTGGGCAGGTGGGTCGTGCCCGTACAGGTAGCGCAGTTGTCTGTGCTAAGATCGTGGCGGTCAGGGTATGGTACAGCCGAACCCCACCGAACATACCCGATTGTGTTATGGACGACGCGGTTGTTGAAGAAGGTCGCGCTAGGTTGCTTATAGTAGTTAAATACAGCCGTAGCCGCGTATGTAGCTTTAAGCTTAGTGCCGTTGGGTAATAAGCCACTCGTCACCATGCGGTTGTCGTGGTAGTAGATGTCGTGGCCGGCGGCAATGTTCATGGCCGCGTTGCAGGTGCTCACAAACTGGTTGTTGTAAGCCTCTAGATAAGCCGTCGTGGTGGCTGCCGTGGTAGCGTCGCCATCGGTGGTTATGCCCGTACCGGTGAAGTGCTCGGCGGTGGCAGGGTAGGGGTAGGCTCCCTGCACGTAGTTGTCGTGCACCTTGATGGGACTTTCGGCCGTACCCGATGAGTTATAGAAGTTGATGTTGTCTTCCACGCCGCTTTCGTCGGGAAGGTTCTGTACCTCATTGTAGCTTACCTCAATACCCGCCACGTTTTGCACGGTGTTCAGCAGCAAAAAACTGCTGCGCGTGCTGCCGCTATTGTCGCGAAAGCGCCCGTCGATATTCCGAATCTGATTGTAACGGACGGTCAGGGTTTGCTGGGGCGAGCCGTCGCCGCTCCAGCGGTATACCACAATGCCAGTCGTCTGGGCTAGGTAGTTGTGCTCTACGGTTAGGTGCTTGGCTTTGGCAATGTCGATGAAGCGTCCCCGCGCTTGCTCCCCGACAGAGGGTACAAGCCCATAACCGCGGCAGTTACGCACCGTGAGGTCAGCGCCGTCGGTGTGCGCCTGAATCAAATCGCCGGCACCAGCTAGGGTACAGTTTTCTAGGGTAACCGGCTCAGTAGTAGCAATACGGATACAGGGTACCGAAGAGTCGGAGCTGCGGTAGGTGCCCGAGTAAGTGCCGCCCTTGTCGATGACGATGGTATGATCATCCTTCGCCACACTCGACGTGCAGGCACTGAGCGCCCAAGCTATAAGGCTCCAGAGCAAACTGCCGGTAAGAGTAGTCATGAAGTGAAGTAGAAGCTTAATAGTCAAGACTTACCTCTAACAGGCGTCTGTTAGGCAACTACCTAAGCTAGGTCAGCAGATCTGGTCGTCGGCTATTACGAGGTCGGCTAACCGCCATCATACCAATCATAAGCCTAAGTTAGTGCAAAAAGTAGCCGACCACCCGGCGCGCGTAGCCGTTGAGCAGGAAATACGGCAGGTAGGGTTTCGGGCAATTCTTTAGCGCGAAGTGCGTGAAATTGACCATGTTGCCGCCGCCGCGAATACCGAACAGATGCTGATAATAGCCCTTGAAGCTGCGCTGCTTGCGGGTTAGGGTCTGGCCGCTTTCGTCGGGATAGGTGCTGAGGCGCGCGTCGTAGTTGCAATACACAGGGAAGCCGGCGCGACGAGCTACGCTGGTGTAGTCGAAATCGGCGAGGTAGTGCGGCAGACGCTTCTCGTCGAACAAACCGATCTTCTCGATAACTGCTTTGGGAATGAGCAAGCCGCGGCCCGGCAAGTACGTCACCGGGTGCAACCCCTTAAACTGTTCTGGCTTCAATTCTTCCAGCAGATCGCGCCGGGTATTGGTGCGGAAGTCGAGCCGCTCGCCGCCGTAGATGGGCTTGCCGGTGGCAATATCCAGCTCTAAGGCTCCTAGCACGGCGGTAGGATGGCGGTCGGCGTCGGCTAGCATCTGGGCCACAAACGTTGGCTCGGTTACGACGTCGTTATTGAGCGTCATTACGCGGGTGGCACCTAGCTCCAAGGCCCGACGGATACCGGCATTCACTCCGGCCGTCCAGAACAAGTTACCATCGCCCGTCACCACTTCTACCTCCGGAAACTCGTCGGCCAGCATCTGGGCAGTGCCATCGGTAGAGCCATCGTCGACTACCACGGTGCGGAAGCGCTGATCGGTTTGTTTGCGTAGCGACAACAGGCACTCGCGGGTGAAATGCTTACGGTTGAAAACGGGAATAATGATGTACAACATAGGCGTAAATCAGGGGCCGAAAGCCCGTGCTTTAGAAACAGAGGTTACCCCGGAACGGGGTAGGAAGTCGGTTGAGGGCGGGGAGTAGGAATAGGAGCGGGCGCTGGCACTATCTCAGCAGCCAGCTGAAGCAGTCGGTTTACGCGTTTGGGCCACGTTTGGGTTAGCGCAAATGCATACCCAGCGCGACCCATACTTTCACGCGCCGCCGGGTGGTCGTAGAAGTGCTCCACGGCACGGGCCAGAGCGGCAATCGTTTCCTCAGGCGTCGTGACGGGTACTTTCAGCCCTGCTGCCGCCGGAATAAAGTCGCGAGCGCCCTGGTGGTTCAGGGTAATGATGGGCAGGCCAGTAGCCATTGCTTCCAGAAATTGCGCTGCAAACGAGTCGCGAAGGCTCGTGAAAAAGAAGGCATCGTGTGTGAGGTAGGCGTGGCGCACTTCGCTCCAAGGCAAGGTACCTAGGCACGTCACGCGACCTTCTAAGCCGTACTGCTGAATAAGGCCAGGCAGCAACGGCATCATGGGGCCATCGCCTACCACGGTTAGTCGAAACCGCACGCGCGGATCTACCTGCGCCAAAGCGGCAAGCACCACGGGCAGGGCCTTACGACTGATTAGTCGACCAAGCCAGAGCAAGCGCAGCTCAGCGGCGGGTTGACGTTCGGGAAACTGATCTGGAATGAACGCCTCCGGCAGGCCCGAATCGAGGAAAAGCTCCACACGTTGGGCACCTAGGTTTTTGGCTAGGGTTGCGGTTTCCTGGTTGGTGGTCAGTACCACAGAAGCTTGTTGCAAGTTCTGCCGCACGTTGGCGTCAAACGTGACCAATAGCCAACTCATGAAGGTGCGCGGAATTTCGGTTTTGTACCAGTTGGGTAGGTATGCCCGGAAGGCTTTCGGTGCTTGTTGCCCGCCGCCTACTGGCCCGAAGATCATCGGCTTGCCTAGCTGCCACAGCCGCGAGGCCATTTGTAGGCTACCATAGGTAGCGTGATGCACCAGGTCGAAGGGCGTGCGCTGCTCGAGCCGTTTGGCGGTGCGCCAAGCTAGGTACTGCCATACGAGGTAATGCAGGTAGATGCCAAACTGCCACCGGGCCAGAAAATCTACCCACTTCGGCACGGCAACGTACTCAAACTGGAGCCGGCTGGTGGTGCTATCGTGCACATGGTCGGCTAGGTATGCTTCTATGTTGGGGCGGCCAACCGGCTGCGTCAAGCATCGTACAAAGTGGCCTTGCCGAGCCGTTTGCCAAGCCCAGTTAAAACCAAAACCTTCCTCGCCACCCCGGGTCGGGTCGCAAGCATAGGCTGATGTGAGAATCTTCATAATAATAGTGCGTTGAGGGAGTGCTACGCGGCGCAATTAAGTAGTAAGATAAAGATATAGTTCTTCTTGCTAATCAAGTGTCTAGCTTTTGTTAGCTAGGTGTTACTTCTTTGTTTTCGAACAAATGCTAAGTGCACAAAGATGTGCAAAGTGGTAGTAGGAGTAAGGGCGGCGTAAACGCAACTCTACAGGCCGTATTTCTGATATAATTCGAGGTACTCGTCGGCTATTTTTTGAATAGGGAAACGTTGTTGCACAACCTCCAACCCCCGGTGAGAAATTTTCTGGTATAGTGCCTGGTCAGACAGGAGCTGGTGACTAGCCTCTACTATCTCGTCGAGGTTGCTGACGTCGACCAGCAAGCCCCCGTCTTCTACCACCCACGGCACGGCGCCGCTGTACTTGCCCGCCACCACCGGCACGCCGTAGCTCATGGCCTCCACTAGTACCATGCCGAATGATTCTTCTAGCGAGGTATGCAGTACCATGGTGCTCTGGGCAATCTTCCTCAGTACCTTGTCGTACGGGGTAGGGCCGAAGAACACGACGTTGGTTATGGCATGCTCGCGGCAAAAATCTACGGCATCCCCGTCGGGCACGAAGGCCGTGCCCATGGCCCAAAGCACGGCCTGCGGGTGGCGCTTTTGAATTTCTTTGAATGCGAGAAGGGCCATTTTGGAGTTCTTGCGGTCGTCCCAGCCGTTCACGACAATGCTGATGATGGGCTTGTCTGGCGAGGGCCTAGGTTCAAGATTCGGGCCGGGTAGCACGACGGGGTTAGCTACCACAAACACCTTTTTCCGCGTCCAGGGCTGCACCGACTCGGCCATGTAAGGCGACACGGCCGTAAACCAGCGTCCCTTGCGGAATACGTACCGCGCCATGAGCAGCAGGAAAAAGCGGTTCAGCGTCCGGACGTAATTGAAGATCACCTGCGCGTTGTCGTGGACGGTGGTGATGGTATTGGGGTTGTAAGCCAGCGAGGCGAGGGCAAACTCGTAGGTCCAGTGGGCGTGCACCACTTCGGGCTTGTACTGCCGTAGCAAGGCAAGCATCTGCTTGCGCTCGAAACGATAGAAATCGATATTACGACCGATTCGCTTGCCATTCTGGCGGAAGGTGCGCTTGCGGCACGGCGCCACAATATAGGTTAGCTGTCCTTCCTCGTGCACGAAGGGCGGCTTGTCGTCGTCCATCTGCTCGTCGATGGTAATAGCGACTACCTTGTGTCCGCGCCGAATATATTCCTTGATCAGATTGCTAATGAGGGGAGCTCCGGCGCGCCCTTGCGGATACGATTTGCCCTGCCACACCGATTCCGGTAGCAAGTCACTCGTTGCAATAGGCGCTACTATTCCGATAAACATTGTTATGTTCTAATATTTTCAGGACTGGTACGTTCGTAGCCCTCGCAGGTTGCGTGGGATAACGGCGAAGCCTAAGTAGGACTCTACCTCAGCACCGGGCTAGGTTGCTCGGCCGTGGCTTTGGGCTTGGTGGTGGGGCTTTGGAGGTTGGAGGCCACAGGTTTTTGTCCAGCGAAGAGGCGACGCATAATGGCCGACACCCGGCTGCGCAGAAATTCGTTGAAGCGTTTCCTGTCGCGTTGCCGGTCCTGCCGTACGTACGCCGGATGCACCAGCGGGAAAGCTAGGTCACGGGCAGGCACTGCGCCCATCATATCGCCGTCGTCGTGGGTGTGAGTCGAGTTATTACCGAAGCCGATGTTACCTACCAAGTTCACCGCCGGCACAATGTACAGGCCCGAGTTCATCCCGATAGTGTATTCCCACTGGTAATCCCAGACGTCGGCGGGCTGAGGTAGGCGCAACACCGCGGCCATCTTCGATAAGCGGTAGCGCTTCTCCAAGGGGCTGGTGAACATACCGTCGAGCGCACCGGTCTTTACCGCTTCCTGGAAGCCGGTAAGGTTGTAATCGTAGAGCACCCAGGCGCGGCGCCAGGTAGCCCACCCCCAACTATTGCGCTGCGTAGAGAAGTAGTAGGAGGGCGCACCCGGCGTCAGCGGCTCTTGGGCTTCCGAGCCGAAGTTGTTGCCGCCAATGTGCATCACGCGGGTATCGTCGCGGTAGCGGGCGAGCAATTCTTGACAGAAGGAAAAGAAGCTAGGTGCCGGCACGCAGTCGTCTTCCAGGATGATGCCTTCCGTTTCGTGACTGAAGAACCAATTGATGGCCGTAATGGGAGCAATGCCGCAGTTCAGGTTGCGCTCCTGGAACAGCGTAAAAACCTCGCAGGGCCAATCCACTTCTTGCACCACGGCACGGGTAGCGGCGCACTGGTCGACGTCGGTTGGGCGGTTGGCGCGCGGACCGTCAGCTGCTACATAGAGTCGTGTGGGGCGCGCTTGACGGATGGTTTCAAACACCCGGCGCGTGGTATCAGGACGGTTGAAAACGAGTAGAAGAACCGGAGTCTGCAGAGCCGCCTCGGGTTGCGGTGTGGAAGACTGAGGCATAGGACGACGGAGTTAGCGAAGGGAGAATTAAGCAGGTATCAAAGCTGACGGCTGGGCTTCCGGCTCCGGCATAAAGGGCACGGCAGGGTCAAGCGCCGGCGGCGCGGGCACGGGCTCTGCCACCGCCGCCATGATCAGGCCTAGCAAGCCAAAGTGATAAGTGGACCAATCGTAGGAAGTGCCGAAGACAATAAGGCTGCCAAAGTAGGCCACCAGCGCCGCCGTATCGGAATCCATGCGCCGCGACTTAAGCAGGCGACGCCCCACGCTGATAAACGGTACCAACAGCACCAGCAGGATACCTAGGATGCCAAAGTAGAAGGCGCGGTCGAGGTAGAAGTTGTGGAAGTGATGACCGGTGTGGTCGGGCCACATAGGGGCGTCGCTGCTGGGGTCGTAGAACTGCATCGGCACGTCGAAGCCTTCGAGGCGCCAGCCGGCAATGGGGCGCTTTTGCACCAAAGGGATGTACGATTCGATCTGCTTGAGGCGCCAGCTGCCCGTGCCTTGCTTATCGGCGTTGGCAATGTCGTCGATGCTCTGCTCGAAGCGCGATACCACTTCCGGGTTATTCAGCACAATCATGGTCAGGCCCAGCGAACCTAGGATGGCCGGCAAGCCGATCAGCAGAATCATCTTGGCCGGCGAGAAGCGCGTCGTCTTAGCTAGGCGCAGCAACAGCAAGTCGACGGGCACGGCAATGATGGTGGCAATCCAGACGGAGCGGTGCTGCAAGAACACAATCAGCGGCATGCAGACGAAGAAAATTAGCAGTGCTGTGAAAGAGTTGCGCAGCAAAAAGCGGTTCAGGAAGAACAGCGCTACTATCACGAGGAGATAAGCTGAGGAGGAGTTGAAGCCGCGCTCATTCTCTACGAAAGCATTCAGGCTCAGTGAATCACGGTGTAAGATCAATAGGTTTGCCATTAGCACCAGTACCAGCACGTTGATCAACTGCGAGAAAGGCGGCATGCCGTAGCGCCGGTGAAAGGCGTAGAGGCCAAAGGTGATGAGCAGCACGAAGAACTTGTTGAACACGTGCGGGTACACGAGCCATGAATTCCACCCCGCGTACGACTCCAGCACCAGCCACACAATAACACAGACCCAGGCCAAGAACCACTTCTTTACAATGGGTTGCATGTAGCGCCAGAAGAGAATAACGCAGGCTAAGCCACCGCCGAGCAGGGCGTAGTTAAGGTATTTCAACTGCTCTGGCTCTTGGTCGACCATGGAGCCATAAAGGAATTCCCAGAACACTGAGCAGGTGCAGAAGACCGCCAGCATGGGCAAGATTCGGAGAAAGTCTAAACGGATTTTCATGACACCAGACGCTGTAGAAAGGGCAGCCGTTACTCAAACGCGCTCTTTCGTGGAAAGGGTACCTGTGAAGGTGGGTGGGATAGAAGGCGCAGTGGTCGTAGCCTCCGACTTGGCCGATGTGCCGCGCCGGGCTAATTCAAAAAAAGCTAGGGTATCTTGCAGCATCACGGTGGCGTCGAAGTGCTTCTCGCCCCGGGCGTGCTGTCGTTGTTGCAGCTCCTGCCGTTTGGTTGCCGAACTGAGCAAGGTTTGTAGCCGCTCTGCCATCACGCTAGGTGCCGCCGTGACGGGGACCAAGGCTTCGGGGGTATCGGCTAGCAGCTCCGGGATGCCGCCCACGGCCAGCGCGACGGCCGGACACTGCGCTGCCATGGCTTCGATCAGTACCAAGGGGCAGTTCTCGCGCAAAGCGGCGTGCACGTACAAGTCGGCGGAGCGGAGCAGGGCCATGATGTCGCGGTGGTAGCCGAGCAGAAAGACGTGGTTACTTAGGTCGGCATCAGCTATCATCTGGCGAAGCAGCGCTTCATCCTCCCCTTGACCAACCAGCACCAGCACAAAGTCTGTTTGTCCGCGCTTGAGCTCGGCTGCGGCCTGCACCAAGTAGCGCTGGTTCTTGCGCGCCTCCAGCTGCCCTACGTTCAAGATCACTGGCCGACCGGCAAATTGCTGGCGCAGGTCGGGCGTGGTGGGTGCGGGCACTTGGGGCGGCTGGTTCATGGCGAGGCCATTGTACACCACCGTATGGCGGGCATCGGAAGCTAGCCAAGGTAGGCTGCGCCGCCGCACGTAGTCAGAAACCCCAATAAAGAAGCGCGTGCGGCTGAGCAGAAAGTTGTACCAGCGGTGCAAAAAGCGGGCGGTGAGCCCCGTAAATCCTTGCTGATGAATAAGCTCTTCGGCTGGGTGGTCGTTGAAGTGAGCCGTTACAACGACAGGTGCTTGGTCGCGCAATGCGAGGCGAGCGGCCCAGCCACTGCTCACGTCCTGGGCATTCACCACATCATACTGGGCCGAGCGGTCGATGGCAAAGAAGATTTCGGCCGCCTGGGTTAGCTCAATGCCGATCTGCTTGCCAAACACCATACCTAGCCCCCGACGAACAACCCCAATTACCCGGCGCACCACGGGCCGCAGGCTATCCTGCGTCACTAGCGTAACGGTGTGCCCTTGTGCCCGCAACAGGGAGGCAAGGCGTTCATAATGAACGCGTACTCCCGACGGTGCCGTTGGAACAATCAGTGAAGTAAGCAGGATATTCATGAAGGCATAGAGCTAGAAAGCGGATCGAAGGAGAAGAGCAATGCCTTCCGTCGTTCCAAGAACATTTCGTAGCGAAGCAGCAGCGCCCGCCCAGCAGCCGGTATCACCGACAGTTGCTGAAGGCGCGATAAGAGCTGTTGGAGTGGCGAGCGGAGCTCGGGTGAGGGCCAGCGCAACACCACGGCACCTAGCACGATGGCACCCGTCAGCATTTGCACTAAGAGCGTAACCAGCGTTGGTAGGTGCAGTGGACGAATCAGCAGCGACACGACTAGGAGGCCAGTGCCAACCGCCGCCGCATTGATCAGTCCCGGTACATAGATGGCAAACAGCCGACGATACGGAATACCAATATCGTTGTGGGTGATGCGCATGTAGAGGAAAGTTCGCACCACTTCACCGGTGCCAATAGCCGCCGCAATACCGGCCAAGCCAAAGCTGCGGAGCAACCCGAACAAGCTAGCCAGCAGAAGCATAAACTCGATGTTGAGAATAATCTTCTGCCGTAGGTTGGCGCGAGCATCGGCTACTACTCCGGCGAAAAGTGTGGTCATGCTCAGCGGGATAGAGATACACAGCACGCGCAGAATCGGCACCGAAGCAGCCCAGCGCGGACCTAGCAGCATCTCGACCAGCTCGGGCGCCGCTACGGCTACTCCCGCGCACAGCGGCATTACTACCGTGGCTACCAACGTGCTGCTAGTGAGGTACAACGAACGCACACGCGCTACGTCATCCTTCACTTTGCTAAACGCTGGGAAGGCAACCCGCGCCAAGCTGTTGGTCAGGAAGTACATGGGCAGATACAGCAGCATGTAAGCGCGGTTGTAAATGCCCAGCAGCACCGGACCTAGCAACCGTCCAATAAGCATGGTGTCGAGGTTGCCATTGATGAACTCTAGAAAGCTGATAATTGAAACCCGGCTGCCGTAGCCCAGCAACTGCTTGTAAGCGTTCCACTTAAAGATGAGCTTCATGGAGTGGCGCACGACCAAGTAGCTCATGATGGCTACTAAGAGTTGCTGAGCGAGAGTACCCGCAATGAGGCTCCAAACGCCTCCGATGTGTAATAAGCCCTTGCTCGTGGCCCAGGCTAGGGTAACACCCACACCACCGTACCCAAGGATATAAGCCGCTACTTCTATTTTGGCGAGTACTTCAAAGCGCATTTCCCGGCGCAGCAAGCTCGTCGCCGTCATGCCGAGGCCCACGAAAACGAAGCCCAGCGACTGAAACCGCACCAGCGATACCACCGCCTCATTGTTCAGAAAGAAGGTAGCCAAGGGCGCTAGCAAGCAAGCTAGGACGGTAACTACGGCACCTAGCCCCAAGGAAGCGGTAAAGGAGGCGCGCACGTCGTCTTGGCTGATGGTAGACCGCTGCACGATGGCATGACCAATGCCCATCTCGGCGAAGTAGGTGCCGAAGCGGAGCACCACACCTGCCATGGCCACTAAGCCGAACGCCGCCGGGTCGAGCAAGCGGGCCATAATGGCGGTGTAGCCAATCTGCATAAGCGCCGTTGCCACGGAGGCAGCGGTGGTCCATTGTACGCCGCGAACCGCCGCCGACGTAAGGCTTTTAGGGCTAGCAATAGTACTCATCGAATAAGGAGATAAAAGGGCGCAAAAAAGGTGTGTGAACAGCGGGAGCTCCGGACCTGCGCGCGAAAAGAGGAGGATGGCAGGTCCGGAGTAATAACACTAATAGATCGACGATTTGCCCTTGTAGCGATACTCGTAGGTTTGGGCAAAATGCACGTCGTTGATAATCATATAAATCTGCTTCACCTTTTGGTCGCGGTGCAGTTCGCTGATCTGGTTCACCAAGCCACGGTCGGTGTAGTTTTGGCGCACCACATAAATGTTGGCGTCGAGGTAGCGTAGTAGCACGAAGAACTCAGCCACGTAGCCCATGGGTGGAATGTCGACCAGCACGTAGTCGTAGTCTTCGCGCAGCTGCTGCATCAGGTCGCTTAGGCGCCGGCTTTCGAGCAGTTGTGTGGGGTTCTCCGGAATTGGGCCGCAGCACACAGCATCTAGGTTCGGCACGTCAGTGGATATGCGGGCTTCTTCCAACGTGCTCGTGCCAGCCAGGTAAGTGCTTAGGCCGTGCGCCCGACGCGTATCGATGCCGAAGTAACCGGCCATCGTAGGGCGGCGCATGTCGCACTCCAACAAGATGACGCGGCGGCCTCCCTGGGCTAGCTCGGCCGCTAGGTTCACCGTGCAAAAGGTCTTGCCCTCGCCCGGCACCGACGACGTCACGCCGATAAACCGCTTATCCGGTCCAGTAGATAGATACTGCAAGCTCACCCGAATCGAGCGGAAAGCTTCTGAGATGGGGCTACGCGGATCGTGCAGCATCGACTGCTTGTCGGCGCTAGTGCCATGGGGTACCACACCTAGCAACGGGATGTTGGTTACTTTCGATAGATCGTCTTTGCTCTGGATGCGACGGTTGGTTTTGTCGCTCAGCAGCACAATACCCGTCGGGATGGCCAGGGCCGCCAACAAAGCAATTAGGCCTACTAAACCAGGCTTGGGTGCCGATGGACCGATGCCGTTCTGCTTGGCCGGATCAACTACTTTCTTATCAGTACTGTTGGTAGCCAAAGCAATAGCTGCTTCGTTACGCTTCTCTACCAACAGGTTGTAGTTCTTGTCGGTGAAGTCACTGCGGGTTCTGAGAGCCGCTAGGCGGCGCTCATTCTCTGGCATCTGACTGATCTGCGTGCGCACCTGGGCAAGCTGGTGGTTTACATCACTCAAGCTGATATTGGCCGTGCGGATCAGGTTAGCTAGGGTCTGGATCAGCGACTCCTTGGTATTAACAATCTGCTCATCCAAACTCAATAACTGGGGATTGATAGCAGTAGCGTTGAGCGCCACAGACGTCCGCTCTGCGTTGAGCTTGGCAAGTTGCTGCACCAGCGCTAGGATAGCCGGATCTTCGATACCAGCAGTGCTAGGCGAAGCCGTTTGACCGGCGGCGCGGCGGCTGCGCATGTACCCGATCATGTTCTGGTAATATTTCAGGTTGGTAGCCAAGCGAGCCTGTGCCGACTGCAGCTCACTTTGGCGTTGAATGCCGGCTCCCGACTGTGCAGTAGCATCTACCACCCCGGCCGAAGCTCGGAATGAGCTAACTGCTTCCGCCGCACTGAGGCGAGCCTGCGCAATCTTATTGATTTCGTTGTCGAGGAAGGTGATGGTCTTGCGACCAATCTGGTTTTTCTGGTTAAGGTCTTCCTCCACGTACACTGCCATCAGCGTATTCAGAAACTGCGTTTCCTTGCTGGGTACTGAGCCCTGCGTGGCGAGTTCCAGGATGCGCGACTCGTGCTCGATGGGTTTCACTTTCAGGCGGTTCTGGTAATCACCTACCAAGCTAGGCATGTCTTGCAGCTTGAAGAAGAACCGCTCTTTCGTTGGCATGGCTGGGTAGCTAGGCTCGGGTGCAATAACGGCCGTCAGCAGCGGGCTGCGGAGGGTGTCGCCAGCGCGCACCGTTTGGTCGAGTTGCGTACCTAGAACTTCGCGTACCAGTTCGCCGGAAGCTAGCTGGTGTAGTTCACCCTTCTTAATATCAGCATGCACCCGGTAACGACCGTCTTGCTGCGGCTCCACGTAAATCGGCACGCCCACGAGCTGTGGCTTATTAGGCACGGGCAGCACCCGAAAGGGTACGCCGCCAATAGCTTGCTCGCGCACTTGCAGGTTCTTCACCGAGTTCAGCCACGAGTCGGGCACGGTATAATAGGATACCGCGAAGGGCAGCCGCGTGAGAGTGCGGCGCAGCATGTCGGTAGAAGTAAGCAAGCCTACTTCGTCCTCCAGCTTCATGCCTTTGTCCTTCGGGTCAAGTAGTTGCAGGAGCTCCTGTGCCTGCTTGGAGCCGGTGCTTTGGTTACCAATCAGAAGCGTAGAGCGAAAATCGTACGTAGGGGCTTTCACTTGCAGATACATCCAGGCAGAAAGCCCAGCTATCAGTACAGAAGCTAGAAAAAGAGGCCAACGCTTGCTGAGCTTAAAAAACAGCTCATGCAAGTCAATTTCATCGGAAGCAGTATGACGCGATTCCATACTAGCGAATTAGAGAGTGAAGAAAGGGTAGCGGAACAGCGGTGGGGTTATTTCTTGTCGAGGGCAAAGGTCAGTAGCAGCACTACCGCCGAGATGCCCGAAAAGACGAGGGCTAGGTTGGTAACGTTGCCCCGGGCCGCACGGGCGCGTAGCGGTTCTACGTACAGCGCATCGTTTGGACGGAGGTAGTAGTATGGTGATTGGAGTAGTTTAGGATCAGTTAGGTTCAACAGCACTACCTCCGAGCCTTTAGCTGTTTGGCGGATAAGCTTAATATTCTTGCGGTTGCCGAATTCCGTTAGGTCGCCGGCCATGCCTAGCCCCTCCAACAAAGTGGCTTGCGGGTTATAGATAAAATAGCGACCCGGTGTGCGTACCTCACCTAGCACGGTTATCTTAAAGCTAAGCAGCTTGACCAGCACATTGGCGTCGCGGATGTAACGCGTTACTTGCTGTTGGATAACTCGTTGTGCTTGCTCGATGGTCAGATTGCGCACAGAAACCTTGCCAGCTGTGGGGAGGGTCACGTTGCCAGCTTCATCTACTGGGTAACCTGACAAGTACAAAGTGCCTGGGTCACCAGAATAGATTGATTGAGTGCCGTTTAAGTTAAATTGTTCTGTAAGAGAGGATTGGGCGCTCTGCACGCGGACGCTGAGCACGTCATTAGGTTGAATATGGTAAGCGGGCGGAGCATTATCGATGTTTGTTGGAGTTTCTGTAGAATACTTAGCACCCTGCAGATAGGGTAGTTTGCTTTGAGTTATGCAGCCTTCCAACCCTAGCAGCGACAAAAGGGCGAACAACAGTCCTAGCAAAGGATTTCGCCGCCCGCAATGTGAAGAAAACAACATGGAAGCAGCTGGTAACGAATTCCTTAACAGCGTGCGTTGGCGCACTTGTTTAGGGCCTGTCAGTGAATTTAGGGCTTTCAAAGGTAAGTTGTATAGCTTTATGTTAATTAAAATAATCTACAATTAACTTGTACTTGCTTGCTGTATTGTTTAATGCAGTCATTGTTTAATGAAAATTTAATACTGGGCTGAGCTGCAAGGTGTGTGAACATGGTGGAGCAGAAAGGGCTGTTTATCCAGTGAATGAAGAAGCGAAATAGGTTGATGACACCGAGTATCAACGACAACCCGTACGAGAAACAACAAGAATAAGTTGAAAAAGTTATAGATTTATATAAATTAATATTTAATGCTATCTGATTATCAACAAAATAGCAATTAGGATGCAAGCGCAGCCTATTTCAATGGCTACGGAGAACAAAGAATCGAGACAACGCGCAGTGACCAAACGCTACCACCTAGCTGTTCAAACGCGCTACCTGTGTTGAGCTTGTTGACTCCTTTACAAACGAGCAACCCGAACAGTTAGCGCACGAAGAATGCTTGCAAATCAACACAGAGTGCCCTCACTTTATAGCCGCAACTACATGCAGCAGACAGATATACGGGCTAAGGAACAGAGTCGGTTTGCGGAGAATCCTGCATTCTCGAGTAGGAGGGCCAGCATAGATCTGAAGAATCTATTGCTAACTACCGCTCAAGAGAAGCAACCTAGGTAGTAACTTACCGACATTTAAGTGTACTCCTCCTTATTCTTATAGACGAGTATTGTCTTCCGTTCTGAACGGTGTTGCTAACTCCATGAATAACTTCCATTCCTTCTTCTGGGCCGCTCTGGCAGGGTCTAGCCTAGCCCTGACTGGTTGCGCAAGCACGGGCAAGGCACCCCAAAGCGCAACGACCAGCGCGACACCTAGCCAAACTGCGGCTAACCCAGGGCCCGTGCTGAAAGGCGTGGGCCTTGATATGGCCGACCTAGACCGCTCAGTGTCACCTTGCGATGATTTCTTTCAATACTCGGGTGGCAACTGGCTTAAAAACAACCCCGTGCCGGCGTATGCCTCAAGTTGGGGGCCGCGCAACTTACTGAGTGACCGCACGCAAGCTTTGCTGCGACAAATCTTGGAGGATGCTGCGGCTGCTACCAACGCGCCAGCCGGAAGTAATGCGCAAAAAGTAGGCGACTACTACGCCTCGGGCATGGATTCGGTAGCAATTGAAAAAGCTGGTCTGACGCCGCTTACCCCAGAGCTCAACCGCATCAACGCCATCAAAGACCTGAAAACGTTGCAAACGACGCTAGCACACGAGCAAGCGCTGGGCACGGGCGCTTTCTTCCGAGCAGGCGTGGGGCAAGACCGTAAAAACAGCACCGTGTATGCGGTGAACCTTGGGCAAGGCGGCCTGAGCATGCCCGACCGCGACTATTACTTGAAAGACGACGCGCGCTCGAAAACGGTGCGTACGGCTTACGTGGCCTACATGACCAACACGTTCAAGCTGATGGGCGACACCGAAGCGGCGGCTGCGAAGAAAGCCGCTGCCGTGCTTCGGTTGGAAACTAAGCTAGCGGAAGCTAGCAAAAGCCGAGTGGAGTTGCGCGACCCCTACGCCAACTACAACAAGATGACGCTGAAGGATTTCAATGCTCAGTTTCCGGCAGTTGGTCTGCCCGTTATGCTCGCCCAAAACGGACTTGGTGCTGCCCAGGAAGTAATCGTCGGGCAGCCGGCTTTTTTCAAGGAGCTGAATACGCTGCTCAAGACCGAGCCGCTAACCGACGTCAAAACCTACCTGATGTGGCAGCTGGTTAGCTCCGTAGCACCAGCGCTGCCTACCGCCTACGCCGACGAGGCCTTTCGGTTTGCGCAAGTGCAGAGTGGGGCCAAGCAGCAGCCCGCCCGCTGGAAGCGCATGCTAGCAGCCACCGACAACACCCTAGGGGAAGCGTTTGGTCAGCTCTACGTGGACAAGGCTTTTTCGCCAGAAGCCAAGCAGAAAGCACTGGACATGCTAAGCAACATCAAGGCGTCGATGGCCGAGCACATCCAGAGCAACACCTGGATGAGCGACGCCACCAAGGCCGAAGCCCTGAAAAAGCTGAATGCACTTCGGGTGAAGATTGGCTACCCGGATAAGTGGAAAGACTACTCCGCCCTGACCATTACGCGCGAGTCGTATCTGAAGAACGTGCTCAGCGCCAGAGAATGGTCGTACAAGCAGAATGTGAAGAAGTACGGCGGCCCCATCGACCGCACCGAGTGGGGCATGACGCCACCCACCATCAATGCCTACTATAGCCCGCCACTCAACGAAATCGTATTTCCAGCGGGGTACTTGCAGCCACCCTTCTTCGATCCGAACGCTGACGACGCCGTGAACTACGGCGCCATTGGGGGCGTGATGGGCCACGAAATGACGCACGGCTTCGACGACCAAGGCCGGCAGTACGACGCCGAAGGCAACCTGCGGGATTGGTGGACGCCCGCCGACGCTACCGAGTTTACGAAGCGCACGGATGTTGTTGGCCGCCAGTATGACGCCTTCTCGCCACTCGATTCGGTGCACGTAAACGGTAAGCTCACGATGGGTGAAAACCTAGCTGACTTTGCCGGGCTCACCATTGTGTATGCCGCGCTGCAAAAGCACTTGCAGAAGAAATACGGTAACAACCCACGCCCGCTCTACGATGGCTTCACGCCCGAGCAACGCTTCTTCCTAAGCTGGGCCCAGCTCCGTCGTACCAATATTCGCCCGGAAGCCTTACGCCAGCAAATCCTTACCGACCCGCACTCGCCGGGCCAGTACCGCACCATCGGGCCGCTGATGAACATGCCGGAGTTTTACGAGGCCTTCAGCTGCAAAGAGGGACAGAAAATGGTGCGGGCCACCGCCGACCGCGCTAAAATCTGGTAACCTAGCTAGCAGCCACTTGCTGGCATATGCCGGTGTTGAGGTAACCTAGGGTACAAGCAACGTACATATAAAATTGCAGTAAAAACGGCGACTCGCATGGATAAGGCGGGTCGCCGTTTTATGTTTACAGTTGCGAATACGTAGTTGCCCCTTACGGCAGGCCTGCATCAACTCTTTGTTGCATGCCATTAGCGAACCGAAATGCTAGCGGTACGTAGCCCTTTCTACACCTGTTGAGTTTGCGGCTGTGAGCCACCGGGGCTCAGCGGCCATCAGCTTCCTGCATGAACGTTTACCTTCAAGATATTCTGACGCACCCGCTGCCCTCGCTTGCTATCGTTGGCAACCTGATCATCATTGAAAGCCTGCTTTCCGTCGATAATGCCGCCGTTCTGGCTACCATGGTGAGCGATTTGCCCCGCGACCAGCGCTACAAGGCGCTGCGCTACGGCATCATTGGGGCATATGTCTTCCGGGCCATATGCATTGCTTTTGCGTCTTACCTAATTACGTTCTGGTTTCTTAAACCACTGGGCGGCTTGTACTTGCTGTACTTAGCATACGATTACTTCAAAGCAAAGAAAGCTGACCACGACGAAACTCCCGATAAGGGCAAAAGCTGGGTATACAAATGGACCCTAGGCCTGTTCGGAAAGTTCTGGGCCACGGTGGCGCTCATTGAGCTAATGGACCTAGCTTTTTCCATCGACAATGTCTTTGCTGTCGTTGCTTTCACCGATAACCTGATCTTGGTGTGCGTGGGCGTGTTTATCGGCATTCTGGCTATGCGCCTGGTTGCGCAAGCCTTCGTGACCCTAATGGGGAAGTACCCCTTTCTGGAGGTTGCGGCCTTCCTGGTTATTGGTTTGCTCGGCCTCAAACTGCTGCTTTCGTTGTTTGAGCACTTCCAGCCCCGGCATCCGTTCAGCCAGTTCTTAGGTAGTTATGCCGCCGATGTGGGGCTGACCGTCCTCACCGTGTCCATGTTCTTGGTACCACTGGCGTGGGCTTACCTATTTCCCCGGCAGGATAATCTACCCTCCTAATTATTTCGATTCGGCGCTAATGGCTGGTGCTGAAGTCACGCTGTCGGGTGATTTGGAGAGGAAAGTAGGCTGCACAAATAGGTGCTTCACCTCCGGGTGCTGGGCTTGAATAGTAGTACAAAGCTCGGCAACCGCCTGCGTGACCTGCTCGGCCGACAGCTCCGGGTGAAACTCGGCGCGCAGCACAACCAAGATTTCCTCGGGGCTTAAGTAGGTAGTCATAGGCGTTGCTACACGATGGATAGCAGGCGTCGCCTGAGCCAGCACGGTGAGTTGCTGTAGAAGGGCGGGTTCGGCCGTTTCACCTAGGAGCAAGCTCTGGCTTTCGCGAATCAGCAGGCCCGCTACGGTCACCAGTATTGCTCCGATGACGAGCGAGGCCACGCCATCGAGGTAGGGGTTCTGCAGTTGATGGCTTAAGAAAACGCCCAAAAAGGCCACAATGAGCCCGAGCAGATCCGCGGTATCCTCGAATAGCACCACGAAGGTTGCTGGGTCTTTACTCCGGCGGAAGGCCGACCAGAACGTTTGCCGTCCGCGTTGGGCATTGAACGTGCGACGAGCTAATAGAAAGGAAGCGCCATCAAAGCAAAAAGCTAGGCCTAGCACCACGTAGTTCCAGGTGGGGTCGGTAATGGGGCTCGGGTTTTTCAGGTGCTCTATCCCTTCGTAGATCGACATGCCGCCGCCAATGGCGAAAATGCAGATAGACACCACAAACGACCAGAAGTATAAGTCGCGGCCGTAGCCAAAAGGGCGCCGCTCGTCGGCGGGCCGTTGGCTGCGCTTTAGGCCAAGCAGAAGAAGCCATTCATTGCCGGTATCCACTACTGAGTGAATGCCCTCCGACAGCATAGCCGAGCTGCCCGTAAAGATGGCCGCCGCAAACTTGATAACGGCAATAGCTAGGTTAGCGGCTAGCGCTCCGAAAATCGCCGTTTTGGACGATGGCTGCTTCGAGGAGGGTTGGGTCGGCGAATCGTTCAAGGCGCAAGTAAGCTAGAGGCAGGGAGATGCGTTTCTTGCCTACTACGATAGCCTGCGCGTTTCGATGAAGTTTCTACCATTTGAGCCACCACAAAAACAGCAAAGCCACCCGGTACCGCGTGGCTTTGCTGTCCTCAATGCTGACTAATACGCCGAGCAAAGCACCGCGCCAGAGCTAGGTGAGTGGCTGTTGCTCAGCGAATGCTATAAAAGTGTTGCTTTTCCTATAGGTTTCAGGCGTTTGACTGGTATTCATTCGGCGAGGCTTTCATAGAATACTTATCAAGTGGTATCGTATTGGGCCGGGGACCTTCGATGATGGTTTTGTAGGTGTCTTCGATGCTATTAATGGCCAGCACGGGGTCGAAGCGTTGCGCGCTTCTAACGCCAGCCGCCACGGCGTCTTTGCGTTCTTCTGCCGTTAGTCCAACGACTTGCTCAATGGTGCGGGCTCCGTTTTGCGCCCAAGCTGCTACCTGTGCGGCCTCGTGCGGGCGGCGCGGGATGAGAAAGCCAGCACCCCCGGCTACTTCCGTCATGGGCACTTCATCGGTGGTAATTACGGGGCAACCGGAAGCCATAGCCTCGGCAATGGGCCAGCCAAAGCCTTCAGCTAAGGAGGGGAACAGAAAGACCGTGGCCCCAGCGTAAGCTAGCTGCACGTAGGTGTCCTCCACGCCCGAGAAGAAATGGATATCATCGCGGAAAGCAGAAGCGAGCCGCTTGTCTTGCAAGGCTTGCGAAGGCATTTCGCCGATGAGCAGCAACGGCAGGCGGCTGGTAGAAGTGGCGCGCCAAGCATCATATAGCTCGATAACGCCAAGCCGGTTTTTATACCAGGCGTTGCCGCCAACGTGCAGCAAATAACCGCTAGTGAGGTCGAGCTTCAACCGATTGCCGAGCTGCACCCGGGCTTCCGTAGGTTCTTTCGGCTTAAACTTCTGATTAAGGCCGTTGTAAACCACCTTGGACGTGAGCGGGGAAGACACAAAGGCATGCAGATCTTCCTTGGTGCGGTACGAAACCGAGATAAAGTGCTTGCCCTGAGAGTAACCGCGGTGAATGTAGCGCTGATAAATGCGCCCTGACCAGCTCGTGGCGTTATCGGGTATCTCGCCTAGGGCGGAGCGCTGCGCTAGAAAATCATGGCAGTGAACAACATGCGCTTGGTCGGCAACCAGCGGCACCCAGGGGCCAAGTGCATGATCGGTAAAGACGTAAAGAGTATCGGCGGGATTCTTCTTTAGGCGCTGCCGTACCTTGAAGGGGAACAACACATACTGGTCAATGTAGCCGAACCATTTCTTCAGCGAGCCTGGACCGGGAAGGCGAGAACAGATGGGCTGCGGAGCCCATACCTGCACTGCATGCCCGCGCTCTTGCATTCCATCTGCTAGCATCCGGGTAAACCTAGGCATGCTTTGATGCTCCAGAAAATCTGGATGAGCAAAGAAAACAATATTCATAAACGGAAGGGTAAGAGGGGACTGCTGGTGTGTTATGGCTTGGTAAATATACTGATCAAACCTACTTGTTTCGTTAGTTACGCCTGTTGCTCGTTTATTATCAATGAGTTATGTAAGATAACATGCTATCCTGAAGGCTTTTGTGCGCAATTTAGGTTGCCTTTGAAAAAGACATTTTATTCAGGGTAAAGTAATGAAGCGGGGTAAGTGGCCTGTGCATGAAGGAAGCATAGCTGTGGGGCTAGCTTTTCTACTGCAGCTAAAAATCGAGGAATGATGAGAGAACAAGTTTGACAACGAAAGTATATAAAAAATAATATAAAAATTCATATTTGTACATACTATACGATAAGGTGCGAGTGGTAGACATACTGTAAGACACAGCCATACGATGCTGTACGAGTGCCTGTAGGTCGTTTGAAACAACTGCTCTTTTAGCAGTCATTAGTTAATTGAATAGTGCCTGGTAGTGCTGGCCTCAGAGCCTGCGCTACACAAGTCAACGTTAAAAAAGAAGCCCCTCCACGTATTAAGTGGAGGGGCTTCTTTGCTTGTATCAAGCAAGAAAGAGCTTAGATAATCGTGCTCATACCCGCTTTAATATTGTCGCGGTGAAGCTGTGAGGTGGGAAAACCTAGCACGCATTGCGCGATGTGCGTTCCGACTTGTTCCGTAGTAGAAGGCGACGTCGGATTCAGCTCAGGCGTCAACACATTCTGAGCGAGGGCATCTTGCACCGCATCTTTCACCACGTTGGCGGCTTCCTGCAAACCGAAGTGTTCCAGCATCATGGCGATGGACAGGATAGTGGCAATCGGGTTGGCAATGCTCCGGCCTTTGGCCTGTGGGTACGAGCCGTGGATAGGCTCGAACATCGCGGCTTTGTCGCCCACCGAAGCGGAGGGCAGCAGACCCAAGGAACCAGCAATTACGGAAGCCTCATCCGAGAGAATGTCACCGAACATGTTCTCGGTCAGCATCACATCGAACTGTTTGGGGTTCAAGATGAGCTGCATAGCGGCGTTATCCACGAACAAGTAATCCACGGCTACGTCGGGGTAGGCTGGAGCTAGCTCTTGCACCACTTCGCGCCACAAGCGCGAGGTTTCCAGCACGTTGGCTTTGTCTACCAAGGTCAGCTTTTTGCGGCGGCTCTGGGCCGATTGGAAAGCTAGGTGCGAAATGCGCGTAATCTCCGGGCGGGTGTAGGTGCAATGGTCGAAGGCGCCATTTTCCGTGCGGCCTTTCTCGCCGAAGTAGATACCGCCGGTTAGCTCCCGGTAGATCAGCATGTCGGCGCCGGCAATGCGGTCGGCCTTCAGCGGCGAGTGGGGTAGCAGTATGTCATAGGCCGTTACGGGGCGGATGTTAGCGTACAGACCTAGCTCCTTACGCAGGCGCAGCAAGCCCTGCTCGGGGCGCACCTTGGCGGCGGGGTTGTTGTCATACTTGGGGTCGCCGATGGCGCCGAGCAGGATGGCATCGGCAGCGCGGCAGGCGGCTAGGGTGGACTCCGGCAGCGGGTCGCCAGTAGCGTCGATGGCGCAGGCGCCCATCAGTTGGTAATCGTAGGTAAAGCGGTGGCCGAAGCGCTCTGCTACGGCATCCAACACCTTAATAGCTTCGTGACAGACTTCTGGTCCGATACCATCACCGGCCAGTACGGCAATTTTCTTTCTTAATATGCCCATGCGCGTGTGGTTTCGTAGGCGGCAATAGCCTCCTTTTGGTTGACTAAAAAATCAATGTCGTCGTAGCCGTTGATCAGGCACTCCTTCTTGTAAGGATCTAGGTCGAAGTGAATGCTTTCGCCCCAGGCAGGTACCGTCAACGTTTGCTCGGGTAGGTTTACCACCAACTCCGTGTGCGGATCTTGTTCTATCTGGTCGAAAAGGCGTTGTAGCACCTCGTCGCTTACTTGCAAAGGCAGCAAACCCGTATTCAAGGCATTACCGCGGAAGATATCAGCGAAGTAGCTCGAAATAACAGCCTTAAAGCTGGCGTCATACAGCGCCCAAGCGGCGTGCTCGCGGCTAGAGCCGCAACCGAAGTTCTTGCCCGCCAGCAAAATATGGCCATCGTAGCGCGGATTGTTCAGCGCGAAGTCAGCTTTAGGCGTGCCTTCGGATGTATAGCGCCAGTCGCGGAATAGGTTCTCACCAAAGCCTTCCCGCGACGTAGCCTTTAGGAAACGCGCTGGGATAATCTGGTCCGTATCAATATTCTCGATCGGCAACGGAATGGCCGTGGTGCGAAGGATCTGGAATTTTTCCATATGCTAGAAAGCCGCAGCCCCTAGGTCCTGCTCGCGGAGAGCGGCACCTAGGGGCTGTGTGTTATTTAGTTCAGGTACTGCGTAATATCGACAATACGACCTTCCACGGCCGTAATAGCTGCCACTAAGGGCGAGGCTAACAAGGTGCGGGCGCCAGGTCCCTGTCGGCCTTCAAAGTTGCGGTTCGAGGTAGAAACGCAGTAGGCACCAGCCGGAATCTTGTCCTCGTTCATGGCTAAGCAAGCGCTACAACCTGGTTCGCGCAACTCAAATCCTGCTTCGGCTAACACTTTGTCGATGCCTTCCGCTATGGCTTGCTGCTCCACCTGTTTCGAGCCGGGTACGATAATGGCCTCCACGTTTTGAGCTTTGTGCTTGCCTTTCACGTAGCTAGCTACCGTGCGCAAGTCCTCGATGCGAGAATTGGTGCAGCTGCCGATAAACACGTAGTTGATTTCTTTACCTAAGAGCGACTCGCCGGGCGCGAAGCCCATGTACTTGAGCGAGTTCTGGAAGCTCACGGCTTCGTTGCTGGCTACCTCAGTCGGAATCAACCCGTTGAGCGCGATACCCATGCCGGGGTTGGTGCCGTAGGTAATCATCGGGTAGATGTCCTGCGCGTCGAAGTGATACTCCGAATCGAACGTGGCGTCGGCGTCGGAGTATAGAGTGCGCCAGTAGGCAAGAGCCTGCTCCCAGCGCTCACCTTGCGGAGCGTACGGGCGACCATCTACGTAGGCGAAAGTGGTTTCATCAGGGGCAATCATGCCGCCGCGGGCGCCCATCTCGATGCTCATGTTGCAGAGCGTCATGCGGCCTTCCATGCTGAGGCTGCGGATAGCGCTGCCAGCGTACTCCACGAAGTAGCCCGTGGCACCGCCGGTACCTAGCTTGGAGATAACATAAAGCGGTAAATCCTTAGCAGTTACACCACGGTGTAGGTCGCCTTCCACGGTGATACGCATGCGCTTGGGCTTGCTGATGAGCAAGCACTGCGAGGCCATTACCTGCGCCACCTGGCTCGTGCCGATGCCGAAGGCAATAGCGCCAAACGCGCCGTGCGTCGAGGTGTGGCTGTCGCCACATACGATGGTCATGCCAGGCTGGGTGAGGCCTAGCTCAGGTCCGATAACGTGCACAATACCTTGGCGCTCATGACCTAGGCCGTACAGCTCCACGTCAAACTTTTCGCAGTTCTCGGTAAGCTTGTTTACCTGCGAGCGGGAGAGCGGCTCCTCGATGGGCAAGTGCTGGTTGCGCGTGGGCACGTTGTGGTCGGCCGTAGCGAGCATCTGATCCTTGCGGAACAGGGGCAGGCCGCGCGCAGTCAATTCGTCAAAAGCTTGGGGGCTCGTGACTTCGTGAATGAGGTGTTTATCAATATAGACGACGGACAAGTCGCCGAAGGAGTTCACAACGTGAGCATCCCAAATCTTATCAAATAGAGTCTGTGCCATGATGGGGTGGGTGTAGCGCGAAGCTCCAGCTTCGCGCATCGTTGAACGACTTGGGCTAGGTCGTCGCAACGATGATTGTTCAACGAGGCGCGAAGCTGGAGCTTCGCGTTACAACTACTTGCGGGCTAGCTTGCGGCAACCAGGTTTTCTTGTTCAACCAAGATGTGCAAATCTTCGTCCACAACTTCTTTTTTACGGTCGGCGAGCACTAGGAACGAAGCGTAAGCTTGATCTAACACACTTTTATTGAACGCATAGCCGATCTTCTGCAGCCGGTAACCCAGCGCGGCGCGGCCCGAACGAGCCGTCAGGACAATCGACGAATCGGGGGCGCCTACTTCGCGCGGGTCAATGATTTCGTACGTCTCGCGGTGCTTGATCACGCCATCCTGGTGGATGCCGCTGGAGTGCGAGAAGGCATTGGCACCCACAATAGCTTTGTTGGCCTGCACCGGCATACCCATCATGTGCGACACCATCGTTGACGTTTCGGTCAGCAGCTTGGTATTGATATTAGTATCGAGGTTCAGGTAAGGGTGCTGGCGCAAAATCATCACGACTTCTTCCAACGCCGTGTTGCCAGCCCGCTCGCCGACGCCGTTGATGGTGCACTCAATCTGCCGGGCGCCGTGTACCACACCCGCAATGGAGTTAGCCGTAGCTAGACCTAGGTCATTATGGCAGTGCGTAGAAAGCGTCACGTTCTCAATGCCTTTCACGTTCTCGCGCAAGAACCTGATCTTGGCGCCGTACTCTTCGGGCAGGCAGTAGCCGGTGGTATCAGGAATGTTGAGCACGGTGGCGCCAGCCTTAATTACGGCTTCGCACACGCGAGCTAGATACACGTTATCGGTGCGGCCAGCGTCTTCGGCGTAAAACTCCACATCTTCCACGAAGGATTTAGCTAGCTTCACGGCGGCAATGGCGCGCTCCAATACGAGTTCCTGCGTCGAGCAGAGCTTGTGCTTCACATGCAGCTCGGAAGTACCAATGCCGGTATGAATGCGCGGATAACGGGCTAGCTTCAGGGCGTCAGCCGCCACGCGAATATCATTTTCAACGGCCCGGGTCAGGCCGCACACAGTAGCTTCTTTGGTTTGGGCAGCAATGGCGTGCACCGCCGCAAAATCACCGGGGCTCGAAACGGGGAAACCGGCTTCGATAACATCTACGCCTAGCAGTTCAAGCTGCCGGGCAATAACAAGTTTCTCTTCCCTGTTTAGCTTGCATCCTGGCACTTGCTCCCCGTCGCGTAGGGTGGTGTCGAAGATTTGGATTCGTTGAGCCGTCATTGTGTTGTTGCTGTTTGCTTACAGAATTCAGCATGCAACATGTCGGTTTAAAAACAGCTATGAAAATTATTTTTAAGAGGCTTTACTATTTCTAATACTTTAATCATCTGTTAAAATTAACTGTTTATCAAGTAGTTGCCCTTTTTTTAAGTACAATGCCTAACGGAAACACAGATCCAGTTTTTAGCTTAGTCAATTCCCTAACCCGCTCCGAAAAGCGTCACTTCCGCCTGTTCTGTAACCGCCAAGGCTCAACGGAAGGCCTGAAGTTCTTGCAGCTCTTCGACGCCCTCGACAACCTAGAGCAGTACGATGAGGAGCGGATTCTTGCGCAGGTGCCTTCTATCAAGAAGATACAGCTAGCGAACCTAAAGGCTAACCTCTACCGGCAGCTCCTATCCAGCCTGCGGGTGTACCAGGCGCATCAAAACCCTGATATTCAGCTGCACGAGCAGCTCGACTACGCCCGCGTGCTCTACAACAAAGGCTTCTATCAACAGAGTCTGAAAATGTTGGAGAAGGTGAAAGCTGCCGCCCAGCAGGCCGAAATGCCGCACGTAGCCCTCATTGCCATCGACTTCGAGAAGATGATCGAGTCGCAGTACATCACGCGCAGCTTGCAAGGGCACGCGGAGGTATTGGCAGCCGAGGCGCAGGATACGGTGAAGCACCTAGGTCAGCTGCACGAGCTGTCGAACCTGTCGCTGCGCATGTACGGGTTATACTTGAAAGTAGGCCATGCCCGCAACCAGGAAGATAATGAGGAAGTAACCAGCTTCTTCCGGAGCAACCTCGTGTCCTTGGATTTGCCGGAGGCAGGCTTTTTCGAGAAGCTCTACTATTACCAGGCGCACGTGTGGTACTACACCATCGTGCAAGATTTTAAAGCGTGCTACCGCTACGCGCAGAAGTGGGTGGATTTGTTTGAAGAAACGCCCGCCATGAAAGACGCGCAGACCATGCTCTACATTAAAGGGCTGCACAACCTGCTGGCGGTGCTCTACAACTTGCTGTACTACAGTAAGTTTATGGAGGTGCTGAAGACACTAGAAGAGTTTGCCGCCGACCAAGACCGTCGCACGACACCGAACACGGAGATCTTGCTGTTCCTGCACATCTACCAGCACCGCATCAACGCCTACTTTATGGAAGGCCGCTTCACCGACGGGCTAGCTATTGTGCCGGAGTTGTTGGAAGACATGCACGAGTACCAGCGCCAGCTGGACCCACACCGCGTGCTGGTGCTCTACTATAAAATAGCGAGCCTCTACTTTGGCAGCGGTGATAATCGCCGAGCCATCGAGTACCTCGACAAAGTAATCCACCACCGCGAAGGCAGCTTGCGCGAAGATTTGCAGTGCTTTGCGCGTATCCTGCGCCTTATTGCCTACTACGAGGCCGGCGAAGACGACGGACTAGAGTATCAGATTCGGTCGGTGTATCACTTCCTGGGTAAAATGAACAACCAGCAGCAGATGCAAGTGGAAATCTTTCGCTTCCTGCGCAACCTAGGTAACGTGGAGCCCACTCGGGTGAAGGAAGCATTCATCAACTTGAAAGAGAAGTTAATCAGCATTGCGGACAATCCCTTTGAACGGCGGCCTTTCCTGTACCTGGATATTATCTCGTGGCTGGAAAGCAAGATCGAGGGGGTGTCCGTGCAGGATATAATGAAGCGGAAAGTGCTGCAAATGAAATAAGGGCAGGCATAGAAGCATATAGCGACCTAAGAAGAACGGTCATGCTGAGCTTGCCGAAGCATCTCGCGTGCAGTAGTAAACCTGATGAGGGGAGTTACCATTGCACGCGAGATGCTTCGGCAAGCTCAGCATGACCGTTCTAGTATTTTAGTGGTGCTATTATTTACCTTGCTAGCCCCTCCGCAAAAGCTACCTAGCTTTCGTGCTGCACCATATCCACCCACTCACGACTCGAATGACCTTGAAACGTACGCTTTTGCTCAGCAGCGCCTTGCTCGGCCTTGCGCCAGCTTCCTCCTTCGCCCAAAAAGCTAGCCCCAAGCCAACTGATTTTCACCAATGGGCCGCCACGCCGCCAATGGGCTGGAATAGCTGGGACTGCTACGGCCCGACGGTGGTAGAGAAAGAAGTGAAGGCCAACGCCGACTACATGGCCAGCAAGCTCAAGGCGTACGGTTGGGACTACGTGGTGGTCGATATTCGCTGGTACGTGGGCAACGACACGGCCCACGGCTACAACGAGAAAAATCCGGAGTACAACATCGACCAGTACGGCCGCTTCACGCCGGCGCCGAACCGGTTTCCGTCGGCGGCTGGGGGCAAGGGCTTCAAGCCGCTGGCCGATTACATGCACAGCAAGGGCCTAAAGTTCGGCATTCACATTATGCGCGGCGTGCCGGTGGAAGCCGTGAAGCGCAAGCTGCCCATCCTAGGTACCAAAGTCACCGCGGCCGATATTCACACGACGGAAGGGCAGTGCAACTGGCTCCACGACATGTACACCATCGTGGCTGGTAAGCCGGGGGCGCAGGAATACTATAACTCGATCTTCGAGCTATATGCGTCGTGGGGCGTTGATTTCGTGAAGATTGACGACTTGTCAGAACCCTACCACACGGCTGAAATCGAGATGATCCGTAAGGCTATCGACCGCACGGGCCGCAAGATTGTGCTGAGCATGTCGCCGGGCGAAACGCCGATTGCTGATGCCAAACACGCCCAACAGCACGCCAACATGTGGCGCACCGTGGGCGACTTCTGGGACAGCTGGGAGCAGCTCAAAGAGCACTTCGACGTGTGCGAGCGATGGGCGCCCTACATCATGCCCGGTGCCTGGCCCGACGCCGATATGCTGCCCCTGGGTCGCCTAGGCATCCGGGCCGAGCGCGGCGACGACCGCATGACACGCTTCACCAAAGATGAGCAGCACACACTCATGACGTTGTGGAGCATCTTCCGCTCTCCGCTCATGTTCGGTGGCGATTTGCCCAGCAACGACCCCTTTACCTTGTCATTGCTGACGAATAAGAACGTGCTGGCAGTACATCACAACAGCAAGAACAACAAGCAGCTATTCCGCAACGGCGACGCTGTTGGTTGGATGGCCGACGATCCGCAAACCGGCGACAAATACCTAGCTCTCTTCAACGCCGCCGACCAGAAGCCCGCCGATGAGAAAGATGCCAAGTGGGTGAGCAGCCAGATCACGCGGCAGAACGTTAGCCAAACGGTAGATATCGACGTTACGGGTGCCAAAAAGCTGTACCTGTGCGTGCGCGGTGGCGCAGACGGCACCGCCTGGGACCACGCCAACTGGCTCAACCCAACGCTCACCAACGGCGATAAAACCTTGCAGCTAACCACCGCAACCTGGAAAGAAGCGTCGGCAGGTTGGGGTAAGACCACGGTGAACAAATCCGTATCGGGTGGCCCCTTAACGGTCGACGGCAAGGTGTACGAAAACGGTATCGGCACCCACGCCAACTCGGTGATTGAGTATGATTTGCCGGCTGGCTACACACGATTCAAGGCCACCGTAGGGCTGGACAAAGCGGCTGCTGGGCAAAACACCGGCGGTACGCTCAAGTTCTTGGTATTCACTACGAGCCCTATGCAGGCTATGCCGCCCGACTCGGCGCGCATATCGGTGGCGCTCAAAGACCTAGGTTTTCCAGCCGGCGTCACGGTACAAGATTTATGGACGGGCCGGAAAGTGGGCACCTTCACGCAAGGTTTCTCGCCGTTTATCCGGCGGCACGGCGCGGGTTTCTACCACGTGTCAGCTAGCACCAGCGGCAAGAAGTCGTAAGCTAGCTGGCCAATTTAAGCGAAGGTAATTAGAGGGCTTATCACATGCTTATGTGATAAGCCCTCTTTGTTTCGGTGCATACTTTTGTAACGCCTTAATCGACAGATTAATGCAGTATAAAAGTGCGGCTAGTTATGCCTCCTGACGAAAACGCTGACATACTGGAAAGCCGGCTGGCGACGCTGCAACACGCTGATGAAGAAGCCTTCATGGAGCTGCTGTTTCGCTCGTTTTATCAGCCGCTGGGCAACGTCATCTACCGGGTAGTACAAGATCGAGCTGCCGCCGAGGACCTGTTGCAGGACCTCTTTCTGAAAGTATGGAATAACCGCGGCACGCTCGTCATCACGACGACTTACAAAGCGTATCTCTACCGCGCCGCTATGAATACGGCTTTGCACCACCTGCAAAAGCACAAGTACCAAGTGGCCTGGGACGATGCACGCGTTCCTGAACCGAGCCGCAACGACACGGCCGACAATTTGGCCGGCGAAGAAGTCGAGCTAGCAGTAGCTGGTGCTCTCGAAGCGCTGCCACCGCAGTGTCGGGCGGTGTTCGTGATGAGCCGGGAAGAGGGCATGAGCTACCGCCAAATTGCCGAAGCCCTGAACGTGGCCCCTAAAACCGTCGAAAACCAGATGGGCAAAGCGCTGCGGCTGTTGCGGGAGCGGCTAAGTGGTTTCCTGTCAGGCATGAGCATGTGCGTAGCGATGATGGTTGAAAATATTTTTTGAAAGAGCGTGGGGGTGAAGGCTAGGTTTTGGGTCATAGGATCAAATCAGCTTTTCTAACCTACTCACCTTTCCAAGCAATGAAAAAAGTACTGCTCTCTATGTTCCTCCCTATGCTGTTCCTCTCGGCCTGCGACAATGATTTGATAGCGCCCAATGTGCGAGGCGTCGGCCCAACGGAATCGGAAACACGCACGCTGAACAGCTTCAGCAGCGTAGAGTTGAAGATTGATGCAGAGGTTGTTCTCACGCAAGGCCCCACGCAAGAAGTGCGCATCGAAGCCCAGCGTAACATCCTCGACGTTCTGGAAACGGAGCTTTCCGGCAACAAGCTCGAAATCGAATATGGCCACCACAATGTGCGTGGTCACGACCCGGTGAAAGTGTACATCACCGTGCCTTCGCTCTCCGAGGTGGAGGTAGCTGGCTCCGGCAAGATTCATAGCGCCACCCCCTGGACGGCAAGCAGCTTCCGCTCGCACGTATCCGGGTCGGGCGAGATTATCATGACTTTTGCGAAAGTGGATGGCCTGCGGACAAACGTATCAGGTTCGGGTGAGGTGCGCCTGAGCGGAGTGGCGCAGAGCCATAACACAACCATTAGCGGCTCGGGTAAGATCTACGCCTATGATCTCACCAGCCAGGACACGTATGCTTCTATTAGCGGTTCGGGTAAAACCTATGTGTCTGCTGCCCGCACGCTGGAAGTTGACCTGAGCGGGAGCGGCTCGGTGTATTACCGCGGCAATCCGAAGGTAAGCTCCCGTATTTCCGGCTCGGGCAAAGTGCTATCCGAGAATTAAATCACTAGCGTCAGCTTAGTCGTCCGCGCAATGAGTGACCTAGGTGCGGACGACTAAGGTGGCGCCACTACCAGGACCAAACTCCTAGAACTGCTCCTCCCAACTATGGCCGATTTCTTACCCGATTCCGATGTTCCGTGGGAGTTGCTGGCCAAGCACTTGGCCGGCGAAGCTTCTGCGTCGGAGCAGCAGCAATTGCACCACTGGCTGGCCGTTGAGCCAAGTCGGTTGCAGCTGCTCACCGACGCCACACGGACCTGGGAGCGGGGCAGAAACACAATGAAAGCGTTTACGGAAGCCGACGTGGAGCCCGCCTGGCAACGCTTCCGCACTTCGGCTGGCCTAGCTCCAACGCCGCCAGCCGAAGCTAGCCCGGCTCGGGTTGTGCCGATGTGGTCGACGCCAATAGGCATAATGCGTATTGCCGCTGCTCTTGCCTTGTGCATCGGCGTGTGGGGTCTGATGCGGGCGTGGTTACCAAAAAAGCTAGGCACTCAAGAAGTTACTGTAGCAGCCGGTCCCAAAATTCAGCTGACCACCTTGCCCGACGGCAGCCGCGTGTGGGTGAACCGCAACTCTACGCTGACGTATGGCGCTAACTTCAACGGGGCGACCCGCGAAGTGCGCCTGCAAGGCGAGGCTTTCTTTGAGGTGAAAAAGGACCACGGCCGTCCCTTCACGGTGCTGGCCCACGATACTCGTACGCGGGTGCTGGGTACTTCCTTCAACGTGCGCGCCTACCCAGCCGAAGATTCGGTGGAGGTGGCTGTCGTGACGGGGCGGGTCTCCTTTCTGCCTAGCTCCCGTGTGAAGCCCGCCGCCCCCGATTCGCTGCTCTTACCAGGCCGCAGAGGGGTGATCTACAAGGAAACACCGCTCGTAGTCGCGCAGCATTCTATTACCGATTTCAACTTTCGGGCGTGGCAGCGGCAGGAGTTAGTGTTTGATAACCAACCACTCCGCGAGGTAGCGCAAGATCTAGCGCGTTACTACGGCACGCCTGTCAAGCTGGCCCGGCCAGCCTTAGGCGAGTGCCGGTTCACCGGCTCCTTCCGGCAAGTGACGTTGTCGCAGGCGCTACACATCGTCAGCCTTTCGGCGGGCCTGACCGTCGCGCAGTCTGCCGAGGGCTATGTGCTCGATGGCGCGGGCTGCCGCTAGCCCTTCTCTCTTCTATTCAGACTTCTACTTACTATGAACACTGCGCAAAACCGCGTATGCCTAATTCTGGCTGCGCTGTGCTTAAGCATACAGCAGCCCCTTGTAGCGCAACCAAAACCTAGCCCTGTGCTCGAGCGCAACGTGTCGGTAAACTTTCAGAAAGTACCGCTCGAATCGGCGCTGCGTACGTTGCGCCAGCGCTATGGGGTGAACCTTTCCTACAGCAACACCGCCCTAGACTTGCGCCAGTCCGTGACGCTGCGTTTGCAAAATCAACCGCTTCGCACTGTGCTCAATAACCTACTGCGCGACACCAACGTCAGCTACCAACTGGTCGGTAATCAGGTAGTACTACATCCGGCGCCCACAAAGCCAACCACCGTAACGGCTTTGGCTACTGGCGCCACGGCTAGCACCGCCGCCCCCGTGCGCACCACAGAAGCTAGGTCGACCCCTGTTGAGCCCGCTGCAAATAGTAAGCCCGCGCCGCAAACTATCTCCGCTAAACCGGCGAGTGTACCTAGCAAGGAGGCCAGCAAGCCCGCACCGCGCAAGCCAACAAGCGCTACAAACCCGCTGACTTCTAACAAAAGCACGGCTAGCAGCACCTCAAAGAATACCAGCATGCGGGCGGCAAGCGGTGCTACGGAACCTAGCCCATCAGACAGCAACGGCGTAACGGCCTCTACTGCCCCCGCCACTGCCGCACTGAATCAGTCCGCTCCTCAACCCGCCGCAGACTCGGTTGGGGTAGCGGCGGCAGTATCCGCTACAAAGCCGGAACCCGAGGAAGCTGCGCACGAGACCATCACCAAACCGGCGCAGGTATCCTTCTTCTGGCCCTTGGGCTCGAATGGATTTAGTAGCGGTCGTACCGTCAACAAAGTTTCGCTCAACGTGCTAGCCGGCTACCAGGCCGGAGTCGATGGCTTCGAGGCAGCTAGCCTGCTCAACGTAGACCGCTACAACGTGAAAGGGGCGCAGGTGGCGGGCGTCGGCAACGTGGTTGGGCAGCAGCTCACGGGCTTCCAGGGCGCCGGCGTGCTGAATGTGCTAGGGGGTGAAGCGAACGGCTGGCAGGCCGCGGGCGTGCTGAACTTAGCTAGGCGCGCGGTGCACGGCGGACAAGCGGCCGGGGTGTTCAATGCCACTTTGGGGGAAGTGCGTGGAGTGCAGGCAGCGGGGGTATTCAATGTGGCGCGCTCAGTACACGGGGTGCAACTAGCTGGTGTAGTGAATATTGCTGATTCAGTGGATGGTATTAGTATTGCGCCCTTCAACCTTGTGCGTCACGGATATCATCGGCTAGAAGTCACCAATTCGGAAACCTGGCCGGTAAGTGCCGCTCTGAAGCTAGGTGGCTCAGCGGCGTTCTACACGTTTGTCACCGGCGCCTATGATGATTTCGGCAGCGGTCCTAGGCGTTGGGCACTTGGTTACGGGGTTGGTACCGAAGCGTGGTCGCGTAAGCGGCTGAGCCTAGCGTTGGATGCAGTGGCCATGCATGTAAATGAGGAGCAACGCGGCTGGACGGACGAGCTGAACCTGCACAACCAAGTGCGGGTGCTGCTCGGGTTTGCGCCCTTCAAAGCAGGCAGTCACCTCCGCATTGTGGCCGGCCCAACAGCAAGCGTGCTGGTCACACAGCGCTACGACAGTGGCGAGCAGAAAATCTATTCCAACCTCACCAAAGGCCACAAGCTGTGGCTAAACGAAGGCTCCGCCAGAACGCGGGTGTTCGGCTGGTTTGGGTACAGCGCCGGTATTCGATTTTAAGCTGGAAAGTTGGTCTTAAAAGAACGTCATGCTGAGCTTGTCGAAGCATCTCGCGTGCAATGGTAAACCCTAGTGATTGGAGTTGCTACTGCACGCGAGATGCTTCGACAAGCTCAGCATGACATTTTTAATAAAGCTGTCTAGTTGAAGGCAACCTAGCCCCCAATCGTCGACATCGATTCAAAGCTGAGCTGGTGCAGAGGCCGCTTTTGCTCGGCTTCGAAGCCATTGGCGGCACGGTAGCGGAATGCGTTTGCAAGCGCTTCTTGCACTTCCATATCGGAGGCCCCGCCGCGCAATAGCGCCCGCACGTCGAGCACGCCCTGGTCGTAGAGGCAGGTTTTGAGGCCACCTTCGGCCGTGAGACGGATGCGGTTGCAGGTGCCGCAGAAGGTGCGCGAATACGCGGCAATGATGCCTACCTGACCTAGGTGACCGGGAATGGTATAATCGGTGGCCGTAGCGCCAGGTTTGGTGGCAACGGGCGTCAGGCCGGGAAAATGCTCCTCCAAGTGTTCCCGAATGCGGCGGTAGTTCCAGGGCAGCTCAATGGCCGCATGGCTACCACCGTTGAACGGCATTTCCTCAATAAAGCGTACCTCAATGGGGAGTTCGCGGGTGAGTTCGGTCAGCGGTACCAAGTCCTGCGTGTTCTGCCCATCCATCACTACCGCGTTGATCTTCACCTGAATACCAGCAGCTAGCAGCGCATAGAACGTATCAAGCACTCGCGGCAATTCGTCGCGGCGCGTGATGCGGTGGAAGCGGCTGCGGTCGAGGGTGTCGAGGCTGAGGTTAACGGCTTTCACTCCAATACGGGCTAGCTCGGACACGTGTGGTGCAGTGAGCACGCCATTGGTAGTCAGGCTAATGTCGTTGATGCCAGGAATGTTGCTTAGGCGTTCGATGAAGGGCACCAGGTCGCGCCGCACGAAAGGCTCGCCGCCCGTTAAGCGTACTTTGCGCACTCCCAGACCAGCTAAGATGGTCACGGTGCGCTCCATTTCTTCGTAGCTCAGCAATTCATTTTTAGGCAAATACTCGATGCCTTCGGCGGGCATGCAGTAAAAGCAACGCAAATTGCAGCGGTCCGTGACGGCTAAGCGCACATATTCGAGTGGGCGACCATGGTTATCGAATAAAACGGACGGAGTAGCAAAAGCCATAGACAGCAACAAAAAGCAACACGTGCCGCGTTTAAAGTGCCACGCGAACGAAGGGGACTTCCGTAAGGACGAATTCTAAACAAAAAACGTTTAGCTGCACTTCGCAGTTTCGTGTGAAGCAGCGTATACGCAACGTTACTTGTTATAAACAAATGAAATTAAAAATTGCCCTTTTTGGCATCACAAAAGAAATCGTTGGTAAGCCCGAACTGGAGCTAGATGCTCCCGCCGAGCAGTCGGTGGCCGAGCTTATCGAGCAGCTTCGTGCAAAATACCCCGCGCTGAATGAGCTGACTAGCTTCGCCGTAGCCGTGAACAGCGACTATGCCGACGACGACTATCAACTGCACGAGCGCGACGAAATTGCGCTCATTCCGCCCGTTAGTGGAGGCTAGGGTGTAGCGCGAAGCTCCAGCCTCGCGCCATCGTCGGGTGAGCGCACCTAGGTCCGTTCGACGACAGTCCACCACACGCGAAGCTGGAGCTTCGCGCTACATTGTAGAAAATCAACCCCATGCACATAGAACTTACCGGCGAGCCTATTGATGTAGCCGCTGTGCTAGCGCTTGTAGAAGACGAGGGTGCCGGTGCCGTGAATGCATTTGTGGGCACCGTCCGTAACCAATCGACCGGCAAAAAGGTGGTGCGCCTGCACTACGAAGCCTACGACGCCATGGCCGTCGGCCAGATGCGCCGCGTGGCTGAAGAAGCTCAGGAGAAGTGGCCCATGCTGCGCAAAGTAGCCGTGGTACACCGCAAAGGGACGCTCGAAATCGGTGACGTAGCCGTGGCTATTGCCGTTTCTACGCCTCACCGGGCCGAGTCGTTTGCCGCCTGCCAGTTCATCATCGACACCATCAAAAAAGTGGTGCCAATCTGGAAGAAAGAAGAATACGAGGACGGCGCCGTGTGGGTGGCCGCGCACCCGTAGCGTGTACTTTGTAGCCCGCGCTACATTTGCCTGGATGCCGGAACCTAGCTAGCTTCTATCAGTTGCACAGCCTTTTCTAGCAACTCATCGCGCCCCTCCCTAATGCCTTGAATGGTCGGCTTCACCTCCACGTCGGGCACAATGCCTATGCGCTGGGTTTCGCGCCCATTGGGGTAGTACACCCCTAGGCCCGTAATCACGGTAGGGATATTACCAGGCAAAATGATGTTTGAGATGTTGCCATCGGCGCCGGCCGTAGTGCTGCCTACCACAGTGGCATTGGGCACCGTGCGGAGCGCCATCGTCGTGAATTCGGCTTGGCTCTGTGTCAGTTCGTTTACCAAGATGACTACCTTGCCTCGGTAGGGCTTGCCTCTACCTGGCTGGACGTACAGAGGACCAATGTTCGTGAACATACCCGGATACGTCACTTCGGGCTGACTAAATTTTACGAAAGGCTCCGGCTTATTCAGTAAGTATCGCAACAGGTTGTACACTACAAATTCAGCGGGGTAGTTGCGAATATCTATTACTAAGCCCTTCGTGTTTCCAGCGGCTTCCATAATGCTTGGTAGCCTCTCGTTCTTAAGGGTGCCTAGGGAGAGGTAGCCAATATTGTTGGGCAGTAAGCGCCAAGGGTCGAGCAGGGGGCTAGGTGTGCCGGTATTTAGCGCTAGGTTCAGCTTGTTGGCAGGGTAACGCGTTACCTGCAAGGGGAGTATTTGGCCGTTACGGTTTACTTGAAGCTGTACCTGCTCGGTGTTGCCACGCAGCAGCAGATTGGCAATTTTGCGCAGTTGGGTGGGTTCGTTTGAGGCTGGGGAAATAGGTTGAAGTTGCTTCACCAACGCGGGCACGGCTACCCCCTCAATCTTTTCAATGATATCACCCTTCTGCAAACCCGAAGCTTGCCCTAGGTTGTCATCATAAAAGTCCGTCACAACGGCTTTGTTCTCGACGAAACGAACTCGAGCAGGGGCATAAAACTGGCCTTTGTAGTCAGCTAGCACTTTATCTTGGTAGATGTCGGCGTGCGTATCGTTGAGGCGCGCAATCAACGTGAGCAGCGTTAGGTGGTACTGCTCAGCCGTGTTAGCCGCTGCCAGTTTCGGAATGAATTCGGGCAACACGCGCTGCCAATCTTCCCCAATGGCGTAGCGGTAAGGGAAGAAGTACTCAACCATGTTCCAATACCGGTAGAGCGCCAGCAGCCGCAAACCAGCGTCGGGTATATCGGTGAAGTCGTAGGGCACCTCGTGCTCGAAGATAGGGTTGCCCACCCGCGGCGCGGCACTCACGTAGTGATGTAAGCCTTGGTTGCGATTCCGGCGCAGGTAAGCTAGCTGCGTGCGGAGCGCTTCGCCGAGTTGCTTCTGGTCGTTGAGCCAAGCTAGGTCCGCCTGCAAGCGCACAGTGTTAGCAGCGGGTTCTTTGCAAGTTTTACAAGCCGGCACCTCCCCAAATTTAGTAACCCAGGTACTCAGGAGCTGGCTACGAGTCTTTTCATTGGGAGCACCCAACACCGAAGGCAGTACCCGAAATAATTCCGCATCCATGTTATAGTTGCCAACCGCTACAACTGGGTGGTAGTATTTCACGAAGCCCCACACCCGACCTAGCACCGACAAGTTCTCAATCTGCTGCTCGTTGAGTTTTGCTGGTAAAATCACCCCGGAGCGCCGTTGGAAGGCAGTGTCTTGGGCAGCCGCATAGTGCGTCGTCGTTTCTAGCGCTTGGTTGGACGCGGTAGGTTGGGCCAAGTCGGCGGCACTGATGGCTAGTTGTAGCGGCAGCCACAGAGTAAATTTTAACATAGAAGAATAGGAGAGGGCGTGTAGAAGGTAGAGGCAGAAAGATAGACGAAAGTGGCATTCAGCTAGTGATTTACAATAAAAACGCGTCAACCTACACTGCCTGTTGTGCAGTATAGGTTGACGCGTTTTCGTCGGGGCAAGGCTTCGACGTGGGTAGCGAACCGGAGGCGCCTAGGCTTTTAGCTCCCGCTCCGCTACTTCCCGCTCTTGCGGCGTATTCACGTTGCGCAGATCGTTAGGCTTAGGTGGCGTCAACAACTCGATGTCGGAGTTAATAAGCGCCTTGCGCGGACAAGAGTAGCCTAGGCTGAGGAAGCGCAGCAGCACGCCGTAGCTACGCGGCTCCCAGATGCTCGTGAGCGGCTCCGGAAACTCATTTTCCGAGCTTTGAAAAGCCGTGGCTACTTTCCCCGCATTGCGATGCTCCACCAGGTAGCGCAACGTATCGGTTGACAAAAAGGGCAAGTCGCAGGGCACTACGAGCCAGGCGGCGTTTGGGTCAAGTTGAAGGGCTGAGAGAATTCCGCCCATTGGACCTAGGCCCACAAACCGATCGGGGAGAGGCGTAAGGCCAGTGGGCAGTTCCGTGGCTTGGTCGGGTCGGCAGGAAACCAGCACATCGGTGCATACCTCGGCCAGCAGTTGAGCAGTATACTGGCGCTGTTCTAGACCGTGGTATTGCAGGCGGCCTTTGTCGGTCTGCATACGTTGGCTCTGGCCGCCCGCTAGCACCAGGCCTCGCAGCGGTGGGCGGCTATCGTGCCACCATTGTTGCACAAAAGCAGCAATACCGGCTGTGTCAGCTAGGGCCAGTACTGGGAGCTGATCTACTTGCGGCAGGTGCGTGCGCAGGTACTCCGGTATTTCCGTTACACCTTCGGGGAGCAAAATGGCGCGCACATCGGTGAGGCGGTCGAGCTTGCGGTCGAGCGGTTTGGCCGGGTCGAGGATGATGATTTGCTGACGAGCGCGGAAATGGTTGCCGTTCACCAGCACGATGCTTTGGTTAGCTAGCAGCTCTTTTTGCGTGAAAGGATCAAGCGTAATATGCTGATCTACGCGGCGGAAGGTAATCTTATCGGTTAGCTCGGCCGAGGCGCCGGCCAGCATGATGGGGCTAGCGCCGCCCGCGCCACCACTAGCCGCATCGTCGCCGGCGGCGTGGTCGGCATCCACGTAGGCCACGCGGAGCGTAGCCGCCAAGTGCGGCAGCAGGCGGGCTACCAACTCTTTAATCTTGCCGCACGGCGCACCCAGAATAGCTAGCTCGTGGCGGCCAAACTCACCTAGGTGCGGACGGGCCATTTGGGCGTGCTTGGTATGCTGCGCAACGCCGGCCGTGATGTTAGTCGACATGGTGGAAATCTTGTTTGCCGCCCGTTTTATCGAGCAGGCGGGTTTCGGCAATGACAATGTTGTGCGAAAGAGCCTTGCACATATCATACACGGTAAGCGCCGCAACGGAAGCTCCCGTAAGGGCTTCCATCTCTACGCCGGTCTTGCTGGTCACGGTGGCTGTGCACTCGATGATAACGGCGTCGGGTCCAGCTACTTCGATGCGCACCTGGCAGTCGTCGAGGCCAATGGGGTGGCAAAGCGGAATAAGGTCAGCGGTTTTCTTCGCCGCCATCACCCCAGCTATGATAGCCGTCTGAAATACAGGGCCTTTGCGCGTGGGTAAGTCGCCAGCCTGCACGAGCTGAATAATCTCAGCTCCGAGGATGACGCGGCTGCGGGCACGGGCCACCCGGCGAGTCGCCGCCTTGCCGCCCACATCAACCATAGAAGGCTGGCCAGCGTCGTTTAGATGCGTTAGTTTGGGAGTATCAGACATGAAAAGCAAGGTAGAATGTAGCGCAACGTTGGTGCTTCGCGTATCGTTGCGGGAGTTGAACGCGGGCAGCAGATAAAAGTCGATGATGAAACAAGGCAAGCGAATTATCTTCTTGCTTGTTTGTGCATAAACCGGCTGCCGACCGATACTATTTACAACGATACGCGAAGTACGGACTTCGTGCTACATGATTCTGCCCCTTATGCTCTCTGTCGAAGAAGCTACGCGTAGTATACTAGCTACCGCCCGCCCACTGCCATCCGAAACGGTACCCTTCCTTGCGGCCCTAGGTCGTGTGCTGCGCCAAGACGTAACCGCCGACCGCGACTTTCCTCCGTTCGACCGGGTGGCGATGGATGGTATCGCCTTGAACTATAGTGCAGTAGCTGCCGGGCAAATACGTTTCGTGATTGAAAAAACGCAGTTTGCCGGCCAAGCTCCCGCGCCGCTCACCGACCCAGCTGCTGCCATCGAGATTATGACCGGCGCCGCGCTGCCCCCTGGCACCGACGCGGTGGTGCGCTACGAGGATATTCTAATCGAGGAAGCAGCAGACAGCCGCGTAGCCACCCTACAAGTGCTGCCGAATGCATCTGGCCAAAATGTGCACCGCCGGGCCTCCGACCGCCAGCAGGGCGACGTGCTGCTCCCAGCAGGCACGTTGCTAGGCTCGGCGGAAGTGGCCGTGGCGGCTACCGTTGGCGCTACCGATCTGCTGGTTGCGAAGCGCCCAAAAGTAGCCGTAGTAAGCACCGGCGACGAACTGGTGGAAATTGGCGAGCAGCCGCTGCCTCACCAGATTCGGCGGTCCAACTCATACATGCTAGCCGCCGCCGTGCAGCAAGCAGGCGGTACGGCCGAAATCTTTCACTTCAACGACGACTTCGATGCCTTGTGCAGCGGGCTGCCCGCGTTGCTGCGCGACTACGATGCGGTGCTGCTAAGTGGTGGCGTATCAAAGGGGAAAGCTGACTTTCTGCCGGCGGCGCTGCATGAAGTTGGCGTTGAGCAGCTGTTTCATGAAGTGCAGCAGCGGCCGGGTAAGCCCTTTTGGTTTGGGCAGCACCCAGCGGGCGCAGTTGTGTTTGCGCTGCCGGGCAACCCGGTTTCTACGTTTGTGAACTACTACCGCTATGCGCAACCATGGCTCCGCGCCGTTCAGCTGCCTACCCCGGTGCCAGCGCCTGCGGCCTATGCGGTGCTTGCCACCGAAGTCACCTTTCGGCCGCGCATCACGCACTTTCTGCTGGTCAGCCTCGAGTCGACGGCAGACGGGCGTGTGCTGGCGCACCCCGAGCGGGCTCACGGCTCGGGCGACCTAGCTAGCTTATTGCCCAGTGATGGGTTTCTAGAATTACCGGCTGAGCAAGAGCTTTTTCCGGCTGGTACGGTACTGCCCGTGTGGCGCTTTCGCTACTAAATACACACCCACACGTGGCTTCTAGCTGGTATCAGATGAGGCTTACCCTAGCCTTTAAACTCGTAGCCGCAGTGAAAGCAGTGGTAGTACTCGCCGCGCAGCGACCAGCTCAGTAGTGCAAACAGCCGCATCGGAACGTTCGCCGATGGATCGAGTACTGGCTCCGATGATACATCGTGGGAGCCACACCGCGGACAAATGCGGGCCGCCGTTTCCTCCTCCGGCGATGCCACGCGCATCGGCACGACCTGATCTAGTAAGATTTGCTGAGCGGCACCTAGGTCTTGCTGGCGCACGTGCAGGCGCACCCCGCCGGCAATCGGGCCATAGGGTCGGTTTTCGTTGCTCAGAAAGCACGGGATGTTTTCAGCGTCGAGGCGGCTTTTGGCTACGTGGGCTGCCACGTAATTGGGAAAGGATTCGAGCAGCACGATGTGGTCGGCAGCAGAGTCAGCGGACATAGTGAAGGTCGTTTCCTGTCAAAACAAAAGAGCACCTAGCTCAGTGCCAAGTGCTCTTCGAATGTACAACCCGAAAAGGCTGATTCGGTTCGAGTAAGGTTATTTAAACAGTGCCAGCGCTTTTATGAAGGTCTGCGACACGCCCCAAAGCAGGGGAATGCCCACGAAAAGCCAAGCAAGCACCACGGAGCCGCCCGTAGCAGGCTCGTTGGCGTTAGAAGTAGAAGAAGTGGGTTGCGAATCCATCGTTTATCAGAGGTATGAAGGTAAATAGTAGGGTGGCTTAGTGGCCGCCCGCTTCAATCGTGACGGGGCCTTTTTCGTAGTAGCGCTCTGCTACGGGCCGTACCAGCAGATCGGCTATTAATCCGACTGCGAGCAAGCCAGCCATGGTATAAAACACGTTTTGGTAAGCTGCCGCACCCGTCAGGCCTTTCTCTGAGGCGCTTTCGTGCAGGTTGTGCACGATCAGCGGGCCTAGCACGCCAGCCGTGCTCCAGGCTGTGAGCAAGCGCCCGTGAATAGCACCAACTTGGTACTTGCCAAACAGGTCGGAGAGGTAAGCCGGCGCCGTTGAGAAGCCTCCGCCATACATGCTAATAATCACACACGCCACCACGACGTACAGCGTTAGTTGCAGATTATGACCTAGCGTTGGGATGAGTGCATACAGCAAAATGCCAAGGCCGAAGTAAATGGCATATGCCACCTTACGCCCTAGCTTATCCGACGCCGACGACCAGAAGAAGCGGCCTAGCAAGTTAAATAAGCTCAGCAACCCTACGAAGCCTGCTGCCGCTGCGGCCGTTACGCCCCTGCCCGAGCCCATGAACTTGTCGGAAAAGGTTTCTTGGATTAGCGGCGAAGCTGTTTCTAACACCCCGATGCCAGCCGTGACATTGGTAAGCAGCACCACCCACAAAAGCCAGAACTGCGGCGTCTTGATGGCATTGTCGGCCGATACGTTGCCGGTCGTGATGAGGGCGCTGTGCTCGGCGTTGGGTACGTAGCCAGCGGGTGCCCAATCATCGGCGGGCACCCGGATTGTCCAGACGCCGAACTGCATGAACAGCAGGTAGATAATGCCCATAGCAATAAACGTAGGCGCTACGCCTTGCGGGGCCGAGTCTTTGAAATGATTCATAAGGGCTACTGCCAACGGGGAGCCGATCATCGCGCCACCCCCAAAGCCCATGATAGCCATGCCCGTAGCTACTCCTTTACGGTCGGGAAACCACTTGATAAGGGTGCTTACGGGGGAGATGTAGCCAATACCTAGCCCAATACCGCCCACGAAGCCGTACCCGAAATAGAGCAGCGCTAAGCTGTGCAGGTGTACCCCGAGGAAGCCGATCAGGAAGCCGCCGCCAAAGCAGAGGGAGGCGGCCATCATAGCCTTGCGCGGACCGACACGCTCCAGCCATTTGCCAAAAATGGCGGCCGACAAGCCCAGCAACACAATAGCAATGGAGAACGTCCAGCCGATCTGTCCGGCTGTCCAGTCGGTGGGGGCGGGCGCGTTGGGGTCGCCGCTGATGAGCGAGCCCAAAGGCTTATTGAACACACTGAACGCATAGGCTTGCCCAATAGCTAGGTGAATAGCTAGAGCAGCTGGCGGCACAAGCCAACGGTTGTATCCTGGCTTGGCAATGGTGCGGCTACGGTCTAAGAGCGATGTACTAGCAGGGCTGCTATCCAGTATAGAGGTAGTTGCCATGAGGGGAAATAAGGGGGTGGAAGTGAAAACAAGTATGCCTCCCGCCGAATACTGGACTAAAGGCAGGGAATGTGATAAAATTGGTATACGTGTTTCCCTACCAAATAGCTAGATCAACCGTGTCGAGCAGGTATTACTGTTCGGCTGCTTTCTTCGACAACCATCCTCCAACTCCTTTCTGGCGAGTTCGGCGCAAAAATTCTTCTACGCCCTTCGTAAGCTGCTCGGCTATCTGCTGCTGAAACTGCGGATCAATTAGCCGTTTTTCGTCTTCCGCATTAGAAATAAAGGCCGTTTCCACCAGCGCATTCGGGTATTCCGTCGGGCCGTTCAAACCGAAATTGAAGCTACCGACGTTGCCGAATCCTTTCAAACCAGTTCGGCGCATGGCCTCATACAACGCCACCGACAGCGGCCGAAAAGCTAGGTAGCGGTAGTACGTACTCGTTCCCTGCACGCTCGGGCTGCCCGTTGAGTTGACGTGAATGCTGACGAGCAAATCCGGATTGAGCCGCCGCAACAGCAGCACCCGATCGCCGTTATCGACGGTTGTTTCAGTTTCGCGGGTCATGAGTACGCGCGCACCGCGGCTGATAAGATCTTGGCGCAAGCGCTGAGCAATGGCAAGCGTGATGTCTTTCTCACGGGCGCCTGTTGAGCCCGTCGCGCCTACGTTGGTGCCGCCGTGGCCAGCATCTACGGCCACTGTCAGGCCGCGCAACTGTAGCTTTGCAGGTGGGCGCTTGACTCGAATAACGAGCGTATTACCTTTGTAGTCAATTCGGTAGCCCCAAGCTTGTTCGTGTTTTAGGTTCAGGACTAGCCGGAACACATCGGGCTCTAGCTGCTCGTAATGCACATCACCCAAGGCTTGTAAGCCGTCGCGTTGGGTTATCCAGTTGGTGTTCGACGTTGCTCCAAAAACATCGACTACCAGGCGGGTTGGTTCCGTCAGGAGTTGCGAGCGGTACGGCAGGCGCGCATCCAGCGGCACCTGCACATAATCATAAAGCGAATCACCGTACACGCTCCATGACCCAGTGAGCGAGGTAGGCACAAACCCGCCCGGTGGCAACAGCCGGATTACCTCCTGGGGTACCCAGGCAGTTTGGGTGGCCGCTAGCTGCACCCGGTAAAGGTTACCCACGCGCCCCGTGAGGTGCAGCACTACCAGCGAATCCAGATAGCCTAGCTTAGCCCCGCCAAGACGGTCTTCGCCAAGGCCATAGTTGAGGTAGGCTAGGCTGCCCTTTGTGACGGCAAGCTGGGGTTCATTCGGGTTGAGAAACCGAATCTTGTTGCTCGTTGTAGCGGTAGCTAGGGTGCTATCCGGTGCCATTACCGTTACGGTAATGGCACGGTCGTGGAGTGTGTCGCCCGGCTGCACGATGTAAGTGCCTTGGTACACACCGCGCTGGCTTTTGGCAAGCCTAGGGTCTAGCTCTACCAGGGGCTTACCGCCCAAGAACGTAGCCTGACACCCCGGTTGCGCTTGCACGCGCACTTGTAGCCGGTCGCCGGGTTGGAGCCATTGGTCAGTAGCCAGTACTGTTTCTATCCGCTGTATAAGTCCTTGGCTGTATGTAGCTTCGTGACAAAAAAGCAGCCCAATCAGGCATATTAGGCGGCACCAGTAACGCAAAAGAACAAACCCCATGGCGTGACCTTAGCGGCTGGTGGCAGCAGGCTTGTCCCGGATAGCCTCCCGAATGTCTTTTACATCCCGGCCGTTTTCCAAGGCTAGGTATTCGGCTTGCAAGGCTTTCACGCGTAGGTCGTCAGAGGCTCGCACATCGAGGCGAATTGCACGCCGCTGCTTATTCAGGCGCTCGAAGACGGCGTCAGCATAGTCCCAGTCGCGCTGGGTCCAGGTGCGGCGCTTGGCCCTCACTTGGCGCATAAACTGTGTATAGGCCGCCGACACGTTATCGGGCGTAACGGTGCTGAGGTCAGCGTACGTACCGAGGAGCTCTTGCGTGAAGGTTGCTTCAGCTGCGGCGTTCAGCGGCTGTGCCTTGCGCACGCGCGCTGCCGAGTCGTACTGCGCTGTTCGCCGGCCAGCCACGCGCAGCTTAGCAGCGGCTTTGTCGGCCAAGGTATCCAGTTTGCGCACTTCCTGCCGCGCAATTTCCTGCCGCTCACGCGGCGTGCTGTCGCAGGCCGCAACGACGCAGGCAATTCCTGTAAAGAAGAGGCTCGCCTGTAGGCGCGAAGAGTATAATAGCCATGATTTCATGGCCACTATATACGCGAAACTATCGGCTCAGACTAATCTAGCTCACTGTTGCAACTTGAACGTGAAGGGCATCATGTAGCGTACGGGCACGGCTTTGCTGCCTATGCGCGGGGCAATCCACTGATCCGGAATGGCCTGGCAGGTACGTAGCGCCTCTTGGTCGCAGCCGCCCCCAACCGTTCTGATGACTTTATGGCCCGAGGCATGCCCTAGGGTGTCAATCATAAACGATACCATGACTTTGCCTTGTACGCCAGCTTGTTGCGCCGACTCGGGGTATTTCATTTGAGCAATGTAGGTGCCTAGCACACCAATACCCCCAATGAACAAAGGAGGCTGGTCGACCTCACTCATGCTCCACTCGCCCGGACGCTTTTCTACCTCATAAGATACCACCTCCACGGGCAGATAGTACAATAGTTTGCCAGTTGTATGGTCATACTTCTGCACTACCATCGGTTCTTCCGTGTTGCGGCTATAATTATAATACTCCCAAATGCCTACTTTCTTCCCTTTCTCCATCATACCCTTTTCAAATTCTGTTTTGTAGAGATGTTGCGCCTGACTAGCCGCCGGAAGTAGCACGAAGCAGGAGAATAACGTGAGTAAAGTTGATTTCATAGAACGGGTAACGGGTGGAGTCAGAAGTAAGTAGGAGCTAGAAGAATATCAGAATAGGGAGTATAACTATTAGAATAATTATTATAATAGTATGCGAATAATTCTGTTGCTTACTCGTTGTAAAGTATTTTGTAGCAGTATGTTAACTATGTATAGTAGCTGTGTGTCTTCGAGCCATTTTGGGAAATGTGCAAATAGTAAACCAGTTTCTCAAACGATTGCACAACCGCGTATTTTTCTTGTTAGCATATCTAGAAAGCTAGCTTAGTTGCGCAGTCACGCCCCGCTACTGACCTTCTAGTTGCGCAGTCACGCCCCGCTACTGACCTTCTGAACACTGATTGGATAGTGGCTGTTGAAGGAGGGTATAGGAAGCGGCTGGGTACAAAAGCAGAAAGGCGAACCGATAGCTAGGTTGCTATCAATTCGCCTTTGGGCAGGTAGGTTCCTGGTTCTAGCCTTCTAGCTCGTCTTCTAAGTCGCGCAGCTGGTTTGCCAGGCCTGGCAGATGAGGGCACAACCGCGCCAAGCGCCTAAGCACGTGGAGAGATCCGCGCTGGTCACCGAGCATTCGCAGCATGGTAGCCCACCCAGAAAGCGCTCCGAAGTGGCGTGGCTCTAAACGCAGGGTTTCCGCTACATCCAGCAGGGAGGCTCGGTACTCGCCGCGCAGGTAGTAGGCAGTAGCACGTTTGTTCCAGCCTTCCGCAAAGCTAGGTCGTGCCTCTATGAGGTGAGTAAACTCGGTGATGGCGTGGGTATAATCGCCGGCGGCAAGAGCACGAATGCCTGCTTCCAGGTACTTATCCAGCAACTGGTCGCCAGTGGCGAGCCATAGCTGCCAGATACCGTCCTGCAAGGCTTCTATCTCGGCCGGTGTCGTCGCAACCCGTAGTCGCGCAAACAGCTCATCGAGTTCGTTCTCCATTTGTCGTTTACCAGTTTACGGCTGCCAATTACCGATTATGGTTTAACAGCTGCAATGCTCACTCGCTGAAATACGCAGGAATGAGAGCAGCGGGTACAAGCCCTCGTGGCTTCGCACCCGCTGCCCTTGCCTATGTAGCTGGTAAGTCGCTTAGAACAAAGCGGAAGCAATACGACGGATCGACTCCGATTTGCTCATGGTATAGTAGTGTAAGCTAGGTACCCCGTGCGCCATCAGCTCCTTCGATTGATTGATGCACCACTCGATACCAATTTGCCGGGCGGCTTCATTGTTGGAGGCATGATGCACAGCTTCCGCCAGCGTTTCCGGAATGTTTAGGTAGAACGAGCGGGGCAACATGGTAAGCTGGCTCTTGGTGGTGAGCGGCTTCAGACCGGGAATAATGGGCACCATGATACCCGCTTCCCGGCAACGCTTTTCGAAGCTGAAGAACTGCTCGTTGTCGAAGAACATCTGGGTCACAATGTAGTCGGCGCCGCGGTCTACCTTGTGCTTCAGGTAGCGGATATCTGCCCCCGAGTTAGGTGACTCGAAGTGCTTTTCGGGGTAGCCAGCCGTACCAATGCAGAAGTTAGTGGCGGCGGTTTCGTCTTGCTCCTGGTTCAGGTACTCGCCTTTGTTCAGGTCATCGATTTGCCCGATCAGGTCACAGGCGTAGGCATGACCGTCAGGGTTCGGAATAAAATGGCCCTCCGATTTGATGGGGTCGCCGCGTAAGGCCAACACCGTATCAATGCCCAGAAAGTGCAGATCGATGAGCGCGTTTTCCGTCTCTTCCTTCGTGAAGCCCCCGCAGATCAGGTGCGGCACCGTATCTACATCGAAGCGGTTCTTGATGGCGGCGCAAATACCCACGGTACCTGGTCTTTTGCGCACGGTTTTCTTTTCCAACAAGCCGTTCGGATGACGCTGGTACATATACTCCTCGCGGTGATACGTCACGTCGATAAAGGGCGGCTTGAACTCCATCAGTGGCTCGATGTTGCTGAACAGGTTCTGAATGTTTTCGCCTTTGCGCGGCGGCAGCACTTCAAAAGAAAAAAGCGTTTTGCCCTGGGCTTGTGCCAGGTGGTCAGTTACTTTCATAAGCAAAGCCCATTCTCCGAAGGGAGAACAGACGGGGCAGGATGTAGCGCGAAGCTCCAGCTTCGCGCATCGTTGGACGATAATCGTTGTGAGTATAACAAACGGCGCAGACGATGCGCGAAGCTGGAGCTTCGCGCTACATTCTTTTATTTTATAATGCCGTGACGGGTATAGCCGTCGGGCTGTAGTTGAGGTTTGGAGAAAGCCACCGTTCGAGGTCGGTAACAGGCATGTTCTTGCGTTGCGCAATGTCCTCCACCTGATCTTTACCAATCTTACCTAGGCCGAAGTAGCGTGAGTCGGGGTGGGCGTAGTAGAGCCCGCTGACCGAAGATGCCGGGTACATGGCTAGGTTTTCGGTGAGGTGAATACCCGTTTTGTTTTCGGCATCGAGCAGCTCAAACAGCGTGATTTTCTCGGTGTGGTCGGGGCAGCCGGGGTAGCCCGGTGCCGGGCGCACGCCGCGGTACTTCTCCTGAATCAGCTCGTCGCCGCTGAGGTTTTCGTTCGGCGAATAGCCCCAGAATTCCTCCCGCACGCGCTGGTGCAGGCGCTCGGCAAATGCCTCAGCCAAACGGTCAGCCAGGGCTTTGATCATGATGCTGGAGTAGTCATCGTGGTCAGCCTCAAACTTTTCGAGCAGCTTTTCAATACCTAGGCCCGCCGTCACGGCAAAGCCGCCGATGTAGTCGGCGCGGCCGGTTTCTTTGGGTGCCACGAAGTCGGAGAAAGCTAGGTTCGGAATCTTGGGTCCTTTCTCGCCTTGCTGGCGCAGGGTGAAGAACTCGGTAGTCACTTGCTCGCGGTTGTCGTCCGCGTAGATTTCGATGGTGTCGTAACCTACCGTGTTGGCCGGCCAGAAACCAACCACTGCCCGCGCCGTCAGCAGCTTCTCGTCGATGACTTTACGCAGCATAGCTTGGGCGTCTTCAAACAGCTTCGTGGCTGCTTCTCCCAGCGTCTCATCTTGCAAGATGCGGGGGTAGCGGCCGCGTAGCTCCCAAGTATGGAAGAAGGGCGTCCAGTCGATATACTTGGCTAGTTCATCAAGCGGGTAATCTTCCAACACCTTCGTGCCTAGGAAGCTAGGCTTCGTGATAGGTGTGGCTTCCCAGTTCGATTTGAACTGATTTTCGCGGGCTGCTTCAATGGTGAGGTACTGCTTGTCGCGCTGACGACCAGCGTGGTCGTCGCGGAGCTGGCGGTATTCCTCTAGCACTGTGCTGGCGTACATATCCTTGCCCGAACCGAGCAGACCCGCAGCCACACCCACGCTGCGCGAGGCATCGTGCACGTGCACCACCGGACCGGTGTAAGAAGGCGCAATCTTAACAGCCGTGTGTAGGCGCGAGGTGGTGGCGCCACCAATGAGCAGCGGCGTTTTCAAGCCGCGCTTCTCCATTTCGGCTGCCACGTATACCATCTCATCCAGGGAAGGCGTAATCAGGCCGCTCAAGCCGATAATATCGGCGCCTTGCTTCTGCGCTTCGTCCAGAATCTTCTCCAGCGGTACCATTACTCCTAGGTCCACAATGTCAAAGTTATTGCAGGCTAGTACCACGCCCACGATGTTCTTACCGATGTCGTGCACGTCGCCTTTTACAGTGGCTAGTAGGATCTTACCGGCGGTCTGGCGCTCCGTGCCTTCTTTTTCGGCTTGCAGATACGGTTCTAGATAAGCCACGGCTTTCTTCATCACCCGCGCTGACTTTACGACTTGCGGCAGGAACATCTTGCCCGCGCCAAACAAGTCGCCGACCACGTTCATGCCGGCCATTAGCGGTCCTTCAATCACGTCGAGGGGGCGGCCAACCTGCTGGCGTACCTCTTCTGTGTCTTCGTCGATGAATTCGGTAATGCCTTTCACCAGCGCGTGCTTCAAGCGCTCGGCTACGGGTAGGCTGCGCCATTCGTCAGCTACAACGACGGCTTTATCCTTCTGCTTAACGGTATCGGCAAAGTTCACGAGGCGCTCGGTGGCATCGTCGCGGCGGTTGAGCAGCACGTCTTCGCAAAGCTCCAGCAAGTCCTTCGGTACGTCATCGTACACAGCTAGCTGACTGGGGTTTACAATGCCCATGTCGAGACCAGCGCGGATGGCGTGGTACAGGAAAGCTGAGTGCATGGCCTCCCGCACAACGTCGTTGCCGCGATACGAGAAGCTGACGTTGCTCACGCCACCGCTGGTGCGGGCACCGGGCAGGTTCTCCTTGATCCAGCGTACGGCATTAATGAAGTCAACCGCATAGTTGCGGTGCTCTTCAATGCCAGTGCCAACGGTCAAGATGTTGGGGTCGAAGATGATGTCGGTGGCTGGGAAGCCGACCTCGTTCACCAAGATGTCATAGCTACGCTTACAGATTTCGATGCGGCGCTCGTAGCTGTCCGCCTGACCGTCTTCGTCGAAGGCCATTACTACCACGGCAGCACCGTATTGGCGCACAGTGCGGGCCCGCTCCTTGAACATCTCTTCGCCTTCTTTGAGCGAAATCGAGTTTACGATGCTCTTGCCTTGCACGCACTTTAAGCCAGCTTCCAGTACGCTCCACTTCGAGGAGTCGATCATGAGGGGCACGCGGGCAATATCGGGCTCGGAGGCAATCAGGTTGAGGAAGGTCGTCATGGCCTGCTCCGAATCAAGCATGCCTTCGTCCATGTTAACATCAATAACCTGTGCGCCGCCTTCCACTTGGGCGCGCGCTACAGCCAGAGCTTCTTCGTAAGCACCTGTGCGGATAAGGCGGGCGAAAGCGCGCGAGCCGGTTACGTTGCACCGTTCGCCTACGTTCACAAACAGGCTGTTATCATCAAACCCGAAGGGCTCCAAACCGCTCAGGCGCGTAACCGCGGGTATTTCGGGCAGCGGCCTAGGTTTGTACTGATCTACTAGGCGGGCTAGCTCGCCGATGTGCTGAGGCGTAGTGCCGCAGCAGCCCCCAATGACGGTTATAATGCCATCTTGTAAGTAGTTCTCCACCACGTCGGCAAATTCCTGCGCAGATTCGTCGTAGCCGCCAAAAGCGTTTGGCAGACCAGCATTTGGGTAAGCCGAAATGTGCACGTCCGAAATGCGACTGAGCTCCTGTACATACTGCTTAAGCTGGGCGGCACCTAGGGCACAGTTTAGGCCCACACTCAGCAGCGGTAAGTGGCTGATAGAGTTCCAGAAAGCCTCTACCGTCTGACCCGAGAGTGTACGACCGGAGGCATCCGTGATAGTACCGGAAATCATGATGGGCACTACACGGCCGCCTTCATCGAAGAACTTCTGCACCGCAAACAGTGCCGCCTTGGCGTTGAGCGTATCGAAGATCGTCTCGATCAGCAAGGCATCGACGCCGCCATCAATCAGGCCGCGCACTTGCTCGTGGTAAGCAGTGGCTAGCTCATCGAAGGTGATGGCGCGGAAACCAGGCCGGTTTACGTCGGGCGAGAGAGAAGCCGTACGGTTCGTTGGGCCAATAGCACCAGCCACGAACCTAGGTTTACTTGGGTTCTTAGCGGTGTACTCGTCGGCGGCATCACGAGCCAAGCGAGCCGACTCATAATTAAGCTCATACACAACGTGTTCCAGTGCATAGTCAGCCTGAGCGATGGTCGTGCCACTGAATGTGTTCGTCTCCACCATATCGGCGCCGGCCGCAAAGTATTCTGCGTGAATACTGCGGATAATGTCGGGCTGGGTGAGGCTTAGTAGGTCGTTGTTACCGCGTAGCGGCTTGGGATGATCCGCGAAGCGGGTGCCCCGAAAATCTTCCTCCGTCAGCGGATAGCGCTGAATCATAGTACCCATCGCGCCGTCGAGCACGAGGATGCGCTGTTGGAGGATGTCGTAAAGCGGGGAGTCGGGACAGGCTATTTTCATGGTTCTCCTTCTGAAAGTCGGCGTACTGGTCGAGCCTATCCAGAAAGAGAAAACTGCGGGTGCAGGTTCCGTACTTATCTTCTTCGGTCCATTTTTTTTGCCGAATGGGAGTTGGCACCTTGTTTCACTCAGGTTGCCAAGACGTCGCAGGGCCCAGTCCCTCAGTCTTTCTGGATAAGTATCAAGGCAAAGATACGTTAGAAGTGTGGAAAAGTAAATGCAGCATGAAACAGGAGCTTAGTGCTGCATCCAAGTAAGCCGTAGCGGGTGTTTTTACCAGCGCTCTACTGCGTTATTTTAACGTTAGCTGCAATGTCCAGGCTCCATGTCGTCTTGGCACAGCAAGGACTTTATTACGCATGCAACTGCACAGCAGAGAGCCCCGCTACGGTTGCGTTGAACAACACAACCGTAGCGGGGCTCCCTAACAAGGTAAAAGGGTAAGCTAGCTTTTTAGGCTGTCTAGTCCTTTTTGACACAATTAGGGACGGTTTTGCCTTCCTTCTTCTTGGTGCCTTCTTGTTCATAACCTTTCCAGCACGGATCTTTTTCTTTCTTCGAGGCGGATGCTTTTTTCTCAGCCATGATCGGTAGGAATTAGTAAGTGGGTGAGTGAGGTACGCTTAGTGACTGAAGAAGGCTTACGGTTTGTTGAGCTCACTGTTCAACTTTCACGTAAAAAGCCAACCTTTTATAGGCTCACCGCTTTTAAGGGAGTCACCTAGCCCACCTGCGTGCAGACTAGCGATGATGGAGGCCAAAAATTATTTAAAACATTCGTGTAGCTACATGGTTCTTGGCAGTCAGAAAGCAGTGATTAACTGACGCATCTGCTTCCACTACACTGTATGACACAATCAACCAAGCTTTTCACGCCCTTCACGATGGGCGCTCTTACGTTGCCCAACCGCTTTGCCATGGCCCCCATGACGCGGAGCCGCGCTAACAACGAAGGCAACGTACCCACCGACTCGACGGTAAAATACTACGAGCAGCGCGCCTCAGCCGGCCTGATCATTACCGAAGGCTCGCAGGTTTCGCAGCAGGCAGTGGGCTACATCTTCACGCCGGGCATCTACTCGGAGGAGCAAGTAGCTGGCTGGAAGAAAGTAACCGATGCCGTGCACGCTGCTGGTGGTCGTATCTTCATTCAGCTGTGGCACGTGGGCCGCATTTCGCACCCATTCTTCCACAATGGCGAGCTACCCGTAGCCCCTTCAGCTGTGCAGCCAACAGGCGTAAAAGCCTTCACGCTCAACGGCCAAGAAGAAATTCCGACTCCGCGCGCGCTGGAAACACAAGAAGTGAAAGCCGTTGTGGAAGACTTCCGCAAAGCTGCTGAAAATGCCAAGAAAGCTGGTTTTGATGGTGCTGAAATCCACGGCGCCAACGGCTACCTAATCGACCAGTTCATCCAAGACGGCTCCAACCAGCGCACCGACGAGTACGGCGGAAGCGTAGAGAACCGCGCCCGTTTTGCCCTCGAAGTGGTGAAAGCCGTATCGGACGTGCTCGGCGCGGACCGCACCGGTATTCGTCTGTCGCCAACGGGCGTGATGGGTGGCATCAACGACACCGACCGTCTAGGTACGTTCAGCTACGTGGTGGAGCAACTCAACCAGTTCAACCTCGCTTACCTGCACGTGATTGAGGCGCTGCCTGGTCACCCAATGGCGGCCCAGCCCGGCCAGGAGAAAGTAGCCCCAACGCTGCGTAAAATCTTCAACGGTCCGTTTATCCTGAACGGCGGCTACACCCAAGAAACTGCTGAGGCTGCTCTGGAAAACAACGAAGCAGACATCATTGCCTTCGGTGTGCCGTTCATCTCGAACCCTGACCTAGTAGAGCGCTTCCAGCAAGGAGCGGCCCTGAACGCCCCCGATCAAGCTACCTTCTACGGCGGCGATGATAAGGGCTACATCGACTATCCGTCGTTGGCGGAAGTTGAGCAGGCTACGCAAGATATCGTGGAGAAATAGCCTCCACAATCGTTGCCTAGGTAGCTGAAGGATCTGCTACACACCAAACAAGAAAGCCTACTGCTCGCACCAGTAGGCTTTCTTGTTTGGTGGCAATTGGTCAAGCCTAGGTTATGGCGAAACCTTTTCTCTAAAAGCGAATCTGAAACTGAAGTAGGAAGGCACAACTTTTTGGCCTTGCTCCGACCTTCTCTAGGCTTCTGCGTACGCCTGTTCAACCAACCACCTAGTTGACATGACTACAGAACAGAACGAACCACGTCCTACCAATAGCGAACTGAACACGGGCTCTATGCCTTACCCAACGAGCCAGGAGGACATGAAGAGCAAGCCGGATTCGGACTTGTCGAACTACCAAGCCGCTGGCAAGCTCACCGGTAAGGTGGCCCTCATCACGGGTGGCGACTCCGGCATCGGTCGGGCCGTGGCTATTGCCTTTGCCAAGGAAGGCGCCGACGTAGCCGTGATATACCACGAAAACGCCAGCGACGCCGACGTAACCGGCCAAGCGGTGAGAGCCGCCGGGCGGAAGTTTCTGTCCATCCAAGCGGATGTGCGCTCGGCCGACGCCTGCCGCAATGCGGTGCGTCAGACTTATGAAGAGCTAGGCGGCTTCAACATCTTGGTAAACAACGCCGCTTACCAGATGGGCTACGAAAACTTCGAAACCATCCCGGAGGAGAACATCCACCGCACCTTCGATACCAACATCAAGGGCTACATCTTCATGGCGCAGGCGGCCATTCCGTTCCTGAAAGAAGGCGACTCCATCATCAATACGGGGAGCATTGCGGGTATCGTCGGCAATCCACACCAAGTGGATTATGCTTCCACAAAAGGCGCTATTCACACCTTCACTAAGAGCCTAGCTGCTTACCTAGGGGAGAAGAAAATCCGAGTGAATGCCGTGCTGCCAGGCCCCATCTGGACGCCGCTTATTCCCGGCACCATGCTGGAAGAAGACCTGAAGAAATTCGGTTCGCAGACCATGCTAGGTCGCCCCGGCCAGCCGGAAGAGCTAGCCCCGTCCTATGTATACTTTGCCTCGCAAGACGGTAGCTACAGCACTGGTAGCCTGCTCGAAGTAACAGGTGGTATGCCGAAAGAAGGCTAGAGCTATTGTACATGTAGCGCGGACTACAAAGTCCGCGCTACATGTAGCTAATCTAGAGCAAGCTATGTGCCTGTCCTACCAGGTCGTCATCCCGACTAGCGGGAGAAATCTTGTGTGCTGACGTAAGTAGATATTGCCTTGGTCGGCGAGATTTCTTCCTTGATCAGAATGACATTGCTAACACCAGCGCGGACTACAGAGTCCGCGCTACCAGCTGCCGCAACAGCTAAAAAGCCTTGCTACCTAGGTTGGTAGCAAGGCTTTTTTGTTGCCTGCTACGTGAAGCTTCGACTGTGGAGCTAGGTTCTGCGTAAGCTGAGCTATACATCGTTCTGTTCTCTTACCCATGACCAACCCCGAAGAATCTACCCCCGAGTTCCGGCCCATGGCCAGCGATATGAAGGCCGAAAAGCTGCCGTACCCAGCCAAGCAAGCCGATATGAAACAGCAGCCCGACTCCGACCTCGCTAATTACAAAGCCGCGGGCAAGCTGGAAGGCAAAGTAGCCCTCATTACCGGCGCCGATTCTGGCATTGGCCGGGCTGTGGCTATTGCTTTCGCTAAAGAAGGCGCCAACGTAGCCGTGCTCTACAACGAAAACGACGAGGACGCCGAGCAAACCAAGGCGCTGGTAGAAAAGGAGAATCGTAAGTGCTTGTTGCTCAAGTACGACGTGCGCGAGCCAGAGCACTGCCTGAGCGCCGTGCGCCGCACCCGCGACGAGCTAGGTGGCCTGAATGTGCTAGTCAACAACGCCGCTTTTCAGATGGCGCAGGAGAAGTTCGAGAACATTTTAGTCGAGCAGATTCGCCGCACCTTCGACACCAACATTCTTGGCTACATCTGGATGGCGCAGGCAGCCATCCCGCACCTGCAAAAAGGCGATTCTATCATCAATACGGGCAGCATCGTAGGCCTCACGGGCAACCCGATGCTGATTGACTATACCTGCACGAAGTCGGCTATTCACGCGCTTACTAAGTCGCTGGCTACTTACCTAGGGGAGAAGGATATTCGGGTAAACTGCGTAGTGCCCGGCCCCATCTGGACGCCCAACATCCCCGGCACCATGCCGGCCTCAGAAATCGACAATTACGGCCACGAGGTGGCTTTGAAGCGCCCCGGTCAACCCGAGGAGCTAGCCCCGGCTTATGTGCTGCTCGCCTCGCAAGATGGCTCCTTTATGACGGGCAGCCTCGTGCACGTGACGGGCGGCAAAATGTCGAGCGACCAGTAAGAGCTAGCTCATTCGAGCAGTAAAGGACCCGTTACGCGGAGCTTGCCAGACAACCTTATTTACTCCTCCAAAACGTCATGCTGAGCCTGCCGAAGCATCTCGCGTGCAGTAGTAAACCCTATTGATTAGAGTTACCACGGCACGCGAGATGCTTCGGCAGGCTCAGCATGCCCGTTTCTTAAGAGCCCTCTCAACACACTCGTAATTAGCCTAGCCTTTTCGTTTCTGAGCGTTTCGGACGTACTTAAGCCCATGAAGAAACGCTACCTACTAGGTGGTCTGCTGAGTGTGGCGGCCGCTGGGCTGCTGTCCGCCGCGGCTCCATCGGATGCCGTGCTGAAGAAAGTACGCCAATATCGCCAGCGTCACGAGCACGAACTACTAACCGAATACCTGCAACTGCTCGTCGTGCCGAGCGTGGCTGCCGACAGCGCTGGTCTGCGCCGCACGGCCACTACCATCGCCGACATGATGCGCAAGCGTGGCATTGCTAACGTGCAGATGTTGCGGGCCAAAACAGCCGGTGTACCGCCTGCTGTGTATGGCGAGGTGAAGGTGCCTGGCGCCACCCGCACTCTAGTGTTCTACGCGCATTACGATGGTCAGCCAGTTAACCCCGCCCAGTGGGCGACGGGTCTGAGTCCCTTCAAGCCAACCCTAGCTAGTGGGTCCCTGGCTAGCGGCGGTCAGCTACTACCTATGCCCCAAGCCGGTACCCCGCTCAACCCCGAGTGGCGCCTCTACGCCCGCGGCAGCTCTGACGATAAAGCCGGTGTGATGACCATTATTTCGGGCTATCAGGCGCTGGCACAAAGCGGCGTGAAGCCGACCGTCAACCTGAAGTTCTTCTTTGAAGGCGAAGAAGAGCGTGGTTCGCCGCACCTGGCCGAGCTGCTGAGCCAGCACCGCGACGTGTTGAAATCCGACCTCTGGATTATCTGCGACGGACCGGTGCACCAGTCGGGGCGCAAGCAGGTGGTGTTTGGGGCTCGCGGCGACGTCAACCTAGGTATCACGGTGTACGGCCCGAAACGCCCGTTGCACAGCGGCCACTACGGCAACTGGGCCCCGAACCCGGCGATGACCCTAGCGCAATTGTTAGGCTCGATGAAAGATAGCACGGGCCGGGTTCGAGTTGCTGGTTTCTACGACGATGTGGTGCCGCTCACCGCAACCGAGCAGGAAGCCTTGCGCCGCGTGCCCAACATTGATGATGACATTCGCAAGGAGCTAGGTTTCGCCCGGGCCGATGGCCAAGGCAAGTCGCTCGTGGAGCTGATTAATCAGCCTTCCCTGAACATCAACGGCATGCGCAGCGCCAACGTGGGCCCGCAAGCCGCCAACGTCATCCCGACGATGGCCGAAGCCGTGCTGGATTTGCGCCTAGTGCTCGGCAACGACTACCAGCGCCAGATAGAAAAAGTAGTGCGTCACATCGAGCGACAAGGCTTCTTCGTAACGCGTGCTGACCCGACCGATGCCGAACGAGCCCAGCACCCGCGTATCGCCAAGGTCACGCCTGAAACTGGTTATAATGCCCAACGCACGCCCATGGATTTGCCGGTAGCCCGCAGCGTGATCAATGCCGTGCAATCGACGGTGACGCAGCCAGTCGTGCTGCTTCCCACGTCGGGTGGGAGCTTGCCGCTGTATGTCTTCAAGCAAGAGCTAGGAGTCACCACCCTCACCGTACCTGTCGCCAACTACGACAACAACCAGCACGCCGAAAACGAGAACATCCGGCTCGGCAACTTGTGGGAGGGTATCGAAACGATGGCCGCCGTGATGACGATGAAGTAAAAGCAGAACGCTGGACTGTTCGCTATCGGGCCTGTCAACTCTTATTAGTTGGCAGGTCCGAAGTGTTTTAGGATAGAGCTGATAGTGCTTGCTGAGCCAAGGGCAAGCTAAACCATAAAATTATGTGCAAATATTCCTTATCCAGGGAAGGTTTTGTGCGTAAGGGGTTTATACCTCAACAGTAAAGTGCTGTTTGCTGGTTCTCCCCTGATCTTTTCCCCTTATGTCCGCTCCTCATTACCCCGACGGTACGGTGCGTGCCCTGCTGGACACGGACCTCGTTACGGAGGCCACCCGCGCTGCGCTGGAAAGCCGCCTCCAAACACCTAGCCTTGAGCCACAATTTTTCGACGGCACCACCTACGAGCTTCTCCGTGCCGTAGCGGCTCGGCTCTTTCCGCAGCCCGACCGCACCGAGCCCATCGAGCTGGCCGCACTCATTGATGAGCGACTTCTCACCGGTCAATCGGACGGCTGGCGCTACGATGCCCTGCCTCCCGACCGCGAGGCCTACCGGCTAGGGCTAGGGGGCATCAATGAAAGCGCCCAATTGTTATTTCAACAGTCCTTCTTGTCACTAGCGCCCGAGCAACAGGACGCAGTGCTAACTGCCGTGCAACACGGCGAAGCTCCTGGTAAAACGTGGGAGACATTGCCCGCCGTCCGCTTCTTTGAGGAATTACTGGCGGAGCTGACGGAGAACTACTACGCTCACCCGCTGGCTCAAGAGGAAATCGGCTACGTGGGTATGGCCGACGTGCCCGGTTGGCACCACCTAGGTCTAAATGCCCTAGACCCCCGCGAACCGGAAGCGCAGTAGAAATGCGCTACGGCACATTCGGCAAGCCGCGTGGCTTGACCTTTAAGAACCAATTACTCCCAGCACTCAAACAACGACCAGACGCGCCGTGGCGCGTTTCTACGACCACTATATGCCTGACGAAGAAGTAATCGAAGAGGGTGTGCTAAACCCGCTGAAGACGGAGATTCAGGACCCGTTGCTTCGCGAAATCATAGAGGAAAACCAGACGAATACTTCTCCCGTCCTTGACCCACTAGAGCAAGCTGCCTTGCTGCCGGAAACGGAGGAGGTAGTTGATTGTGTGGTGATTGGCACTGGTGCGGGCGGCGCGCCGCTACTAGCTAGGCTTGCTATGGCTGGCCTGAAGGTGGTAGCGCTGGAGGCTGGCCCCTGGCACGATCCCACCAAAGATTTTGCGACCGATGAGAAAGCGCAATCCTTCCTATTCTGGAACGATGAGCGCCTGTCGGCGGGCAAAGACCCGGTGGCGTTTGGCCGCAACAACTCCGGTATCGGGGTCGGCGGCTCTACCTTGCACTATACAGCCTACACCCCTCGCGCCCAAGACGATGACTTTCACCTGAACCGCGACTTCGGCACCGGCGTCGATTGGCCCTTCGGTTACGACGATATAGAGCCGTACTACGATGAGCTGGAGCAGTTTCTGGGTATTTCGGGGCCGGAAAGCTACCCGTGGGGGAAAGCGCGCAAGCGCAGTTACCCGCTGGCACCCTTGCCACTCAATGGCGCTGCGCAGCTTATGCAGCGCGGCTGTGAGGAGCTAGGTATTCGCACCTCGCCGGCCGCGAATGCTGCTTTGTCGGCGCGCTACTACCAGGAGGGCGTGGGCTGGCGCGAAGCGTGCACCAACCGCGGCTTCTGCCAGGCTGGCTGCAACAACGGCGCTAAGGCTAGCATGGACGTTACGTTTCTACCGCTTGCCACTGCTTACGGTGCCGACATTCGCCCGAATAGCTACGTCACTGAAATTGAGCGCAATAGCACGGGTCATGTGACGGGTGTGGTCTACACGCAGAATGGCATTCAGCAGCGGGTAAAGTGCCGCAACCTATTCCTGTGTGCGGGTGCCATCGAAACGCCACGCTTGCTGTTGCTCAACGAGCTAGCTCTCACCAGCGGGCAAGTAGGCCGCAATTTCATGGCGCACACCGGTGTGCAGGTGTGGGGCACATTCCCTGAAGATATTCGCCCCTACAAAGGCATTCCGGGGGCGTTGATTTCCGAGGATACACACCGGCCCAAGGATGCCGACTTTGTAGGTGGCTATCTGTTGCAAAGCATCGGGGTGATGCCCGTTACGTTTGCTAGTCAGGCCGCTCGGGCGCGCAAGCTGTGGGGCCATGCTGGGCGCGACTACATGCGCAACTACAACCACATTGCCGGCATCAACATCCTAGGTGACTGCTTGCCGCATGCCGACAACTTCCTGGAGCTTGCCGAAGAGAAGGATGTTCGTGGGGTAGCCAAACCTAGGGTGCACTTCACGGCGCAGCCCAATGAGCAGCGCATCACGACCCACGCCGAAAAGATCATGCGGCAGATTTGGGAGGCTGCCGGTGCCACCGATATCTGGGCCTTTCCGCGCTACGCGCATACCATCGGCACGGCTCGCATGGGCCTGAGCGGCGACGATGCCGTAGTCGATGCCAACGGCCGGGCCTTCGATGTACCCAACCTATACATCTGCGACAACTCCGTGTTTCCGAGCGCTTTGAGTGTAAACCCGGCCTTGACTATTATGGCCGTGAGCCTACGCACCGCCGACAAGTTCTTGGAAAAGGAACGCCGGCGGGATGCCTAACTAACAGTAGCGCGAAGCTCCAGCTTCGCGCATCGTTGAACGATAATCGTTGAGCAGGCTAGCACGGCTGCCTCCAACGGTGCACGAAGCTGGAGCTTCGCGCTACTCCCCCCACATGGCAAAAAACTTCTTAAGTCATATCACAAAGAAATTCGGCGACAGCGGCTACGACGGCGACGAATTTGGCGGCGCCGCGGGCCATAATGGCAATGGGCTGCCTACTGGTAACCCCGGCAACTTCATGTTTGCCACGGGCATCGAATGCTCGTACCCAACCATCGACCACGGCAAAACCCGCCGCGACCTGCTCGCCGAAACCGACCACTACAACCGCTACAAGGAAGACCTAGGTTTGGTGAAGGAAATGGGGCTGAAGGTGCTGCGCTACAATCTGCCTTACTACCAGATTCAGAAAGCCCCCGGCAAGTACGACTGGGACTTTGCCGACGCGGCCATGAAGGAAATTAAGCGCCTCGGTATCACGCCGATATTAGACTTGATGCACTTCGGCGTGCCTGATTGGATCGGCAACTTCCAGAACCCCGAGCTGCCCGTGCACTTTGCCGAGTACGCCGGAGCCGTAGCCAAGCGCTACCCGTGGGTACGTTTCTACACGCCTGTGAATGAGGTGTATGTGACTGCTCGTGCCAGTGCCCGCGACGGCATATGGAATGAGCAGCTGAAATCGGACCGTGCCTTTATCACGGCCATGAAGCACTGCGCGGCTGCTAGCATCATGGGCAACCATCAGATTGCCAAGCACCGCCCCGACTGCGTGATTGTGCAGAGCGAATCGGCCGAGTACATCCACGAAATGCGCACCATCGAGAGCGACGAAACACGCATCACGAACAAGCTCCGTTTCCTGTCGCTTGATTTGCTCTACGCTCACCCGCTCGATGCGGAAGTGCTGCTATTTTGCCTCGACAACGGCATGACCCGCGACGAGCTGAAATGGTTTATGGCTGGTGAGCCGCCCGGCTACCAGATTATGGGCAATGACTACTACGGTCGTAATGAGCGCATTATCAAGCCCAACGGGGATTGGTGCTCGGCCGAAGATGTGCTGGGCTGGTATACCATGACGCGCCAGTACTATGAGCGCTACCGCAAGCCCGTGATGCACACCGAAACGAACACCTTCAAGGCTGAAGACGCAGAATGCTGGCTTTGGAAGCAGTGGGTCAACGTGACGCGCATTCGCAAGGATGGGGTGCCCGTGGTAGGCTTCACGTGGTACTCCCTGCTTGACCAGATCGACTGGGACATTTCCCTCGCTGAAAAGCTAGGTACCGTCAACCCCTGCGGCCTTTTCGACCTTGACCGCAAGATTCGCCCGGTAGGGGAGTCCTATAAGATGATGCTCCAGGAGTTCGGTCAGATTACGATGGTGCCCCACAGCGAGATGTTCGAGATTACCTCACGTCCTGCGGAGCTGAAAGTGGAGGTATAGAGCACTTGGCGTAACCTGATTGATCAGGAGTACCTTTGATCTTGGATCGGTGCTTTAAGCCAAACTCGACCAAGGCATTAATGACGGGTTGAATTTCGATGGCATGGGGCGTGAGGGCGTACGAAACCGTGACGGGCTTGGTATTATTGACTGTTCGGGTAATGAGCTGGTTTTCCTCTAGCTCCTGCAACTCCTTCGATAGCACCTTGGGCGTGATGCCTACAGACGTTTCTTGTAAGTCTTTGAAACGCAAGGTGCCATAGTTGTACAGATTAAGCAGGATGCAGAATTTCCACTTCCCGCTTAACAACTCAATAGCGTCTTTCAGCGCCAAAACTTGCTCCTTACGAAGCTCTGGTATTTGTTCACAAACTGAGTCAGCTGTCATTTTAAGTGCTTCCATAAATAGTCACTTTCCTAAAGGTAACGGATAGCAAAAGTATAGTAACTACCTCACACTTTTGGCTTGTTCTTAAATACAACGAAATGAACAAGACCATTTTTATTACTGGTGCCTCGTCTGGTATTGGTAAAACAACCGCTAAACTATTTGCGGCTAAAGGCTGGAATGTAATTGCCACCATGCGCAAGCCCGAAAATGAAACTGAGCTCAACTTGTTGGACAATGTGAAGCTGCTGCCCTTGGACGTAACAAGTGTGCAGCAGATCCAAGACACTACGCAGAAAGCGTTAGCGTTAGGCCCCGTTGACGTAGTATTCAACAACGCTGGCTATGCCCTGCTAGGACCCCTGGAGGCTGCTACTGACGAGCAGTTGGTACGCCAGATGGAAACCAATTTTCTAGGTGTGGTGCGCGTTACCCAAGCCTTTATTCCAAGTTTCAGGGCTAGAAAAGCTGGCCTGTTTATTACCACCAGTTCCTCGGCTGGGTTGATGGCTTTTCCGGTGAGCTCGATGTATGATGCCAGCAAGTGGGCGCTGGAAGGCTGGAGCGAAAGCTTATCGTTTGAGTTACGCCAATTCGGGATTGGCATCAAAAACATAGAGCCAGGCTTGGTAGCAACAGAGATAGGGGATAAAGGGGTAATCGTTTCGCACCCGGAGTATGACGAGCTAGCGAACAAATTCTTCGCGGCCATCAGCTCTCCTAGCGGCGTAGTTTCTACCTCTGAGCAAATTGCGGAAGTGGTGTACGAAGCCGCTACCGATGACACCGATACCTTGCGCTACGTGTGTGGGGAGGATGCGAAAGCCCTGTATGCCCAACGCCTTACCGTAGGTGATGAAGCGTTCAGAAAGGGAGTTATGCAAATGTTTGCAGGGTAACCCGGCAACGAACCTAGGTGCCAGGCTTTCGACCAAGACCTCTTCTGCGGCCATACGTCAGACTCCCTAGGTCCTTCGGCTAAAATCGAAAAAGCCGGCCCCCACAAGGGCCGGCTTTTTGTTGCAAAAGAGGTGTGAAGAGCAAATAACCTTAAGCCGTCATGGCTGCAGCGGCGTGCTGCGTTGGCATCTCAGCATCAACACCTAAGCCCTTGGCAATGGCCATACCCAGGCGGATATCGGCGCGGAACCAGTGGCACAGCTGACGCTGAATGATAAGATCTTTCTTGGGGCCTTCGATGCCACTCATTGATCCTACGATGTTGGTAATGAGATTGGATTGTGCCTCCGGCGACAGCAAACGGAACAAGTTGCCGGGCTGCGTGTAGTGGTCGTCTTCGCCGGGGGCGTTGCGGTCGTAGCGGTCGGCAATGTTAGAGTCAAGGGGCAGTGGGGGCTCGCCTTGGGTCTTGTCTTCCACTGGGCCGTCGAAGCTGTTGGGGAAGTAGTTCGGGCCGGGGCCACCGTTGTCGCCGAGCGCCATTTGGCCGTCACGCTGGTAGTTGCTGAAGCCGAAGGGGCAAGCGTTTACGGGCAGGTGCTCGTAGTTGGCACCTAGGCGGTAACGCTGCGCGTCGGGGTAGCTCAGGATGCGACCTTGCAGCATCTTATCGGGCGAGTAGCTGATACCGTCCACTACGTGAGCGGGGGCGAAAGCTGCTTGCTCGACGTGGGCATGGTAGTTCACCGGCACCTCGTTCAGCTCCAGTACGCCGGCCTCAATCAGCGGGAATTCGCCCTGGGGCCACACTTTCGTGATATCGAAGGGGTTCCAGCGGAAGGTGCGCGCTTGGGCTTCGGTCATCACCTGAATGAACATCTTCCAGCGGGGGAAATTGCCGTTGTCGATGGCGTCCACGAGGTCATGCTGAGCGAAGTCAGCGTCTTCGGCCTTCATCAGGCGCGCTTCTTCGTCGGAGAAGTTCTTCACGCCCTGCTCGGTGCGGAAGTGGAATTTCACCCAGGTGCGCTCATTCTGCGCGTTGATCAGCGAGAAGGTGTGCGAACCATAACCGTGCATGTGGCGGTAGCCATAAGGCGTGCCGCGGTCTGACATCAGGATGGTAACCTGGTGCAGGCTCTCGGGATTCAGGCTCCAGAAGTCCCACATCATCGTGGGCGACTTGCGGTTGGAGCGAGCCTCGCGCTTCTGGGTGTGGATGAAGTCGGGGAACTTCACGGCGTCTTTCACAAAGAACACCGGCGTGTTGTTGCCCACAATGTCCCAGTTGCCATCTTCGGTGTAGAAGCGTAGGGCAAAGCCACGAGGGTCGCGCTCGGTATCAGCCGAACCTTTCTCGCCGCCTACCGTGCTGAAGCGCAGGAAGGTGCGTACTTGGTTGCCCACTTGGCTGAACAGCTTAGCGCGGGTATACTTGGTGATGTCGTGAGTAACGGTGAAGGTGCCGTAAGCGCCTGAGCCCTTGGCGTGTACTACGCGCTCCGGAATCCGCTCGCGGTTGAAGTGCGCTAGCTTTTCCTGCAGGAAGTAGTCTTGCAACAACAGCGGCCCGCGTGGCCCGGCCGAAATCGAGTTTTGGTTGTCGAAAATGGGGCGACCTGAAGCGGTAGTCAGCTTCTTCGGTTGAGTTGATTCTTCCATGCGAGATAAAGGGATAAAGCGTGTAGGGCGGCCGAGAAGCTAGCCAAAGCCGGCTTTCGACTGCACAAAGGTTGAGCTTAAATTTGTATCACGAAAATTGATATTCTTTATCTAAGTATAGCTGGTGATTATATTTGAGCATGAATTTGCAGCAGCTTGAATACATTGTAGCCCTCGACACGCACCGGCAGTTTGTGTTGGCTGCCGAGAAGTGCTTTGTCACCCAGCCAACCCTGAGTATGCAAGTGCAAAAGCTGGAGGAGGAGCTAGGGGTGTTGCTCTTCGACCGAAAGAAGAAAGGGGTGGAGCCCACGGTGGTAGGCGCCAAAGTGGTGCAGCAAGCCCGGCAAGTACTGCGCGAAACCCAGCAATTGCGCGAACTGATCCAAGTAGAAAAAGGCGAGTTGGTCGGCGACTTACGCCTAGGCATCATCCCGACCCTGGCGCCTTATCTGGTACCACTGTTTTTGCTAGACTTAGTAGAGCGCCACCCGCAGCTGCGGGTGCGGGTAGAGGAGTTGCAGAGCGATGCGATTACGCAGCGGCTTAAAGACAACCAGCTCGACGTAGGACTTCTGGTAACGCCGTTGGAAGATAGAGCTTTGCGCGAGGTACCCGTGCTGGAAGAGCCCTTTCTGGCGTACGTTGCCGAAGGCCACCCGCTCTACAGCCAGCCTACCGTGCAGCCGACCGACCTAGCCGCACACGAAATGTGGCTTCTGCAACAAGGCCACTGCTTCCGTCATCAGGTTCTGAACATCTGTACGCCAGCGGCTAATGCGCTGCCGCGCACCTTCAGCTACGAAAGTGGCTCGATCGAGACCCTGAAAGAGCTGGTGCGTCACAACCACGGCTACACGCTGGTGCCTGAGCTATCGGTGTTGCAGGAGCTAGGTAACCCCATGCTCAAGCGCTTCACGGCGCCCGAACCCGTGCGCGAAGTGAGCCTGGTGGTGCACCACAGCTTCGTGCGCACGCCGCTCCTCACTACGTTGCGCGAAATTATTCTCAGCAAAGTGCCGGAGCGGTTGCGCGCCAGCCAAGCCGGGCAGAAGATCCGGTGGCGGTAAATGTGGTCGCTGAATGGCTCAGGCTTAAAACAACTGTACTAACTGTACTAGCTGACAACAGCCAAAACAACACGAGTAACGATGGAGACACGAGTAGGTGTCTCTATATCAGCTAGCGCCGAGTAGCCGAAGAGCTAGATTCTGCGTAGTGGAGCCTATACCCAAAGCCCCACCATGCCCAGCACCGACAGTTCCTTTCCTAATCCGGTTTTCGTTTGCTTACACTATTGGGCCGGGGCCGGCCATGAGTGGGAACAGGTCGCGGATGTACTAGCCCCCGAGTTTGAATGCCTCACCCCCAACCTAGGTGGCTTTGGCGGAGCGCCAGCCCCGAAAGGCGGCCACAGCGTAGCGGCTTACACCGATTCAGTTGCGGCCCTGATCAAGGAGAAGCAGCTCACCAATTTCATCCTGGTTGGCCACAGCATGGGCGGCAAAATTGCGCTAGACCTAGCAGCCCGCCAACCCACTGGCTTGCGCGGCTTGGTGCTGCTTTCGCCCTCGCCGCCCACGCCCGAGCCCATGACGGACGAAGACCGCACCAACTCGCTGCGCGCCTACGGCAATACGGCGGCCGCGCTGGGTAATTTTACCCATATTACGGCCAAGCCGGTCAGCACCGAAATAAAGGCGCAGATCATAGAAGACAACCTGCATAGCACACGCGAGGCTTGGGACGCGTGGCTGCTGCGCGGTAGCCGGGAGGATATCACCAACCGGCTAGGCGACATCAAGGTGCCCTGCACTATTCTCGTTGGGGATGCGGATGCTGTGATGTCGCCTTCGGTGCACGGCCTCGAAACGCTACCGTATCTGCCCGAGGGTACGCATCTGGAAATTATTAGCGGGGCGGGGCACCTATTGCCCTACGAAGCACCCCAGGAAGTGGCGGCGCTGCTGCGAAAGTTCGCGGTTAGTTTGCGCCACTGACTCTAAGCCGCAAAATTTCATCGCGCAATTACTAGGTGAGGTATGTATATCAATTTTGGGCAACGATTGCGCGCGGGGTGGCGTCAGAACTGGCAGCATTACCTCACCGAAGCTGCGGGGGCGGCCTTATTTATTATAGTGGCTAGCCTGATTACAATAGCCGTGAAGCACCCCTCAGCGCCTCTTCATTCGTGGCTCGAGGGACGCGAATACCTAGGTCGTGCGGTGGTGGGGTTGGTAGTGGGCACTTTGGTTGTACTCATGGTGTATAGCCCGTGGGGACGGCGCTCGGGTGCCCACTTCAACCCCGCCGTGACTTTGGCTTTTTGGCAGCTCGGCAAAGTGAACCGCGTAGACGCCGTGTGGTATGTGCTGTTTCAAGTAGTAGGTGCCGTGACGGGCGCGCAGCTAATTAAAAGGCTGCTAGGTACTTGGTATGCCCACCCGGAAGTCAACTATGTATTGACTGAACCCGGCAAAGATGGCCTTTGGGTGGCAGTGGGGGCGGAGTTTCTGATTTCGTTGGTGCTCATGCTAATCTTGCTGACGGCGCTGCACTCCAAGCGGTTGCACAACAAAGCCGGTTGGCTGCTAGGAGCCTTGCTGGCTGTTTACATTGTTTTTGAAGAGCCTTACTCGGGTATGAGCACCAATCCGGCCCGCTCGCTGGCTTCGGCCGTGGCGGCGGGGAGCTACGCCAGTTTGTGGCTCTACGTGGTGGCGCCAGTGTTGGCTATGTGGCTGGCTACCTTACTATTTAAGCTGCTATATCACAACCAGCCTTTGCCGATGGCTATACTGGCAGGTTCCGAGGCTCCTACGGCCGCCACTGAGCACCAGCCGCCCCAATACCCCGATGCCAATGCAGAGGGCTAGCACGATCCGCTTTTTACTCCAATGACCGGCTGTGAAATAGCAGAAAGCCCACATGACCAAACACGCCCCAGCGTTTGGCTGAGTCGTCGTAGTGAATGATGTGCACGGCCAACGGGCCTAGGCGGGTAAAGTAGACAAAGCCCGAACTGGCCGTAAGCCGCGGCCGATCGAAGCCCTTGCGCGTAATGGCTCGTTGGTTGACGGCTTCCGCCAATGGCTTGTAAATCAGATGAACAAAGGCTTCGGAACGCCACTCCAGGCTGCCGAATATCGTGTGCGAAAACCGCAGCCCGGCGGCGGCGTAGCGCGGCGCCCGGTAGCTGTTCAGAAACAACGTGCGCGAATCCACTAACGGGGCAAAGACTGGCGCCGTTGTGAGGGAGGAACGGTAATTAGTGAAGAGCCCTTGCCCACTCACCATCACCTCCCCGAAGTATCCCCACGTCTGCTTGTTGCTGGCAGCCGGAAAGTACTGCTCTGTTGTGGCCGAAAACTGAAGCCAATGATGGTCGTCGGAATAAGGAAGGGTGCGCACCGAGGTGGAGCCCGGCGTATAGCGCTCCGTACCCTGCACGGCCCGAATGCTGATAGCTGCGCGGCGGCCGCCCGTAGCATATTGCTTACGGTTCAGGGAGTTGCGAGTGAAGCGCAGCGCTGCCGTGAGTCCTTGGAAGCGGGTACGGTCGAGCGTATCGCCTGACGAGACGGTGCGCACATTGGCGTAGTTGTCCTGGTTGCCGAAGTAACCTAGCTCCAAGGTCACCCGGCTGCGGTAGTTCGGACTAATGCCGCCTTGCACGGTGGCACTCAGGTCGCTTTGTGCGATGAGCGTGTTCTGAATGTCGCGCCCCAGCAAGCCGCCGGTCTTCTGGTAGCTCCAGTTATTGTACGTGATGGTCGGCTCGATGTAAAAGGGCAGCTTTTCGGGAATCGTAATGCGGAAGCGGCCTTGCCCGGCGTTGTAGAAGCGGCCCAAACTTACGTTGGCGGCCGTGGTGTACAAGAATTTCTTCAGGTAGCGAAACTCTAGACCTAGGTAGATATTATCCACGGGCCTGGTTGCTAGCACGAAGCCTAGCTCCGCCGACAAGTTGTTGTTCTTGCTGGCATCTACGCTGAACGTGTAGCCCCCTTGCTCTTTGTCGTAGCGGATACGCGGATACACGCCCCGGAAGAAGTCGTCGGAGGCCAAGCGGTAGTAGCCTTCTTCGATGTCGTCGATGGTGTAGGTACGGCCCTGGCGCTGAAAAAAGCGGCGTACATAGGCATTTTGACTAGTTTTTAAGCCCTGTACCGTGATCCGGTCAAAAACCGGAGCGGGTGCTTGGTTCTGGAAGGCTGTGCGGCGCGCCGCCAATGCTAGCGTATCCACGCGCCGCTCGATGCGCCGCAGTATCACGGGTAGCTTCGCCTGGGCTGCTTTGGTACCTAGGTCGATCAACTCGCGCACTTTGTCGAAATCCGTGGAGCCATAGCCCTCCAGATCGGGTTGAATAAACACGCCGTTGGGGCCCACCGCCAGCGTATCGGCCACACTCGCGCCCAAAAAAACCAGGGTGCCGGCCAAGAGCTCATCGTCTTTCTGGAACGGATACTTCTTGTAGGCTACGTCGCCCACATTCACCCCGATGATGATGTCGGGCGCAAACTCCGCCTTCATCACGTCGGTGGGAAAGTTGTTGTAGATGCCGCCGTCGAAAAGGTAGCGGCCGTCGGGGTTGCGAATGGGACGGAACACCAACGGCACGGCCATTGAGTTGCGCACCGCATCCGACAGCGAGCCGTTGCGCTGCACCACTTGGTTGCGGGTAAATACCTCGGCCGCTAGGCAGCGGAAGGGCACAAACAGTTTGTCGAAGTCGTAGTTAGCAGTAGCCCCCGCCGGGGCAAGGAGCTTGGCTAACACAAAGTTGAGGTTGACGTCGTTGATTAAGTTGGGGGTGATGCGCGTCCGCAACGACGAGTCGATGGCCACGCCTACCCGCAGGGCTGCCGGCGACGCATCAGAGTTCAGGTAGTTGAAGGTTTTGCTTTCGAGCTGCCGGCCCGACACCCAGTTCTGAAACTCCGGGTTCGTGACAATCTTCTCGATTTCCGAGGGCGCATACCCCGCTGCGTACATGGCGCCCACCACCGAACCCATGCTCGTACCGATGATGTAGTCGATGGGAATGTTGTTCTTTTCTAGCACTTTTAGCACGCCCACGTGGGCTAGGCCTTTGGCACCACCTCCGCTCAGTACCAAGCCTACTTTCTGAGCCTGGGCTGCTGGCAACCGACTGAAAAGCAGAAGCAACCCGGTCAGGAAAACGTAGAGTTTTTGCATAAGGGAAGCGAGGTGGAAGAGCAGCAGGTAGCCGCACGGCAGCCCGGCCACAAGTTATGCCAAGATAACCTGCCTCCTTCAACGCACGAAGTCCGATCCGTCGTGTAGCGCTGGCTTGCAACCGAGGCTAGGCTACCATTTGCGGAAGATGACATAGACGGCCGCTACCAACAGCGCAAACCCGACTAAGTGGTTCCAGCCTAGCTTGTCGGTTTTGAAGACGAGCACAGCGCACAACGTGAATACCGTAAGGGAAATAACCTCTTGAATAACTTTGAGTTGGAACAGATTGAAAGGCCCGCCATTTTCCTCAAACCCGATGCGGTTGGCCGGCACCTGGAAGACGTATTCGAAAAAGGCAAGACCCCAACTGATCAGAATCACCCCTACCAAACCGAGCCCGTGTAGCCACGTTATTTTCTTGAATTGCAAGTGCCCGTACCAGGCGAAGGTCATGAACAGGTTGGAGATGGTGAGCAGCAGAACGGTAGACAGCGCTTTCATAGAACAGCTAGAAAAAGAGGAGAAAAATCTAGCCCTATACGGATAAGACGCTGACGTAGCTCGACAGTACAACGATAAAATAAGGCCGGCGTATCCTCTTCCGCTTTTTGCGTACAAAGCTTCCATGATTGTAAACTATACGCCCGAAGGCTGGCAGATTATCTACCAGCAAGCTCACGCCTTGCTTGCCGCTCAGCTAGCTTGGCATTGGCAGCCCTTTGGCCCCGCTGACCGCTGGGTGGGGCTACTGGCTGCTACCGCTCAGCACGACGACGAGCAGCAGCACTGGGACGGCCACTACGGCCTGACGCCTGCCGGTGCGCCCGCTAACTTCACGATGAAGGAATTTTCGTTGGAACAAGCCACGGGTGTACTACGCGCGGCTAGGTTTCAAGGGCAGTGGCGCAGCTTACTCACCAGTATGCACCTGAGCTTTCTGTACGAGCCACTGCGTGCGCAACAGCCAGCGCTACCTAGCTTCCTCGATGAGCAGCAAGCCAACCAGGAACAGTGGCGAAAAGCATTGAAGGTAAATAAGAAAGAAGCGCAGCAGGCCTACGACCTCATGCAGTGGTGCGACCGGCTCTCACTGATCTTCTGCCGCCACGAACTGCCCGAAATGGGTCGGGCCCTCGAGGTCAGCATCGGCCCCGACGGCCGGCGCTACGATGTGAGCCAGCCCGCGCCCGAGGGGCCGGTGCTTGTGGCGCCCTGGCCGTTTTCGGTAGAGAAGTTTACAGTCAGTGTGGAGGCTAGCACGCTCAGCCAGCTTCAGTTCAAGGATGATGCGGAGCTAGCCGCTGCCCTGCGCATGGCGCCCGTGCAAACCTTAACCTGGACGCTACAGAAGCACTAGCATCTGGTCTTGCTAGGCTGGGGTAAAAGCAATCTGATCGAACGCAAGCGCCGTAACCCCGTACTACTTAGTACACAACCTAGGGCAAGCGCTCCTTTTTACCTATTTTATGGCTCACTACCGCTTCTCTGATATTGTCGCTATTCTGAAAGCTTCGGCTTCCGAGTTTAGCAATAACAACTCATTTCGGCATTCGGCCGCGCTGTCGTACTACACCATTTTCTCGCTACCACCACTGTTGCTTATCGTTATTACGATTGCCAGTGCTATTTACGGTAACGAAGCCGTGACGGGGCAGGTGTACGGGCAGCTGAAGGGCTTTGTCGGAGCTGAGTCGGCGCAATTCATGCAGGAAAGCATTGCTAAGTTCACCCTTCAACAACGTGGCGGTATTGCCACCGCTATAGGTGTCGGCACGCTAATTTTTACAGCTACCACGTTCTTCGTGACGTTGCAAGAAAGCATCAACGATATCTGGAATCTAAAAGCCAAGCCCCGCAACGGTATCGTACAGTTTCTACGCGACCGAGTGCTTTCGTTTGGCCTTATCCTGAGTGTGGCACTGCTGCTGCTTACCTCGTTCGTAATCAGTGCTGTACTGCAAGTGTTTACCAACTATTTGGAACATGTATGGCAGGATGCCGGCATAGTGGCCGTAAAGCTGGTCGACTTTTCCATATCCTTGGCAGTTACCACCACACTGTTCGCCATGATTTACCGCTTTCTGCCTGATGCTGTTATTCGGTGGCGCGACGTGTGGATTGGAGCCTTCATTACGGCAGCGCTGTTCGTGCTAGGTAAGTATCTGATTGCCTTTTATATCTCTTACGCTAATCCAGGATCTGCCTTCGGGGCAGCAGGGTCGGCCATCGTACTGCTGGTTTGGGTAAACTACTCGTCGCTCATTATCTTCTTCGGGGCCGAGTTTACGCAGGAATTTGCCGATGCCTTTGGGCAGAAAGTACAGCCCAAAGCCCACGCCGTACGCATCGAAACACGTGAGGTGCCAGAGGGCGAAAGCAAGGAAGAAATTACGACTGGCCGTCCTCGTGCTACTGGACGTTGGCGTGCGTAAGTAGCAGCCGAAAAGTCTAATTTATGTAATCAAATAACTGCGTATTCACTTCAGAAACCCGCTTTTCAAATCTGAAAAGCGGGTTTTTTTATGCGTCTGAAAAGTTAGATTATAGCTGCTTTTTGTGCGAGTAAGTAGCTGGTATATAGGGTGGAAATGCTAGGTTTACTCCTGTCTACTTCTATCTACACCTATATGTTAGCTTCCCTTAAGGCGACGTTCCTATTAGGCGCCATTCTGCTCACTACCGCTGCTCGCGCCCAACAAACCAATCCACCTGTTGCGAAGACGCTTGTTGTGAGTCCATTGGTTGGGGAAGTAGTTGATGCCGAAGAGAAAAGCAAGTATGGGTTATTCCCTTATTACAACGCCGACAACTTTCAGGAAGCTCGGTTTGTGCAGTTTACGAGCAACGACAGCACGAGCAGTGCTATCACGCTACAAACCACCTTGCGCAATGGCGATGTTAAGATGCGCTCTTTCACAACCAATGAGTTTGAAAACGTGCGGCGCCAGATCGAAACCCGCGACCAAGAGCTGAAGCGCTATAGCAAGCAGATGCAGAACGTGACGGGCGGTGACTCCATCGGCTCCACGTATTCTGTGGAGTTGCTTTCGGGCAACAGCTTCATCGGTGTGCTGTTGGCGCGGCGCGACAATGAACTGGATTTTTCGACCAAAGACCTAGGTCGCGTTACCATTCAGAAGTCCAACATCCAACGGCTGCAACTGCTTTCCGGCGCGCAGATAAGCCGCGGGTGGGAACCGTTGGGCAATGGTACGCGCATCTTTTTTGCGCCTACTGCGCGCACGTTGCGCAAAGGCGAAGGCTACGTGCAAGACATTGATATCTTCTTTCTAGGTGCTAATTATGGTATCACCGATAATATTTCCGTCGGTGCCTTGATTCCGTTGTTGCCAGGCGTTGGGCTTAATGCCTTTGCACTAACGCCGAAAGTTGGCTTTCCGGTAAGTGAGAAGTTACACGTCGGTGGGGGCGTGCTCTACGCAAACATTTTTGGGTCGAGTGGAGGGCTTGGGTACGGACTAGGTACTTACGGAACAGCCGACAACAACCTAACGCTAGGGCTAGGCTACGGCTTTGCTTCCGGGGATTTAAGCAGCTCTCCAATAGTTGTAGTTGGTGGAGCCACGCGGATATCCCGGCGCATTTCGCTGCTCGATGAGACGTACATCTTCGATGGAGGCTTTGCGGGCTTGTTCGGTCTGCGAGTAGCGGCCACTCGGCTTAGCGGCAGCCTAGGTTTTCTGTACGGAACAGGAGTAGGCGGTATTTATCCTGTTTACGCGGAAGTAGCCTATCGTTTTGGTAAAGCGCGGTAAATGATTGTTAAATAATCACTTGGAAGTCTTGTGTCCATCAAATAATCAGGGTGTTTTAGGGAGATATAATTTTTTATGCGACATCAATTATCTGCCTTTGCAAAAACAGTGAGCGTGCTCAGCCTTTGTATGCTAGGTAATGCAGCTTACGCGCAGCAAGAAGTGAGCAGGATCGTGACCGTGCATCCAATAGTTGGTGAAGTCATCGATCAGCAGGAAAAGCTAGCGTTTGGTCTATTCTCCGCATACCGTTTGGATGACTTCCAGAAAGCTAGCTTCTTTCGTTTCGCAAGCCTCGACAGCACGCGCGGTTCTATCTTGTTGCAGGTTACGCTCCGTAATGGCGAGGTGCGTACCCGGTCTTACTCCGAGCGCGAATTTCAGCAGGTACGAAATTCTATTGAAAGGCAATGCCAACAAACGCTGTATGAACAAAAGCAGGAGGAGCGTGTCGTTGCTCGAAAACAAGCATTGCCTCCGGATACAGCGGCAGCCCCTAAGTACTGGTACGTGGGAGTAGGAGCTACTTATCACAGCTATAATTCGGTTAATAGGCCTTACTGCGAGGCAGAACCACTCTACTTAGCGATAGGCTATACAATCAAACCGCGTGTTGCGCTTCAGGGGGAGGTTCGATACAGTCGTCAGATCAAGAATTTAAGTAACACCAGCGTGCTGAATGGTGAAACATATACTTACCGAACGGAGAGAGATACACGCAGTACGGCAGTAACGCTGTTAGCTCGCTTCCGGAAAAGCCAAACACAGCGGCGTTTGCAATTCGACTGGTTAGCGGGTATTACTATCGTACATGGGCGCGAAAAAGAGACAACCTTTCAAACTTCTTCAACTTATTCGCAGACGTATAACTATCCGATCAACAAAGCAATTCAACCACACCTTGTAGGAGGAATCAGCTTGCGTTATCTACTCGCACCGCATGTAACGCTCGGAACGCAATTACTTCTGAATAAGAACCTAGTTCCTTTCTTCTTTGGGTGGGGCACGCCTTTCGGAGGTGCAGATATTGGGGTAAGCTACTTGTTTGGTGATAGGAAGTTTGCACATGCAGTTAAGTAATACTTACTTAAACAAAAAGCCCCACCGTTCTACAACCGTGGGGCTTTTTGTTGGAGAAAATATCCTAAGCTTCTACTGGTTTCTGCTTCACAGCGAGCTGTCCGCAGGCCGCATCGATGTCTTTGCCGCGCGAGCGGCGCACGTTGGTTTGCACGCCGCGGTCGGCTAGGTACTTATGGAACGCTACCAGCTTATCATCGCCGGTGTTGCGGTAGCTAGCGTTTTCGATGGGGTTATACTCAATGAGGTTGACTTTGCAAGGCAACCACTTCGTAATCTGGAACAGCTCCTCCGCATCTTGCAAGGTGTCGTTGAAGTTCTCGAATACGATGTACTCGTAGGTTACTTTGCGACCTGTTACCTGGTGGTAGTATTGTAATGCTTCCTTCAAAGCTGCCAATGAGTTAGCCTCGTTAATCGGCATAATCTCGTTGCGCTTCGCGTCGTTCGGGGCGTGCAGGCTTAAGGCCAAGTTTGCCTTTACATCATCGTCGGCTAGCTTCTTGATCATCTTGGCAATGCCGGCCGTGCTGATCGTGATGCGGCGCGGGGCCATGTTCAAGCCATCGGGAGCGGTGATGCGCTCCACGCTCTTCACGACGTTGGCGTAGTTCAGCAGCGGCTCACCCATGCCCATGTACACGATGTTGGTGAGCGGCGTGCCGTACTGAGACTCGCACTGCTCCCGAATGCGTACTACTTGGTCGTAAATCTCGGCCGCGTCGAGGTTGCGCTTGCGCTCCATATAGCCCGTGGCACAAAACTTACACGTGAGCGAGCAGCCCACCTGCGAAGAGATGCAGGCTGTCATGCGCGTGTCGTGCGGAATGAGCACACCCTCCACAATATTGCCATCGTACAGCCGGAACGCCGACTTAATGGTACCATCGTTGGAAAGTTGCTGGTTTTGCACCTTCACCCCGTTGATGGCAAAGTGTTGATCCAGTAACTGCCGCGTGCTCAGGGAGATGTTGTTCATCTCCTCAAACGACGAAGCCGTGTTTTTCCACAGCCACTCCAGCACCTGCTTGGCGCGGAACGGTTTTTCGCCGTGCTCCACCATAAAGGCTTTGAGCTCGTCGGGGGTGAGTTTGCGGATGTCGCGTTTGGTGAGTACAGGCAAGGATATCATAGCTGCAAAGATACAACCTAGCAGGCAGTTGGGTTCCCTTTGGATAGTAGAGACGCAATATTTTGCGCCTCATCGTTGAACGGTGTAGCGCGAAGCAGGAGCTTCGCGCCTCGTTGAGCGACCAGTATCTAGGTTGGTAACAACAATTTCGTTCAACGCAGCGCGAAACGGGAGCTTCGCGCTACACGACCTAGGTTGTTTGTGCTAGCAGCAGCTCTGTACTACAACTGCCTTGCGCTGGCTCGGGGAGTAAACCAACCGGCGGCCATTCTCTTCGCCAATGTTGTAGAAAAAGCCGGGCAAGCCAGTTTGTTTGGCTTCTTCCCAGCTCTTTTTATCTGCGGTATAGTTCGTATCAAGCTTGTCGGTTGCTTTCACTGCTTGGTTCAGGAAGCTGTCGTCCACAAAGAATTCTTTCATGCGCTTCTGGATGTAAGCGGTGCGCTGCGCGTCCGTTGGTCTGTCGCCAGCGTACGTGTCGAAGCCGTAATCCAAGAGATAAGTAGCGGGAAATTGGTCGTTCCACAGCGTTTCGCCCTCGGCCGATACGATGCTCAAATTCACCGTACCCGTCAGTACGTCCTTGCCTTTTAGCTGAAGTTTGAATTGATCGGGCTTACTCCGATTAGAAAAAACATGTTGCTCCATTACTTCCTGTAGCACCATGGGTTGAGCAGCCGACGCGGTAACGGCCGCAATAGACGTAGCCGCTGTTTCCTCAGATGATGTAGCATTGGAGGCGGAGCAGCTAAATAGCAAGAATACCAGGCAATAAGAACTGAGTTTCATAGTACTTGAGGTTGAAAAGAACAGTGTAGAAGCAGCAGGGATGGCCGACGGTCGGGCCGTTCTATGTGGTATAAATTAAGAGAGGCTAGGTGGTGTGCGGTTGTCTTCAGTAAGGTATAAGACCTTGGTATACTTCGCAATTTTATTTGTGGAAGTAAAATAAATCCGCTTACCTTGCTCGCAGTAAACTTTAGGGGTGTTCCGCCGCGCGGGACTGAGAAATACCCTTAGAACCTGATCCAGGTAATGCTGGCGAAGGGAAAAGTGAGAAGCGAGAGCCTGTGTGCTGGGGCGTGCACCTACTGAAGTTTATTGTATTGACAATCAACCAGCTAAACCTAGCTCAATGGTTTTCTACGTCAACAATAAACCGCACGAAGCCACCGTGGAACCCACGTTGGCGGCTGCCCTTACCGAGCTACAGCTCGCCGACCAACGCGGCGTAGCAGTAGCCGTGAACGACCGGGTCGTGCCCCGCACGGATTGGGCTAGCTATGCCCTCCAAGCCCAAGACCGCATTACCGTAATCCGCGCAACGCAGGGCGGCTAGGCCGCGCATTTCCCCTCCTTCTTTTTTACGATGAAAAAAGACCAAGCACCCCAGCAGACGCTGGTGGAACGCGCGCCCCTGACCGGCTCGCGCAAGATTTACGTGCCCGGCCAACTCTACGACATTCGGGTGGCGATGCGCGAAATCGTTCTGACGGACACCCAACGCAAGTTCGACTTCACCAACCCCACAGAGGAGAACCCGCCCGTAACGGTGTACGATACCAGCGGCCCCTACACCGACCCAGACGCGGAAATCGACCTAAAAAAAGGGCTGCCCCGTTTGCGCGAAGAGTGGATTGTGAACCGCGGCGACGTGGAAGAACTGCCCGGCGTATCATCTGAATATGGGCAGCTTCGCGCCGATGACGAGAAGCTAGACCACCTGCGTTTCGAGCACATTCGGCGGCCGTATCGGGCTAAGTCGGGGCAAAATGTGACGCAGCTGCACTACGCCAAGCAAGGCATCATCACGCCCGAAATGGAGTATATCGCTATCCGGGAAAACCAGCGCATCGACCAGATAGCCAATGATGACGCGCTGAAAACCCAGCACGAAGGCTACAGCTTCGGGGCGAACACGCCGCAGGGCTTCATCACGCCCGAGTTTGTGCGCGACGAAGTAGCGGCTGGCCGGGCTATTATTCCCTCCAATATCAACCACCCGGAGAGCGAGCCGATGATTATCGGGCGCAACTTCCTGGTGAAGATTAACACGAACATCGGTAACTCGGCTGTGACGTCGAGCATTGAGGAAGAGGTAGATAAGGCCGTGTGGAGCTGCCGCTGGGGTGGCGATACGCTCATGGATTTGAGCACGGGTAAGAATATCCACGAAACCCGCGAGTGGATTATCCGCAACTGCCCGGTGCCAGTAGGTACGGTGCCAATTTACCAGGCGCTCGAAAAAGTAAACGGCAAGGCCGAAGACCTGACTTGGGAGCTGTTCCGCGATACGCTCATCGAGCAGGCCGAGCAAGGGGTCGACTACTTTACCATCCACGCGGGTGTGCGCCTAGCGTACATTCCGCTGACGGCCAAGCGTGTAACGGGCATTGTGTCGCGTGGCGGCTCCATCATGGCGAAGTGGTGCCTAGCTCACCACAAGGAGAGTTTTCTCTACACGCACTTCGAGGAAATCTGCGAAATCATGAAGGCCTACGACGTGGCGTTCTCACTCGGCGATGGCCTGCGCCCCGGCTCCATTGCCGATGCGAATGATGCCGCCCAGTTCGCGGAGCTGGAAACCCTCGGCGAGCTGACCAAAATTGCCTGGAAGCACGACATCCAGGTAATGATCGAAGGCCCTGGCCACGTGCCCATGCACCTGATTAAGCAGAACATGGACAAGCAGTTGAAGGAGTGCCACGAGGCGCCGTTCTACACCCTAGGTCCGCTGACGACTGATATTGCCCCCGGCTACGATCACATCACGTCAGCCATTGGCGCGGCCATGATTGGCTGGTTCGGGACGGCCATGCTGTGCTACGTGACGCCCAAGGAGCACCTAGGTTTGCCGAACAAGAAGGACGTGAAGGACGGCGTAATCACCTACAAAATTGCCGCCCACGCTGCCGACCTCGCCAAAGGTCACCCCGGCGCGCAGTACCGTGACAATGCCCTGAGCAAAGCTAGGTTCGAGTTCCGCTGGGAAGATCAGTTCAACCTCAGCCTCGACCCCGACACCGCCCGCGAGTACCACGACGAAACGCTGCCCGCCGAAGGCGCCAAGGTGGCGCACTTCTGCTCGATGTGTGGTCCGCATTTCTGCTCGATGAAAATCACGCAAGAGGTGCGCGACTTCGCCGCTGCGCAAGATGTGGCTACGGATGATGCGCTAACGAAAGGCTTGGCTGAAAAGGCCAGGGAGTTCGTGGAAAAGGGTAGCGAGATTTATCTGTAATCAATCAGACCGTCATGCTGAGCTTGCCGAAGCATCTCGCATGCAGTGCTAACTCTAATCGTTCAACGAGGCGGTAGAGATGCTTCGGCAAGCTCAGCATGACTGTCTAACAAAAGCAAAGCTGATCAATGCAACTTTCTCGCCCATATGCCCTCAGCATTGCTGGCTTCGACCCTAGCGGCGGAGCCGGCTTACTGGCTGATTGCAAAACCATAGAGGCCAACGGCGTCTATGGCCTAGGTGTGTGCACGGCTTTGACGGTGCAGAACGACGTGCAGTTTGAGCAAGTAAGCTGGGTGCCAGCGGCTACCATCTTAGATCAAGCGCGGCTGCTTTTTACTCGCTTCCCGATTAAGTGGGTAAAGATTGGGCTGTTCGAGAGCCTAGGTCACTTGCCTGAACTGCTTGAGTGGCTGCAGATGCAACAACCACGGGTGCAGATCATCTGGGACCCAGTGCTGAAAGCTAGCGCTGGTTATGATTTTCACAGCGAACCTAGGCAGGCGCTTGTACAGGCACTATGTAAACAGCTAACCTTGCTCACGCCCAACCGCCCAGAGATGTTGCGTCTGTGGCCGGCTGCCAGCGCCGAAGAATCGGCGGCAGCAGTTGCCGCTTTCTGTCCGGTACTGCTGAAAGGTGGCCACGCAGATGGGGATGTTGCTACCGATATCCTCTTCGTGGATGGCGACCAGCACGCTTTTACCGCGCCGCGCCTACCGCACGGCGAAAAACACGGTAGCGGCTGCGTGTTATCGGCGGCTATTCTGGCGGGGCTGGCGAAAGGGTATTCGCTGGTAGAGGCGTGCCGCGAAGGGAAGACTTACACTAGTGCATTTCTGGCCAGTACCGATACGCTGCTAGGATACCACGCGGTAGCGCGAATTATGTAGTTCGCGCTTGGAAAGACAGAGGTGAATGAAAGCGGACGCGAACGACAAAGTCCGCGCTACACGAACCAAGAAGACAACATGCAAATTAGCCGACTTCATTATATAACCGACTCACCCGCGCTAGCTGACCTAGCTTGCCAAGGCGGTGTCGACTGGGTGCAGCTACGGGTGAAAAACCTCTCCTATGCTGCCTGGGAACAACTCGCCCTGGACGTGCGGCAGGTGTGCCGTAAACACGGCGCTAAGCTCATTATCAACGACAACCCGCAAATAGCTCAGGCAGTAGGGGCCGATGGCGTGCACCTTGGCAAGCAAGACATGCCGCCGCAGGAAGCCCGCGCTATTCTTGGCCCCGACTACATTATCGGCGGCACAGCCAACACGTTCGCCGACATCGAAGGCTTGGTAGCGGCTAAGGTGGATTACATTGGGCTAGGCCCGTTTCGCTTTACGACTACCAAGCAGAATCTAAGTCCCATTCTTGGGCTGGAAGGCTACCAAACGCTGCTAGCTCAGTGTCGTGCCGCCGGGTTTGAGGTGCCGATTATTGGTATTGGCGGCATCATTCTGTCGGATGTAGAGGCACTCCGCGCTACGGGCTTGCACGGCGTTGCTGTATCGGGCGCGGTGTCGGGCACGGCGGATCCGGCTGCCGCGGCAACTCAATTCTTAACAGCTCTCGCCAGTTTACCTACTGTTGTATGATGACTCAGCCGCTCACGATTGCCGGTCGCACCTTTACGTCGCGCCTATTCACTGGCACCGGCAAGTTTAGCTCAGCGGAGCTGATGGAAGAAGCGCTGCTGACTTCCGGCTCGGAGCTGGTGACCGTAGCCCTGAAGCGTGTGGATGTAGCAGATAGCCAGGACGATATTTTGCGCCACCTAGCTCACCCACAGTTCAACCTACTACCAAATACCTCCGGTGTGCGGACCGCTAAAGAAGCTGTGTTTGCGGCTCAATTGGCCCGCGAAGCGCTGGAGACTAACTGGATCAAGCTCGAAATTCATCCCGACCCCAAGTACCTGCTCCCCGACCCCGTCGAGACGCTAAAAGCGGCCGAGGAACTGACAAAGCTAGGCTTTGTAGTGCTGCCCTACATTCACGCCGACCCGGTGCTGTGCAAGCGCCTAGAGGAAGTAGGCGTAGCTGCCGTGATGCCTCTAGGTTCGCCCATTGGTAGTAATAAAGGGTTGCTAACTAGGGAGTTTCTGGAAATCATTATTGGCCAGAGCCGGGTGCCGGTGGTAGTCGATGCGGGTATCGGAGCGCCTTCGCACGCAGCGGCGGCTCTCGAAATGGGTGCCGATGCGGTGCTGGTGAATACGGCTATTGCGGTTGCGGGTCAGCCGGTGCAAATGGCACATGCTTTTCGGATGGCAGTAGAAGCCGGACGGTTGGCGTATGAGGCGCGGCTTGCGGCACCTGTAGCGCACGCAGAAGCTAGCTCGCCACTAACGGCTTTTCTGGATTAGAACACCCACAAAGATCGTCATGCTGAGCCTGTCAAAGCATCTCGCGTGCTGACGTCTGCAACGAAGCGAGCGAGATGCTTCGACAGGCTCAGCATGACGGACTACCTTAAACTCTGTTGACTATGAGCTTCCGCCCAATCTTCGACGCGCACAGCTGGGACGACGTCAAAGCTAGCATCTACACCAAAACAGCTGCGGATGTAGAGCTAGCTTTGCGCGCCCCTAAGCGTACGCTGGAAGATTTCAAAGCGTTGATTTCGCCGGCTGCCGCGCCCTATTTGGAGCAGATGGCCCAGCTTAGCCACCAGCTCACGCGCAAGCGCTTCGGCAACACGGTGCAGCTGTATGTGCCTATGTACCTGTCGAATGAGTGTCAGAATATCTGCACGTACTGCGGCTTCAGCCTCGATAACAAGATCCGGCGGCGCACACTCAGCGGCGTGGAGATGCTACAAGAAGCGGCTGTGCTGAAGTGTTGGGGCTACGAGCATGTGCTGCTGGTAACGGGCGAGGCCAACCAGACTGTAGGCGTTGAGTATCTGCGCAAAGCTATTCAGGTGCTACGCCCGCACTTCGCCCAGATCTCTATGGAAGTGCAGCCACTGGATCAGGAAGAGTATGAGCTACTAGTGCCGGAAGGCTTGCACGCGGTGCTGGTATACCAGGAAACCTACCATCAGCATGATTACAAAAAGCACCACCCAAAAGGCAAAAAGTCGAATTTCTACTACCGCCTGGAAACGCCGGACAGGCTAGGTCGAGCCGGCGTGCACAAGATGGGGCTAGGCGTATTATTTGGGTTGGAAGATTGGCGCACCGACAGCTTCTTCACGGCCCTGCACCTCGATTACTTGGAGCGCACCTACTGGCAAACCAAGTACAGCTTATCATTCCCCCGCCTACGCCCGGCCGAAGGTCTGCTTCAGCCCAAAGTCGAAATGACTGACCGCGAGCTGGTGCAGCTAATTTGCGCCTACCGTCTGCTCAACGAAGAAGTAGAGCTGTCCATCTCAACTCGCGAGACGCCCACTTTCCGCGACCATATTGTGCGGCTAGGTATCACGTCGATCAGCGCTGGCTCCAAAACCAACCCCGGCGGCTACATCGTGGAGCCGGAGTCGTTGGAGCAGTTCGAGATTTCCGACGAGCGCAGTCCCCAAGAAATTGCCGCCATGCTGCGCCGCCAAGGTTATGAACCCGTCTGGAAGGACTGGGATGCGGCGCTGATGGCTATAGCACGTTAAAAAACGGTGTAGAGACACATACTTGTGTCTCGTCGTTGAACGACTGGCACCCAAACGACGCAGCTTAAACAACCTCAGCAACGATTGAGACACAAGTATGTGCCTCTACATCATTCTGCTAAACTTTTCCACTATGACTACTGCCGAATTTCGTCGCTACGACCGCCACATTCGCCTGCCAGAAATCGGGTTGGAGGGCCAGCAGAAGCTGAAGGCTGCCCGCGTGCTGGTGGTAGGGTGCGGTGGCCTAGGTTGCCCCGTGCTTCAATACCTGACCGCTGCCGGCGTCGGCACCTTAGGGTTGCTCGACTTCGACACGGTAGACGAAACCAACTTGCAGCGCCAGGTCCTCTACGCGACGGCCGATGTCGGCCGCCCGAAAGCGGAAGTAGCGGCGGAAAAGCTGCGGGCGCAAAACCCGTTCATCACCGCGCAGCCCCACCTAGCTCGGCTGGCTGCTGCCAACGCCCGCACGCTGCTGGCAGATTACGACCTAGTAGTTGATTGCTCCGACAACTTCGCCACGCGTTACTTGCTGAACGATGCTTGCGTGCTGCTCGGCAAGCCGTTCGTATTCGGTGCTATTTTCAAGTTTGAAGGCCAAATAAGCGTCTTCAACTACCAAGGTGGGCCAACCTACCGCTGTCTCTTTCCCGAGCCACCCGACGACTCGCCCAACTGCTCGGAAATCGGAGTGCTCGGCGTTTTACCCGGCATAGTAGGTACGTTCCAGGCCAATGAGGCGATTAAGCTCATCACAGGGGTAGGGGAGGTGCTCAGTGGACGGCTGCTTATGCTGGATGCCTTGACCTTAGCTTTCACAACTTTTGCTTTTGAGGCAGTAGCCGCAAACCGAATACCATGCGAGCTGATTGATAATCAACTTATTTGTGAAACGGATGCGGTGCCCGAAATCACGGCAGCGGATTTGAAGCAACAGCTGAAAGGCGAGAAAGCACTGCTATTGCTCGATGTGCGTGAAGAACAGGAGTATGCCACGCGCAACATCGGCGGCCGGCTTATTCCGCTGGGGCAACTCGCGGCAGCGCTGCCTACCCTAGCCCGCGACAAGCCCATTGTGGTGCATTGCGCCAGCGGCCGCCGCAGCCAGCAGGCGGTGCGGCTGCTTCAGGCGCACGGCTTTGAGCAAGTCGCCTCGCTGCGCAACGGCCTAGCTGATTTTTGATCGGATAGCCTGAAAAGCTGCTACTGGATCGGGCGCTTGCCAGACGGCGCCGAGCACCGCCGCACCCGCAAACCCTGCTTGCTGGGCCGCGCCAACGTTTTCTGCCGTGATACCTCCCAGCGCTATTACGTGCGGGGCATATTGCGCCCGGTATTGTAGCTGCTGCAAGGCCTGCGGCAAAGAACCTAGGTCGAAAGCGCTGCCGTAACCTGCCTTGCTGATGCTGTCGAAAATGGGGCTGAGCAGCACGTAGTCGTAGTGGCGCCGGTGCTGCTGCACTTCCTCCAATGTGTGAAAAGAGGTAGACAATGATTGACCCACCGGCAGCAAGCTAGGCCGCCACGTGTGGCGACTGCGCGCGGGCAAGTGCAGGCCATGCAGCGCATAGCGCTGAGCCAGTGCGTAGTGCGAGTGCAGTACGATACGCGAATGAAACAGCGCTGGTATTGCTCGAAAGTAATCCTCCAATTGGGCCTCGGGCCAATAGGGCTTGCGCAAGTGAAACAACCCTAGCCCCGCTTCAAACAACTGAACCAGCGTCGAAATTTCGTTCGGGCTCTCTTCGGGTGGCGAAATAAGTAAGAGCGTAAAGGCCATGTGAGCAGGCGCTTACTTATGCTCTGGCAAGCCAGTGACTATCCCCGCTGGCAACGGACGGAGCTTGCGGGTGTTGTAGTCGAAGCACAGCATGCCGGTTTTGGCCCGCGCAATTTCGCGGTCATCCTGCGCCTTCACCCAGTACACCACGTCGAAGCCGTACTTGTTTAAATCAGCCGCTGCTAGCTGGATATGAAGAATATCGCCGTGGAAACCTTCCCCTTTGTATTCGATGGCCACGTCAGCCATAATGAGGCCTAGCTGGGTTTCGGGCTCGAACTCTGGAATACCGATGTGCTGTAGAAACTGCACCCGTGCTTCGTGCAAAATGCTGAGTAGCGCGTCATTACCGAGGTGGGCGCCATAGTTTAGGTCAGTAATCCGCACGGGAATCTTAACCGTGAATAGAAAAGTATCAGGAAGGGCTACTTTTACGCGGGCCATTAGCTTGGTAGATAATAAGTATGAAGCCTTGAGAAGTAAGACTTTTGTACGTTGCCTAGCCTCACAGGTCTTGTCCGCAAAGATCTCACTTCTCATGTCTCTATGCTTATGTCTATACAAGTAGAAGTTCGCACCACCGAAGATGGCTCCAGTACGCTCTACGTACCCGCGCTAAATGAGCATTACCACTCCACGCATGGCGCCGTGCAGGAAGCCATGCACGTGTACCTAGGTGCCGCATTAGAACCGGCTTTAGCGTCTGACAAAACCCCGGTGCGAGTATTGGAGATTGGTTTTGGCACCGGTCTGAACGCATTGCTGACGTTACAGCGCGGCCTCACTGCGCCAGTGGCGGTGGCCTACGACACGATAGAAAAATACCCGCTGTCGGGGGAGGTCATTGCCAGCTTGCAAGCCGAGCGCTACCTGCTCAACCCGGAGCTGTTCGGGTTCTACGAGCAGCTCCACGCCGCCGCTTGGGACGAAGCCGTGCCATTGCTGCCCCGTTTTCTGCTGCGCAAAATCACGGGCGCTTTGCAGGAAACGCACCTAACTGCCAACCGATATGACGTCATTTATTTCGATGCCTTCGCGCCGGAGAAGCAGCCGGATATGTGGACCGATGAGGTGTTTGTCCAACTCTACGAAGCCGCTGCGCCGGGCTGCCTGCTCACCAGCTACTGCGCCAAAGGCAGCTTTCGGCGGAGTCTGAAAGCGGCCGGTTGGCTCATCGAAAAGCTACCTGGCCCGGCCGGAAAGCGGGAGATGACGCGAGCTAGCAAGCCAGTGTTGGCTTGAGAAAAGAAGACGTTTACTAACGCACCGACAGATAGCCAAGATATTACACATGACCAACGTAGCCGATAACCAGCCAGGACAAGCGTCACCCATCATCAAGCCCGAAGAACTGCTCCGTCTCAAAGGCACGCCGGAGCTCGTCCTCATCGATGTGCGGACGGGGCCGAACGTGCAGGCTAGGTACGCTGCCTCTCACCTGGAGGACGCCCTGTGGGTAGATCTGGAAGAGGAGCTGGCGCACAAAGCCGCCACGCCCGCCGATGGTGGGAGGCACCCGCTACCCAGCGCCCAAGCCTTTGCGGAGCTGCTAGGTCACCTAGGTATTAGCCCGACTTCGCATGTGGTGGTGTACGACGACAAGAACGGCGCAAATGCCGCTGCTCGGTTTTGGTGGATGCTGAAGGCCCTAGGGCATCCGGCCGTGCAAGTGTTGGATGGTGGCTTAGACGCGGCACTTGCGGCTGGCTTTCCCGCTAGTTCTACCGCCCCGCAGCCCGCTGCGGGGCCGATTTACCCGCAAAGCAGCTGGCAGTTGCCATTTGCATCGGTGGAGGAGGTAGAGCAAGCCGCTCAGGCGCCTGATCAGCTGGTCATTGATGTGCGCGATGCGATTCGCTACCGGGGCGAGCAGGAGCCGATTGATTTGATTGCGGGCCACATTCCGGGCGCAGTAAACATTCCGTTTACCAGCAATCTGGACGCTAACGGCTTTTTCCTGGCGCCTGAAGTGCTCCGGGAGAAGTACACGGAAGCACTTCGTAACTATCAACCGGAAAAGGTGGTTGTACATTGCGGCTCTGGCGTTACGGCGTGTCATACCCTGCTGGCTATGGCCTACGCCGGCCTACCAATTCCGAAGCTATATGTAGGCTCGTGGAGTGAGTGGTCTAACAGCGGCCGCGCCGTTGCAACGGAAGTATAAAGATTATTTAGAACTAGGAACAACTGATAAACGATGTCGATAGCCTCAGAAAGTGACTTGCTTGGGATGCAAAAAATCAGCGAAGCAGTAGGACTGACGCTGAAGCACATGCGGGAATACGCCCAACCCGGCATGACGGCCAAGCAGTTAGATGAATATGGCGGCAAGCTCCTGCAAGACCTAGGTGCCAAGTCGGCGCCCCGCCTCACGTACGGTTTCCCAGGCTGGACGTGCATCAGTGTGAACCAGGAAGTGGCGCACGGCATCCCGTCGGCGCACAAGGTGCTGCAGGAAGGCGACTTGATCAACATCGACGTGTCGGCGGAGCTAGATGGCTTTTGGTCCGATAACGGCGGGTCTTTCGTGCTCGGCCACGACCAACACGCCCATCAGCCGCTGGTTGATGCCTCGAAGCGCATTCTACAGAAAGCTATTTCACAAGTTAGAGGTGGCGTGAGAATCGCAGAGATTGGTCGCCTAATCGAGAATGAAGCGCGCAAATCGGGCTACAAGGTCATTCGCAACCTTGCCGGTCATGGTATCGGGCGGGGCTTGCACGAGGAGCCCCACGAAATCCTGAACTGCTACGATGGGCGCAACCGCGCACGCTTCAAGAAAAACTCCGTGGTGGCCATCGAAACGTTCATCTCCACGGCTTCTAGCTACGCCGAGGAACAGCAAGACGGTTGGACGCTGATAGGCAATCGTGGCGGCTTTGTGGCACAACACGAACACACAGTGGTCGTTACCGACGGCAAGCCGATCATTCTGACGGCCGCAAACGGCATTTGGGAGTAGTATTGCTTACAGTCGGTAAGTAGTCGCCAGCAACGATGCACTAACGAGTCACTTCACCCTAGCTTCACCTTGCCGCATTCTGCGTATGTTGCAGAAGCTATGAGTCGTAAATTTCTCGAAACGGAAAGCCCAACGTGGGTGGAGAAGGGCATCATCACTGCCGAGCAGCAGGAGCGGCTGCTGGGGCTCTACCCACCCGATGAAAAAGCCATTGGCTTGTTGCCACTGCTCGGGAGCTTGCTGGTAGGGCTGAGCGCCCTGAGCTTAGTTGCTGCCAATTGGCAAGGCCTCCCCGAAACGCTGCGGCTAGGTATTCTGCTGAGCTCACTGGCTGGGAGCTACGCCGCGGGTGAGCATTTTTTGCGGCGCGGTAATTACTCCCTGGGCATTGGGTTAGTAGGGCTAGGTCTGATCTTGTTTGGCTCCGCCATCATCTTGGTCAGCCAGATGTACCAGCTTATTGGGTACGATGTAACGGGCTTGGTGGCGTGGGCTGTGGCTGCTACTGGCCTCACATACCTATACCGCAGCCGCGCGCTGTTCCTAATGACAGTGGTCATTAGCTGCATCGTGCAAGGATACAACACCGGCCAACTTGGCGCGTTCAGCTACGCTACGGCTGCTTTCACGGCGCTAAGCCTAGGCTATTACTGGTGGCGCAACCCAGATTCCTTGATCGGCACGGTACTATCGGTGGGACTACTCTGGCAGGCGGGCTTACTAGTGAGCTTCCTGCACATCAAAATCACTTGGTTCTTCGTAGGCGCCATGTTGATCTACACCCTCGGCGATTGGCAGACCGACCGGCCCGCTGGCCGATCTATGCAAGGCCCGCCTATTGCGGCGGCGTTTCTGTTTATGCTAGGCTTAGCCATTTTTGGGGAAGCAGGTAGCTACACCGATATGCTCCGTCCGCCGTTGCTAGCCTATTTGGCGGCGTTAGGAGCGGTGTTTGCGCTATCGTTGGTAGCTAAGCGCAAACGGGGCCGCTTGGGTGGCGCCACCGACTGGCTGCTATTGCTTCCTGGCTTCTACCTGCCCGGTGGCTTACCGTTGGCCATAGCTGCGCTAATAGTGCTCTATGCCTACACGGGCACGCTGCTTTGGCGCGCCCACCAAGAGCAGAACCCCGACCGCGTGACGCTTGGTACGGTGCTGTTCATCCTGACAACGGCTGTAGCTTACTTCAAGCTAACCTGGGGCTTCATGGATAAGTCGTTGTTCTTCCTGCTTGGCGGGATCTTGCTGCTGGGCCTCAGCTGGTATTTGCAACGGCGCGCCGCCCAGACCCTAGCTTCCGAATCAACCGACAAACCGGCGCGCTAACTGCTCATGGCCACTCCGCTCCCTCAAAATCATCGGCGTTGGGTGTTGCTACTTGTGGCAGCGCAGATGCTGTTCATTCTGGCCGTGGCTGCCGCTGGCTACGCCACTACCGCCTATGGCCGGGTCGTTACGCTACGCACCTTGCCCGTCGACCCGCGCGACTTGCTTTACGGCGACTATGTACGCCTGAACTATACCATTAGCCAACTACCAATTGCGTTGTGGCAGGAAACGACGTTGCCCCGCCGCCGGCAGGCGGTGTACGTGGTGCTGCGCCCCGCCGGAGAAGCCTACGAGGCCGTGCGCGTCTACTTGCAAGAGCCAACTGAGCTTCCCCCTGATCAGATTGTATTACGTGGCTGGATTGAGGATCGATATCGGCGTAGCCTGCATATTCGCTACAATCTAGAGCGCTACTATGTGCCCGAAGGCAAAGGCAAGGAACTAGAGCGGAAAGGCCGGCAACACATTATGCTCGTGCGCGTGAGCATCGCGCCCTGGGGACAAGCTCGAATTACGGAAACGCAGGTGTTGCCGTAGAGGTAATCAAAAAAAGAACCCCGCCAAGGCTCAAAGCTCTGACGAGGTTTTTGATGACTTGCTTACTTACTTTACAAACCGTTTTTCTTAAGCAACTCCCGATCCGTGCGGTCTAGGTTTACCAGCGCGTATTTCTTCTGATTGGTAATGCTCATTTCGTCTAGCGCATCTACTAGGTTCTGGTAGTTTGCCTCGTCGCTCGACTTGATTAGCACAACGGAGCCAGGCTGCTGACGTTGCCGGTCTAGCAGGACTTGTCGTAGGCCTTCGGCGGCAAATGTAGTTGTGTGCAGTGCTGGGTGCGAGCTAGCATCGTTCACCCCAAAGAAATAATGCACTTGGTTATGCTTGCCTAGGATAAGCGTAAGGGCCCGGCTTTCGGGTACAGCAGTATTGCGAATGTCTGGCTCGGGCATGTTCAGCGTCATCACCGTCGGCTTACTGAATGTGGTGGTGAGCATGAAGAAGGTGAGCAGCAGAAAAGCTAGGTCCACCATCGGGGCCATGTCGAGGTGGAAGCCCACTTTGCGGGCGCGCGGTTTGCCGTCTTTTGCGGCGGGAGCGGAAGGCTGAATTTCGGCCATAGGGATGAGTTGGTTGAGGTGAAAGGTATTGGTACTCATCCAACGCCACATGGTGTAGCTGTATTGTCCTATATAGTAATGCCTTAAAACCGCCACACCCGTTCCGGCGTGATGCACGCGTGCAGCGGCACATCACCATCCCAGGCATCTTCAATACGCTTCACGGGCGGCTCCAAGCTCAGGCCAATTCGCACGGTGTCAGGCCGACATTCTTGCAAGAATCGGTCGTAAAAACCCTTGCCGTAGCCCACCCGGTGACCTAGCTCATCAAACGCGAGCAGCGGCAACACCACCGCGTCGAGAGCGGCGGGTACTACTTCCGCGGCACCAACTGGCTCCGGAATGTGCCAGCGGCTTTCAACGAGCTGCGTTTGGGGAGTGAGCTGGTAATGACGCAAGCTCACCCCATCGGGCTGTACAACCGGCACGGCCACCTGCACCGAGGGGTGCTCTCGCCATAGCTGCCGGATGATGAGCCACGTATCCGGCTCTTTCTGCCGGGCAACGGGCAGAAACACGTGCAGCCAGTGCCAACCCGCTACTTCAAAGTGTTGAAATAGTTGCTCCGCTAACTGCAGATTACGCTGAGCTAGGTCTTCCGGGGCGAGGGTGCGGCGCCGGGCAAGCATCTGCTGGCGGAGTTCGGCTTTTAGCACGCTACTCTTCCTCCAAAACAACAAAATTCAGCGCTAGCGGCTCAAAAGCCTCCAGGAGTTGCGCCACGAATTGCGGATTGTTGATGAGAATAGACAAGACGTTGTCTTCCCGCTCTTGCAGGCTGCCACCGGGGAAAAGCTTGTCCTTCAATGCAGTGAGTTGCGAGTAAGCTGTTTCGTGCTTGGCTTCGGCAGCTTTGCTCAAGCGCTTCTCCAGGCCCGCCACACCGCCCGCCGCCTTCTGGGCTTCGGCGGCTACGGTCTTTACTAATGTGGGGTCAAGGCGCTGGGCTAGGTCCGCTATTTCTTTGAAAACGGCAGCCAAAGCTTGTTGCTGAGCCGCCAAACTTACTTCTTCCTGACCTAGGGTGGCACCCACTTGCTTCTTCAGATCGGGCAGGGGCTTGAACAGATCAACCGGCGTCAGACCTAGCTTGCGGAGTTTGCCCGCGTTAGCACGACCTAGGTACAAGGCCGAATTACGAGGCAGTAGGATGGGAAAGGGTACGTTGTTATCAGCGAATACTTGCTTAAGCTGAAACCAGTAGGCGACTTCGGCGCCACCTCCCACGTAGCAGAGGTTAGGCAGTAGAATTTCTTGGTACAAAGGCCGCAGCACCACGTTTGGGCTGAACTGCTCAGGGTGCTGTTGGGCTAAAGTCAGGAGTTCCTCCTGGCTGTAACATCGGCTAGTGTTGCGCACGGCAATACAGTCGCCTTCGGGCTCTAGCCGCTCGCGCTTGCCTTCTTCCGTGATAAAGAACAAGTTGAGAGGGCGGGAGTATACTTGAGGCTTGTAGCCAGCCGTTTCCAGTTCAGCATTCGTGGTCTGCACGGCCTTATTAGAAGCCTGCTCCCGAATTTCCCGCTCTAGCACTGGCACGAAAGCCTGCTTCAGCGTCGGGCTGTCGCCGTCGATGCTGACCAAACCTAGCTCCCCGAACAGAGCGTGCGTGAGCTTGCGCGTTGCCTCCGTTAGCGTTTCTGACTCGCGGTAGGCTTGGTGAAACAAGGCGGGTACATCAGCAGGCAGTTGGTCGAGGATGGCTTCCGACAGGCCACCTAGCGGCAAGCGGCCTACGGGTCCGCCAACTTCAGCCGCCGACCATTCATACCGCTTACCGAACAGGTTGAAGTGGTTGATTTCGGCGAAGTCATGATCTTCCGTGGCCATCCAGTACACCGGCACAAAATCGTGCTGCGGAAACCGCTCTTTAAGCTGCTGGCACAACTTAATGGCAGTCACGATTTTGTAGACAAAGTACAGCGGGCCCGTAAGAAGGTTAAGCTGGTGCCCAGTCACTACTGTGAACGTAGTGTCTTTTTCGAGCAGGGCTAGGTTAGCTGCCACATTAGGGTGAATGTCAGCCAAGCCAGTGTACTGCTCCTGTAAGGCCGTTACTAAGCGTTGGCGCGCTTCGGGTGCGTACGCCTGTTTCTTCTCTGCTAGTTGCGCTTCAAACGCATCCAGCGCCGGAAAGCGGTGATAATAAGGTTGAAGCTCCGGGCGCTGGGCTAGGTAATCCGTAAGAAGCGAGGAAAAAGCGCCGGTCGTTTTATAATCGAGATGATGAAGGGGCATGACGAAGGCCAAAGGTTGCGGGTGCAAAGTCCGCAAAAAAAAAGCAGACCCACGTTGAGTCTGCTTTTGCAGCGGGTTCCAAGCAGAACCCGCTAGAGTCGTAAATGTTCCTTACAGGTGCAGCGCTACTCGAAGAGTAGGCGTCGCACAACGACGTTACACTAGCGTGCCGTACAAATCGAAGTCCGATACGTTGTTGATTTGCACCGTTGCGAAGTCGCCAAGGCGCACGTACGTATCAGGAGTAGCGGGCACCAGCACTTCGTTGTCAACTTCGGGCGAGTCGTATTGCGTGCGGCCCACAAAGTAGCCGCTCTCCTTACGGTCAAACAGCACTTTGTACGTCTGACCTACCTTTTCCTCGTTCATTTCCAGCGAGATGCCTTGCTGAAGCTCCATGATCTGGTCGGCGCGGTCCTGCTTCACTTCAGCGGGCACATTGTCTTCCAGCGTGTACGAGTGCGTGCTCTCCTCGTGCGAGTAAGTAAAGATACCGAGGCGGTCAAAGCGGGTTTGCTCCACAAAATTGTACAGCTCCTCGAAGTCCTGCTGCGTCTCGCCGGGGTGACCAGCAATTAGCGTGGTGCGCAGGGCAATGTCGGGCACGCGCTGCCGAATGGTGTCCACTAGCTCAATCGTGCGGCGCTTGCTGATGCCGCGGCGCATGGTTTTCAGCATGTTATCCGAAATATGCTGCAAAGGCATATCTAGGTATTTGCAAATGTTCTCGCGCTCAGCCATTACATCCAACGCATCCAATGGGAACTGCGACGGATAAGCATATTGCAACCGAATCCAGTCGATGCCAGGCACGTCGGAAAGGTGGCGCATCAGATCCGCTAGCTTCCGCTCGCCGTAGTGCTGCAGGCCGTAGTAAGTAAGGTCCTGGGCAATGAGAATCAGTTCTTTTGTGCCCATGCCAGCCAAGCGCTTGGCTTCGCGCACCAAATCCTCAATGGGTCGGTCGACGTGCTTACCGCGCATCAGCGGAATGGCACAGAATGAACACGGGCGGTTGCAGCCTTCCGCAATCTTGAAGTAAGCGTAGTGCTTCGGCGTCGTAATCAGGCGCTCACCTATTAGCTCGTGCTTGTAGTCGGCATTGAGCACCTTCAGCATCTGCGGCAGCTCCAGCGTGCCGAAGTAGGCATCGACCTGCGGAATCTCTATCTCAAGGTCGTCTTTGTAGCGCTGCGAGAGGCAGCCTGTCACATAGAGTTTTTCCAAGCGGCCTGCCTCTTTCTCATCGGCGTAGCGCAGGATGGTATCGATGCTTTCCTGCTTGGCATTGTCGATGAAGCCGCAGGTGTTAATAATCACAATGTTAGCGTCCGACTGCTCTGCTTCGTGCGTTACATCGAACTGGTTGGCCTTGAGCTGCCCCATGAGCACCTCTGAGTCGACCACGTTCTTGGAGCAGCCTAGGGTAATGACGTTTACTTTATTCGCCTGCTGGCTTCTGACTTTCACAGTACTGCTGAATTGATATGATTTGAGCTAAGGCAGAGAATAGAAAACTAGTTCCCTCCTTGCTATAAGGTGAGAACTAGTTTTTATCAATGGCAGTAGCTTTTACTTCTTAGAAAACAATGAATTAACGAACGTGCGGCGGTCAAAAAGCTGCAAATCCGTCATTTTCTCGCCTACGCCGATATAGCGCACCGGAATGTTAAACTGGTCGGAGATGCCAATAACCACGCCGCCCTTAGCGGTGCCGTCGAGCTTGGTAATAGCCAGAGCCGAAACCTCCGTGGCCTTGGTAAATTCCTTGGCCTGTAAGAACGCGTTCTGCCCAGTGCTGCCATCCAGTACGAGCAAAACCTCGTGCGGTGCGTCAGGAATGACCTTCTGCATCACCCGTTTGATCTTCGAAAGCTCGTTCATCAGGTTCACCTTATTATGCAAGCGGCCTGCGGTATCGATAATTACCACATCGGCCTGCATATCAACGCCTTTCTGCACGGCATCATAAGCAACGGAGGCAGGGTCAGTGTTCATGCCGTGCGAAATAACCGGTACGCCCACGCGCTGGCCCCAGATAATAAGCTGGTCAACGGCAGCAGCGCGGAACGTATCAGCGGCACCGAGCACCACCTTCTTACCCGCCGAGTGGAAGCGGTGAGCTAGCTTGCCGATGGTCGTGGTTTTGCCCACGCCATTCACGCCCACCACCATAATCACGAAGGGCACGCCAGTGTTGTCGGGGCGTTCCAACACGGCCGTCGAACCGGAGTTGTTGTCAGACAGCAAGTCGGCAATTTCTTCACGCAGAATACGGTCTAGCTCGCCCGTACTCACGTACTTATCCCGGGCTACACGGTCCTCGATGCGCTTGATAACTTTGACGGTCGTATCGATGCCCACATCGGCGTGCACAAGCAGCCCTTCTAGGTCATCGAGTACCTCTTCGTCAACCTTCGCCTTACCAACAACTGCCTTGCTGAGCTGATTGAAGAAGCTGGTCTTGGTCTTTTCCAGACCTTTATCCAGCGACTCCTGCTGCTCCTTGTTCTCCTTGTCCTTCTTGAAAAAGTCGAAAAGTCCCATGTAGTTCGGGGTAGCGCGAAGCTCCAGCTTCGCGTGTCGTTGCTGATAGTGAACGACCAATGTAACAGCTAATGCTAGCTGTTCAGTAATGCGCAAAGCTGGAGCTTCGCGCTACAACGCAAAAAAGTCCCACGCTGGCGGGACTTCTTCACTTCAGATAAGATGCCATCAGGCGAAGCTTACTTGGTACCAGATACCAAATACTCTTGCACTTTGTCAACGGGCACCATTTCCTCGCGGAACGTATAGGCACCAGTTTTTTCTGATTTTACGGCGCGAATGACTTTTGCCCAGTCTTTGCCCGTAGCTGTTTTCAGGGTTGCTACTACTTTCTTAGCCATTGCTCAGGTTACTTGATTTCCTTGTGAACGGTCATCTTCTTGAGCACGGGGTTGAATTTCTTCAATTCAATGCGCTCAGGCGTATTCTTACGATTCTTCGTGGTGATGTAGCGCGAGGTACCCGGCTGTCCCGAGTTCTTGTGCTCGGTGCACTCGAGGATTACCTGCACCCGGTTTCCTTTCTTAGCCATCTCGACTGGGTTTTTTGGATTAAGGACTGCAAAGGTACGGCGATTTTTGAAATTATCAAATTGCCAATCGACTATGTACTTTATTTACAAGTCGCTGGTTCCAAGAATTGCACGTACTTGGCACCTGCTAGCTAAAACAGGCACCCATAAAAATCGGCAACGAAACGAGCATTTGCATCTAAAGAATGCGGGCTTGTTTCGTTGCCGGTATACTGGATAGGAAGCTAGCTGCTAGCTCCTGGCAAAATCTAGTAAACGATGAAGCCTTGCTCCTTGGCCTTCTTCAGGACCGACATGATACCATTCTTGTTGATGGTACGGATGGTAGAGGCAGCAACTTTCAGCGTTACCCAAGCATCTTCTTCAGGGATGTAGAAGCGCTTCTTCTGCAAGTTGGGGTAGAACTTACGCTTGGTTTTGTTGTTGGCGTGCGAAACGTTGTTGCCTACGCGGGTACGCTTGCCGGTCAGATCACAAACTCGGGCCATGATATTTAGAGACTTAGAGGTTTCAATGCTGGAAAAAGGGACGCAAATATCGGTAAAAGTCTGATAAGACCAAATAGGGAGGCTGAAAAATAGCAGGTTAGCTAAATTAAGAACTCGGCGACGACCCTTTTTTCTCCTTTCGAAATCCCCAAGGACAGTGTCGGCAGCCGCTTTGACAACAGTAGCCGCGTTTTAAATGATACTGTTCGGTGAAGACCATATAGCCTTCCGGTGTTAAGTAATAATCACCGGGTTGGAGCGGTTGGGGCGTGACGTTGGGCATAAGGAAAGGCTGCAAGATACAGCCCTGCGAGAACTTAGGAACGCTATTTGGATAGCATAGAACAAGAATACTTAGCTGTGTTCAACCAAGTTCTATCGTATCCTATAGCGTAACTGTTATGATTAAAATTGTACTAACAGGTGCTTTCATCCTGATAGCAAGTGTTTGTAGTTCCGCGCAGCAGTGCTTAGTTGACAAGCCAATCGTAGCTTCTCAAGATGAGTTACCAGAAGCGACAAATACGCTTCAGATAAAAAAACAGCTCAATGCGGTTATTGCGGCACCTATACTCAAAGCTCGCCGCTCATTACCTCAGACCAAGCAGCGCTACCTGATGGGCCTCGAATCGGAAGAAAAGCTTTTTTTAACTGCTCGTATTTTCGACAAAAGTGGGGTGTTTGAGCAAGTGTTTACTGAGGTGCGAGACTGGAGCAAGGATTCTGTGACTGCTGTAATCGTCAGTGACTTAGACGCAGTTAGGGAATACCAAAAGGGCCAAACTATCACGTTTTCAGATAAGAACGTGCTGGACTGGATTATCATCAGGCCTGATGGAACAGAGGAAGGAAACTTTGTGGGTAAATACATTGCTAGCCTTCAGCAGTAGCGGCTAGCTGCATACCAAGCTTCTCTACTTCGGTATGTTCTTTAGGTCCTGGAGTGTGCCGCTGCTCTGGAATTTTACTTCGCTGTCTTTAGGGTTTTGCTTGCCAGCCGCTACAGTTATCGAGCCATTAACACGATAGGGTGTCTTCTTGGCTTTAAACAGCGTCTTGAATGCCACCTTTGGCATAGCTTTCGGTTCAAACTTCACGTGGATAGGCATCATCGTGGTGCCGCGTTTTCGGAAGGACACATCCTTCGTTTCTACACCCTTCACTTGCATATCATCGCTAATTCGGAAATCGTAGGCGACGCGCTTCACCGTGAAAGGGAAGGGATTGTAGTTGGTTACTTTGATGGTGATGGTGGCCCGGCCGTCCTTCAAACCTAGGTGGGTGACATCAATGTCGGCGATTTCAAAGTGTGGCAGCTTCGGCACGTAGATCCGTTTGCTGGCGCGTATTGGAATGCGCTCGGTGCCTAGCAGTGGCAGACGCGTGTAAGCGTCCATCGTGATGGCTACGTCAACACAATCACGCTGAATGGTCTTGATCTTATGAGCCACTTTGCTCAAGTCCATGTTCACGGGGATGTCTAAGGTGCTAACGCCCTTGCTCTTCACAGTCGTTGGCCGGTCCTTGGCGCCGCGACTAATAGCTGTGCCGTCGATATAGGTCACGTAGCGGAAGCTGTCTATTGTCATGCCGAGCGGCACGTGATTGCGCAGTTGCACGTGCATTTGGGCCTTCAGCGAATCGGGCGTGATGTTACCGGTCTGCATGCTGACATTTTCCAACGTTGGTAACAGGTCTTTGCCTTTGTTGGTGGCGAAATAGCCGATAACGCCTGCCGCTACTACTAGCAAAAGCAGAACGAGCAGCGTAGTCAGAATAGGGTGACGCTTATTAGAGGAACGAGAAGCCATGCGGAATAGGTTAAGTCAGTCTAGTGTCGAGCTAGGAAAGCCGAATTATATACGGTTGAGCATCAATTGTTTGGTAAGAAGTACGAGGGGTGCTGTATGCTAGGTTGCCGTCGGGCTCGTTTAAATAAACTGACCAGCCTAGACTTACCTTTTTCCGTAAGTTTGAGCACAGCCCTTTTCGTAGGCTTTCCCACCTGTTTACCTCTTTCTATATGGAAGCTACTTCTGCTACCACCCGCCGCAGCCACGAGCTTATGGAACTCGAAGACCGCTACGGGGCACACAATTATCATCCACTGCCTGTGGTACTTAGCCGCGGCGAAGGTGTACACCTTTGGGACGTGGAAGGAAAACGCTACTATGATTTTCTGTCGGCGTACTCAGCTGTCAACCAGGGGCATTGTCACCCACGCATCATTGGGGCGCTAACGGAGCAGGCCCAGAAGCTGACACTGACGTCGCGTGCTTTTTTCAACGACCAACTTGGGGCAACCGAGAAGCAGCTGTGCGAGCTGTTTCACTACGACAAAGCCCTACTGATGAACTCCGGTGCTGAAGCAGTGGAAACGGCACTGAAGCTAGCTCGCAAGTGGGGCTACCAGGAAAAGTGGATTGCCCCGAATAAGGCGCGGATTGTGGTGGCGGAACACAACTTCCACGGCCGTACTACCGGCATCATTTCCTTCAGCACCGACCGCGACAGTACCGGCGGGTTTGGTCCTTATAACCCTGGCTATCAAGTTGTCCCTTACGACGACTTAGAGGCGCTGGAAGAAGCCGTAAAGGATCCACACGTGTGCGCTTTCCTCGTGGAGCCAATTCAGGGAGAAGCGGGCGTGGTGGTGCCCTCTGAGGGGTATCTGGCCAAAGCGTATGATATCTGTCAGGCACACAAGGTGCTATTCATTGCCGATGAAATTCAGACAGGCCTAGGTCGCACAGGCAAGCTGCTAGCGACGGATTACGAAAGCGTGCACGCTGATATTTTGGTGCTAGGCAAAGCGCTGTCGGGCGGTGTGCTACCCGTATCGGCGGTGTTGGCGCGCGACGAAATTATGCTTACAATTCAGCCAGGCCAGCACGGATCCACGTTTGGCGGCAACCCGCTAGCATGCGCCGTATTGCGGGCGGCACTGGATGTGTTGCAAGAAGAAAAGCTAGCTAACAACGCTGCTACCTTGGGCGAAATTTTTCGGGAGCGAATGCGCCAGATACAAGCCAAGCGCCCCGGCGTAGTGGAAGAAGTACGCGGGAAAGGCTTGCTCAACGCTGTGGTAATCATTCCGACGGAGGATGGCCGTACAGCCTGGGATGTGTGCGTGATGCTGATGGAGCGTGGCGTGCTCGCCAAGCCGACGCACGGCGACATCATTCGGTTCGCGCCTCCTTTGGTTATCAACCAAGAACAACTGCACGAAGCCTGCGACATTATCGAGCATGTGCTCCTAGCTTTCTAACTTATCAGAGTGCGTACATGGTGCGTTGATCGAGACCTAGACCATTCTGCCTTGGCAGCAATAAGGGGCCCGATCAGCGTACCATGTGCGACTCTACGTACCTATACCACATCCTGCTGCACCCGCATGGTTCTTTCTACTTCGAAGCGTCTTCTACTTTTTTGCCTCTATGTTAGTCTCGCTAGCTGTCGAAGCGAGCAAATAGTATTTCAGGCTGCCACGCCGCCTGAGCAGCACGTATCAGCCGTTAGTAACCTGCCGGTCGTAGTGTACGAGGCGCGTGCCAATAACATGGACGCTCCAGTTAGGGCACAGGGGAAGTCGCTACAGATGGCGCTACCTAGCAAAGGGCAGAAGGCCACAATCAAAAAAAGAATCGTGCGCGCAGCTGCTGTAGCTAGGCAAGCGATACGGCCACGGCTACTCAGCAAATCCAACATAACTGCCGTGCGCGAGGTGCAGGATGAAGGCGAAGGCCAGCCAGCATTACTGGTGCTAGGTATTCTGCTGGTATTGGCAGGTATAGCAGGTGGCTTTTTGATAGGCGGCGGAATCGGGTTTTTTGTGGGGCTGCCTATTGGATTGTTAGGATACTACTTCTTCATGAAAGGCTTATTGGGACCCAACGCTTGGATAGAAGTAGGCAATGAGTTGTTCCAGCTATAAAAAGCTAGGTAGTATTTCAGATGAAGCGAGAAGGTTACAGTCAGCAGCTAGCAGCGCTGGGCTCATAATACCTGTCGAGTGCGTCTAAAATTGCCAAACGTGGCAACCTTACCTTTGCCCACGTTGTTCTCCTCGGTTGAATCTTCTGAATGTAGTATGGCTATTATCCCCACGCACCGACCACGGCGCAATCGTAAGTCGCAAGTAATCCGTGACTTAGTACAGGAAACCACGCTTTCTGTTCACGACTTTATCTATCCTCTCTTCATGATTGAGGGGCAGAACCAGGCCATCGAAATAAAATCGATGCCAGGTATTCATCGCTTCTCCCCCGACCGCATCATTGATGAAATTGGCGCCTGTGTTGAGCTAGGTATCAAATCATTTGCTCCTTTTCCGGGCTTGGAAGATGGCGTGAAAGACCGCCTTGCCCGCGAAAGCGCCAACCCTGAAGGCCTTTACCTACGCACTATTGCCGAAATCAAGCGCCAGTTTCCAGAGGTCGTACTTATGACCGACGTGGCTATGGACCCATATTCGAGCGACGGCCACGACGGCGTAGTAGACCCCGAATCGGGCGAAATCCTGAACGACGCGACCCTAGAAGTACTCGGGCAGATGTCGTTGGCCCAAGCTCGCGCGGGTGCTGATGTTATTGCCCCCAGCGACATGATGGACGGTCGCGTGGCCTTTATCCGCGACGTGCTCGATAGCAACGGCTTCAGCAACGTGAGCATCATGAGCTACACGGCTAAATATGCTTCCGCGTTCTACGGCCCGTTCCGCGATGCTCTTGACTCGGCGCCAAAGAAAGGCGACAAGAAAACGTACCAGATGAACTACGCCAACCGTCGTGAAGCCTTGCGCGAGCTAGCCCTCGACGAGCAAGAAGGCGCCGACATGGTGATGGTGAAGCCTGCCCTGAGCTACCTCGACATTATTCGCGAAGTGCGCAACGCCACCACACTGCCCGTCACGGCTTACAACGTAAGCGGCGAGTACGCGCTGGTGAAAGCAGCTGCCCAAAACGGCTGGGTCGACGGCGAAAAGACCATGATGGAAGTGCTCATGAGCATCAAGCGCGCTGGCGCCGACGCTATCCTGACCTACTTCGCCAAGGAAGCTGCCGCCGTACTGAAGCGGGGCTAGGTCATAAGAAGAAAGTAGCGCGAAACTCCTGCTTCGCGTATCGTTGAACGCTGATCGTTTGCTAGGTTGCAACACGAACTGTTCAACTATACGCGAAGCAGGAGCTTCGCGCTACTTTTTTATGCTCACCGTCCGCCAAGCTACTTCCGCCGATATACCTTCCATTCTGGCCCTCGTTCGTCGAGTGGTGCCACTAATGATTGCTGCGGGCAACTTTCAATGGTCAGCTGATTACCCGAACGAAGCTGTCTTTCAGCAAGATATTACCCGGCAGCATTTGTGGATTGCCGAGCTCGACGGTCAGCTAGTAGGGATAGCAGCTCTTACGAATGACCAAGACGAGGAATACGCCCAAGCCGATTGGAACGTAACAGAAACAGCTCTGGTCACGCACCGCTTAGCCGTTGACCCCGCCGCACAGGGGAAAGGCGTGGCGGTAGCCTTATTAAACAAAGCCGAAGAGCTAGCCCGAGAACAGGGCCTGCACGTACTCCGCGTCGATACGAACTCTGAAAATCAAGCAACGCAGCGGCTCTTTCCAAAGCTAGGATACCGCTTTGCGGGGGAAATCACGCTCGGTTTTCGGCCCGGACTGCGGTTCTTTTGCTACGAAAAGCGCCTATCGTAGCGCTGCTGGTTACTACTCGGGCACGGCAAAGCTCTGCAACGCCGCAAGCTCCTGCTTAACCTTCTTCTCCCAAGTAGCCTGCTTGGAAGCTAAGGTGCCGTACTGTGTTTCGACGCCGTAGCGCTGTCGTCGCTTGGCCGCCGCGGCCACAATGCGCTCCTCCGCGCTAGGCGACTTTTGCGTGCTAGTGGCAGCGGCCGAGGTAGCCGTAGCCTGGCGCAACTGGCGCGCATAGATTTCCATAATATCGAACAACGTTTGCTGAAAGCGAAGCTGCTCGGGCAAGTGCTGGCTGGGGTTAATGCTCGAAGCGGAGCGCACCAAGTTGTTGCGCACGATAATGCGCTTTTGGTGGGTGTAGATGTTGGTGCGCGTCTCAGTAGCTAGCTGAAATTCCGCCTTGCCCGTCTTGCCTTTCTTCAGCTTCACACCGAAGTCGTTGACCGTGAGGCGGTGTTTGGCACTCCAAGGCACCAGATCGGTTGTTGCTGTTTGGGCTTGGCTTGAAGATGTAACGAAGCTAAGTAGAAGAGCTAGGATACCTATCGATATTCTCATGTAGGATAAATAGTGAAATGGGCGCGAGAAGATACAAGCCGAAGGCTTACGGTCCATAAAACGCACGTCCATTTTGGTTCGACAACCTAGGTGTCGGACTGGCGGGCGTCCGCTGCTATTCTGCGAAAGGCCACCGTTTCTGCTGCCGGCTCCACAACAGAAAGGCCACAATGCCGGCCGCAATAACGGCTAACCCCGAGAGCATAAACGTGGCCCCTGTACTCCAGAAGACCCCTAGCCACACGACCACGGCAACAATTACCGGCAACGGATAAAGCGGCATTCGGAAGGGCAAATGAGCTGTGCCGCGCCGGCGCCGCAGGAGTACCAGCCCGATGGCTTGCCCTACAAACTGCACCAAGATGCGCATAGCTAGTATGGCACTAATGACCTCGCCTAGCCGGAACAACAAGCTGAATACAAACCCTACGCCGCCCAGAATCAGGAGCGAAACGTGGGGAAAGCGTTTGGTGGGATGCACTTTGGCGAAAAGCGGAAGAAACTCGCCATCGGCGGCGGCGGCATATGGAATGCGCGAGTAGCCGAGCAACACCGCAAACAACGATGCAAACGCCACCCACAGCACCAGCGCCGTCGCGAGCTTGGCGGCCGTAGCGCCGTAGATTTTCTCCACGAACGTGCTAACGATGAACTCTGAATGCTGAGCCTCTTGCCACGGAATGACGGTGCCCACGCTCCAGTTGAGCAGCAGGTACAAGGCCATGATACCCAAGATGCTCAGGAAGATGCTGCGCGGAATAAGCTTGTGCGGCTCCTTTACCTCCGCTCCTAGATGACACACGTTGTAATACCCTAGGTAGCTGTAAATGGTCTTCACGGCCGCTTGGCCCATAGCCGCCGACAGCAAGATGCCCGGTAACGCCGAGAAGCCCCCGGTCGGCATCCAAGCTACGGTGTGCTCGGAGTGCGTGATGCCGCCAAAAATCAGCCAGCCCATCAGACCGAGTACACCAAACCACAGCATAACCCCCAGCCGGCCAATGTCTTCGATGCGGCGATAGAGCAACGCAATGAGGGCCAGTACCGTGATGCCTGACACGAGCTTGGGTTGCCACCACGCCGTGAGCGGCACGAGGTAGCCGAAGTACTGGGCGAAACCGATAGCTCCGGAGGCCACTACCAGCGGGGCCTGCACCAGCGTTTGCCACACGTAGAGAAACGACATCAGGCGGCCCCACTTATGTTCCCCGTAGGCTAGCTTCAGAAAGCGGTAGGAGCCGCCCGCCTCCGGATGGGCCGCGCCCAGTTCCGACCAAATCAGGCCGTCGACAATGGCTAAACCTGCACCGACAAGCCACGCCAGCAGAAAGTACGGCCCCATAAACCCCATCACCAGCGGCAAGGTGACGAAGGGCCCGATGCCGACCATGTCGATCATGTTCAGGGCCGTCGCCTGCAACAGGCCTAGGTTACGACGGAGAGTAGGAGTGGCAGGGTCAACGTGAGCCATAGGCAGAAGCTGAAAAGAAGAGGTACCCAGTAAGACAACGGGATTTAAAAGCTCAAGAACGCTGAAATGTTCAAGGCGGCCAACGGAGCGGTTTCCAACTTTGCCTACCTAGCCTGCGCGGGGACATTGAGCAGACCATGGATCGATTGGGAAAAGCGATTCAAAATCGCTATCCGAAAATCAAGCATATCTTCGTCGAGACGAGTTCCTCCACGGCACATGCATCCTAGTGCCGTTCTAACCTCCTGCCGCTGCCATGCGTAGAGCAGCGGTATAACCACACTCTATGTCCGGACACTCTTCCTCAAAGTTTGCTATTTACGGGGCTATTGCGGCCAACATTGCTATTGCCGTCAGCAAGTTTGTGGCAGCGTACTTCACCGGTAGCTCGGCTATGCTGTCAGAAGGTATTCACTCCTTCGTCGATAGTGGCAATGGGTTTTTGATTTTGCTAGGCGTCAAGCAAAGCGAAAAACCCGCAACCGTTCAGCATCCTTTTGGGCGCAGTAAAGAGTTGTATTTCTGGGCGTTGATCGTGGCCGTGTTGGTGTTTTCGGTTGGGGGTGGCATGTCGTTCTACGAAGGCATCGAGCATCTGCGCCACCCGGCGCCCATCACTGATCCTACTTGGAACTACGTGGTGCTCGGCCTCTCCATCCTCTTCGAAGGAATCTCGTGCACCCTCGCCTTAAAAGCCTTTAACAAGGACCGCGGCGACATGGGCTTTTTCGAAACGCTACGGCGCAGCAAAGACCCGTCGGTATTCGCCATCCTGATGGAAGATATTGCCGCCTTGGTCGGGCTAGCATTTGCCCTGGCTGGTGTGTACCTAGGTCATGCCCTGAACAACCCCTACTTCGACGGCGCCGCTTCTATCCTGATTGGGTTGCTGCTGGTAAGCGTCGCTATATTCTTGATTTATAAGACGAAAGGCCTGCTAATCGGCGAAGGCGTGGACGAAGAAACGCTTGCCTCGCTACAAGCCATTGCCTGCGCCCAACCCGGCGTTGAAAACGTGCGTCCGCCGCTGACCTCTTACCTAGGTCCGCAGGATGTGGTGCTGGCCTTGGATGTACAGTTTGAACGTAACCTATCGGCCGCGCAAGTAGAACAGGCCATCGATGGGTTGCAGGATGCCATTCGAGCAAAATACCCTGAATTTAAGCGCATCTTTATCGAAGCCAAACCCATTGGCCAGAAAGAGCGCACCGCCTCTCTCGCCCGCTAGTTACGAGCACAACGTTGTGCTTGAGTGCTCCCGACAGCTAGCTGATTTCGCCCTCAGCGTCGGGAAAACCGTTTGTTAACCCCCTTCTTTCCCAATGCCTGCCAAACACACCGAAGACCCCGATTTTGGCCCTAACCCTTTCCAATCTTTTTGGATGGGTGGCTATGAGTGTACCGATCAGCTGAACGCCTTCGGTAACCGAGTAGACTTCCTGAATGTAACCAACCATTTGGAGTTGCTCAACGAGGATTACCAAGACCTGAAGCCTTTCGGTATCGGTACCGTGCGGGAAGGTATTCGCTGGAGCTTCGTCGAGAAGATACCGTATCAGTACGATTGGAGCACCGTGCAGGTGCTGCTCGACGCTGGCAAGCGCCACGGCATTCAGCAGGTGTGGGATCTATGCCACTTCGGCTACCCCGACGATCTAACGCCATTGCACCCCATGTTTGCGCGGCGCTTTGCGGCTCTATGCCGTGCCTTCGTGGAGTTTTACCGCTCGCAGCGCCCCGACGATACGCTCATCATAACGCCTATCAACGAGGTGAGCTTCATGTCGTGGCTAGGGGGCGATGCCCGCGGTACTTCGCCGTATTGCGTGGGGCAGGGCTGGGAAGTGAAATACCGCCTGATGAAAGGGTACGTGGAAGGCGTAGCTGCGCTGCGCGAGGCCGACCCAAGCGTCCGCATCCTGACCACGGAGCCGCTTATTAACATTGTGCCACCACCGTGGGCTGATGCCGACCACCGTCGCCGTATCGCAGAATGGCACGACCACCAGTTTCAGTCAGTAGACATGCTATCGGGGCGGATATGCCCCGAGCTAGGAGGACGCCCGGAGTTTATCGACATCCTAGGGTTCAACTTTTACTACGATAACCAGTGGCAGCTTGACCCCTACGAGCGTATTCCGTGGGCCGAAGAGCCTGCCGATGCCCGGTGGCGCCCACTAAATGAGCTGCTAATGGCAGCCCACAAGCGTTACAACTGCCCCGTGGTGCTCACCGAAACTAGCCACCCTGGCGTCGACCGCCCGAAATGGACGCGCATGATTGCCGAGGAATGTGCCCAGGCGATCCGCAAAGGCGTGCCATTGTGGGGCGTGTGCTTGTACCCCATCATCGACCGTCCTGACTGGGACCACCTCACGCCCTGGCACCAATCTGGCCTGTGGGACGCGGAGTTGCGCCCCGATGGCGAGCCACATCACCGGGTATTGTATGAGCCCTACGCTACGGCGTTGCGAGCAGCGCAAGCCAAGGTGGCCGCCGCTTTGCCCGTTCCAAATCCTAAAGTTAACCCCGTTTCTTTGTCCTTATCCTAATGCCTATGAGTCCGTCAGCTGCTACCACCGAGTTGTTGGCACGTTTCCGTCGTGCCTTCGCCGATTCGACCTTGTCGGCCGAGGAAGCACGCGACTTACGGGAGCGGCTGGCGGCACATGGCTTACAGGGTAATGAATTGGAAGCCCTTCGCCATCAGTTATTTGCGATGGCGGAAGAACGTTTTAACACATTCAAGGACAAGAAAACGGTAGAGTGGCTGGAGGCGGCTAGTGCATTACTGCTGTCGCCAAGCACTCCGCAGCTAGCTCACGCCGAGGTGTTTTTCAGCCCCGGCACTGAGTGCCTAGATGCGATTTTGGGCTTCATCAACCGAGCAGCGCATCGCCTAGATGTGTGCGTGTTTACGATTTCTGACGACCGGATTGCGGAAGCCTTACTTGCAGCACACCGCAAGGGCACAACCATCCGGCTGCTCACCGACAACGACAAGCTCCACGACCAAGGCTCCGACATAAAAGCGTTGCAAGCGGCTGGGCTAGCGGTACGAATCGACAACACGCCCAACCACATGCACCATAAGTTCGCTCTCGCCGACGAGCGGCTAGCTTTGACCGGGAGCTATAACTGGACGCGTTCAGCAGCTCTCGCCAACTTGGAGAATCTGCTCATCACCGACAATACCACGGTGGTGCAGCGCTATGCCACCGAGTTTAATCGTCTTTGGCAGGAAATGCAAGTCTACGAAGGTCACTAGCTGAAAGCAGTTGGTGTCCATGTATTTGCGTCAAAAGTAGTTACTTGCTGTATGCAAACAGTTACACCCTTGGCCGTTGCCTACCTAGCTTCGCCGGTGGGCCTTTTGGAGTTGCGCGGCACCGATGCGGGCTTAGCGGCGGTGCTTTTCCGACAGGACGGAGAAGCTGCTCCGACGCCCCCCGATACCTTGCCAACTTGCCTACGCGAAGCCGCGCAACAGCTGCAAGCCTACTTTGGCCGGGAGTTACGCACCTTCGACCTAACTTATGATTTACAACAAGGCACTGATTTTCAGCGTCGCGTTTGGGCTGCACTTCCCGGCATTGGGTATGGTCGAACGGCCTCTTACCTCGACCTAGCTCGCCAACTCGGCGACCCAAAAGCCGTGCGCGCCGTGGGCGCCGCCAACGGCCAAAACCCCTTGGCCATCGTGTGTCCATGCCACCGAATCATCGGCGCCGGTGGGCAGCTTACAGGATACGCCGGTGGCCTAGCACGTAAGAAGTGGCTATTGACTTTCGAGAACCCGCCTGCGCAAGGAGAGTTGTTTTAGCTAGGGTATGATGAGTTAGTTGACACAACCGAGCTTCTCGGACACAGTTAGTACGTTCTTTCCTAATGCTTTTTCAGAAGTAGGCTCCATATAAAAAGCGCTGCTTAGGGTAGCTGAATTTCAAGTACTCGTTTCTCCATGTTCAGAACCATGAGTGTGCTGTCGAGTTGTTCTGGCACACAGTCTAGTAGCTCTCGCTCATGTAGATACTGTTGATAGGAATGAGGCCCTAAGTGAACTACAAGTTGGTAGAGGTGCTGAGTGGGGCCTTGGCCTTTCGAACTGCGTTCCAACCAAGCGCGTAAGACGAGTTGATGCGTCTGGGCCACCGAATCCAGCAAATAATCTGCTTCCCATTCTGGACCGAGTACCCCATCACACCAGCAGCCTCTGAGGTCAGGCTTGGCAGCCTGCAACAAGGACGCAGAAAGCGCCCATTCTAGTTGTTCCAGAAAGGCTTCAGTGATCATATAGTAGGTAACGTACTAAGCTAGTTGTGAATAGGCGAAACTTAGAATCACTGTTTTTGCTGTAGCTTATACAGCATTTTAACTCCTTCCCTCAATGACGTAGGCTGACGTCCTAGCATCTGTGCTAGGTCGGGACTTACTTCGGCTTCCTGGCCGTGTTCGATATCGGTCATAAACCCTAGGGTCCGTTCGATGACAAGTGCTGGCACCCCACGATCTTGCATGCGTGCCGCAAAGGTGGCTGGCTCAGCGGGCGTATAGGCGACCTGCTTTCCCGATGCCGCCGTTAGCGCCGCGGCTACGTCGTCGAAGGAGTAGGCTTCGCTGCCAGTGAAGTGGTAGATGCGGTTATCGCAGTCACGCTCCAGCAAGGCATTTGCAATGGCTTCGCCCATTTCACTGCGGAGAGCAAAGGATACTTTGCCCTGGCCTGCCGGCAGATTAATACCCGTTTCCAGCACTTGAGGGCCCGTAAACAGCGGCAGCACATCCATATAAAGGATGTTGCGGAAAATAAGATAGGACAACCCGCTGGCTTGGATGTACGCTTCCGTTTGGAAATGGCGTACCATCAGGTGATTGGCTAGGGTGCTAGGGTCTTTAAGGGCTCGGCTTGTGTAAGCGAGACAACGTACTCCAGCCTTTTTAGCTGCGTCTACCACGTTCTGGTGTTGCTGTAGCGCGTCCTCTTCGCCACCGCCCGAGATGAGGAGTACTTTCTCGATGCCTTGCATGGCTTTTTCCAGCGAGGCTGGGTCATCATAGCTGCCTACCCGAATGCTTACTCCTTGTGCTTGCAAGTCAGCAGCTTTGTGCTCGTCGCGTACTAAGGCGGCCAGCTGCGTGGCCTCGGTCTTGCGCAAAAGGGTTTGCAGCACAGCTGTACCTAGGTGTCCGGTAGCTCCAGTTACTAAGATCATAGGAAGAATTTTGCGTGAATACCTGAGCTACTTGCTGTCCGTCCCAGCCTAGCTAGGTAAGGCAGAAATAGCGGAACGTTATGATGCAAAATTCAGCGCCAGCGCCAAGCGGGAGAATGGCTGATTGGGGGTAAGATGTGGCGAAAAGTCGGTAAGTGCGTTTGACCTAGCTAACTTGCCGATAAGCAGTGGGAGAGAGGCCTGTGCTTTTCTTGAAAAACCGGCTGAACGCAAACTGATCGGCAAAGTGCAGACTCGCCGCGACTTGGTAGACAGCCAAGGTATGGTTCTGCAACAAGACCTTGGCTTCGAGTACCACTGCTTCGGCTATCCAGTCGCTGGCAGTCCGGCCGGTTACAGCTTTTACCAGTTCTGTGAGGTACTTCGGGCTGATGCACAGGGCGGCAGCGTAAAATTTTACGCTCCGAGCGGAAACGCAATGCGCTTGAACCAACTGCCGGAAAGACTTCGCTAGCAACTGGCTTCTGGGCTGGCTCACTGGCAGTACAACCGCTTGCTGGTCGTACAATTCACCTATTTCGTACAGCAGGCTGTTGAGGATGTTTTTTAAAATATTATCCCGTTGAGCGCTGGGTGCCTTGTACTTCTGCTGCAAAAAGCGAAAGGAAGCGGCAATGTTAGCGGCCTGTGCAGCTGAGAGCTGGAGCACGTAGGTAGGAGGCGCGACGAAAAAGCGAAGGTTGCCGGTCGCCGCATTATTGGTCGTGATGAACTCCTTAGTGAAAAAGACGGATAACGTTTCGTAATCATCGGTGATGTGCAGCCACTGCTTGAGCACATCTGGGGTTGCTAGAATTAGACAATCGGGAGATACGGTGTACGTCTCTAGGTTCGCTTTTAGCTCGGCTGTTCCCCGCAGACAAAGGCTGATCTTGTAGTAGTCGCCACGGTAGGGAAGGTGCAGAGGGAGCCTAGGTTTCGGCCCTGCATAATCCGGAAAGAACACCTCCGAGGCGACCTCATTATCGCTGGCAAATGCCTGCAATCGATAGGTTGGAATAGGTTCGCTCATTGAAAAAGCAGTGTGGTAGTAGGCCCTTGTGCCGCTGATCTTCTAACGAAATAGCACCAGCAAGTTACCACACTCTCGTTCCTATTGCCTTGCAAAATATTGCTGGCGTACCAATCCGCATAAGCACAAGCAAAATGCGGCAAACCAAGTTTAGAAGAAGAACTTGATTTGCCGCAAAGCAAGATTACGAGTCAGCTACCTAGGTTGTAGCGCTGTTATTGCAGCGGTTTGTGAGTCAGAACGTTGAATAAGCTCTTGGCGAACTTTGCGTTAAAAGGAGAGCTAGGTAGCGTATCGACGGCGAGCTTGGCGCTTTTCAAGCCGTGGATCACGCCGCCACCCGAAAAGCCCCGTACTATTTCCTCGCGCGCGTTGTTGAGCACAACGAGGTGGGGCCACTTGTTGGTGAGCTGCTTTACCTTCAGCAAGCGCTCCGAAACGGCCAAGTTGGCGAACTGAGGCGTCAGTAGGGCTGACAAGAGACTATCCATCAAGGCTTTCAGCGGCTTGTACCAGTAGTGAAACACGTAGTGGTTGCTGGGCACTAGCTGTGTTTTGGTGGGCAGTACCAGGGAAAAAGCTACTTGCTCAGTCACGAGCCATTTGCCGTTGCGATACAGCGTGTCGAGGGTGGAGCACACGTCGGGCAGTAAGCTAGCTACTTCCTGGGTCAGGCCGAGTACCCCCGAATTCCACATATACTGCGTTTTCTGAAATTGGTGTTGCTGGTCACCAATCTGAAACGGTTGCGAGTCGATGTAATTGACGGCTTTCTGAATGCCTTGTGCTTCTTCAGAAGAAACGCCCTTTGTAACAGAATCGACGTAGCGAGCCTCACGCATGTGCATCAGGCTTACCCCTGGCTGCATGAGTCCAAGCAGTTCATTGGATGAAGCCACAAAGAACGTATCCGAATCGCAGAATAGTACACTATCAGTAGGGTAGTCGCGAAACAGCCGATCGATTACAATGGCTTTGGCCCGGTGGATATAACGTTGGGGGCCATACATTTCTTCTAGGCTAGCGGGAGTCAATAATTTGTATTCAATGGGTAGGCCTGTCAGATAAGGAGTAAAGGCATCTGGCCGGTCAGTATATACCACTGTTTTTACGTTGGTTTTGTCACCGGCATACCATGCCCAAAAGCTTAGAATGGCAAAGACGGCACGATGGTGTTCGGTAGTGCGTCCATAAGAGAGGATAATGTGGTGTGTCATATTCAAGGAGGGGATAAGTAGCAGGTCGGAAGATCAATCCTACAAAGATACAATTAACTCGAAAATATATGGAAAATGTTCAAAATAGAAAAGGAAATATTATAATCGTGTGACTTAGAGCATTATGTAATTACTATATAAGGTAAAGCGCTATCCTGTGGCGAGTAGCCTGCATCATCTGACAGGAACTTGAAGAGGGCAACGCATGTCCTGCACACAGGATCTGAAAGGTGAGCTAGCGAGGCAGTAGCGTATAACCCTGGCCAAGATGGTAACTTGCGACAGGGTGAGCTGATGCGTCGGTAGAACCTAGGTCCTTTGCGAAACGCCTCGACTAGTAGTACTTTGCTGAGAAGTTTATATCCGTTTTTATCACGCGCACCTCACATGAAGAAATTAGTGTGGTTGGCAGCGCTGCTCCTGTTGGCAGCGGCTACTCCTACCCAAGCACAGCGAAAAGTTAAAATCAAGACCAAGCCTGGTACTGCGGCCCCGTTGGACAAGGCGAGCCGGTTGCTGCCGCTTTTTGGAGGCGCTTCGGCGGCGCAAGCTGAGCAAGTTGTAGGGCCAGCATTCCTAGCTGATGTAGCGAAGAGCTTCGCTTCCCGAACCGAAGCCAGCAAGTTCTTTTCTGATAAAGGATATGAGTACTTAGTTGAAAACCAGCCTGATACTGCAGTGTATCGGTTCAACCTAGCGTGGCTGCTCGATCAGAAGAACGCCGATGCGTACCGTGGCCTTGGCGTAATCGCCAGTCAGCGCGCCAACAACGACGAAGCTATCAGCTTGATTACGCAGGCATTAGCCATTGAGCCCACCAATGCACAGCTGATGGCCGATTTGGGTGCTAGCTATTTGATTCAGTACGAAAAAGACAAGAAGAAAAAGAGCCTTAGCCAAGCCATGGATTACCTGCAAAAAGCCATAGCGACGGACCCCAAAAACGCTGGGTCTTGGCAGCAGCTAGCTCGCGGCTACTACTTGCAGGAAAACTTCGCCAAAGCCTGGGAAGCCGTGCATACGGGCCAGAACCTGAATATGACAAGCCTTGATTTTCAACTGATTGGTGACTTAATAGCCAAGATGCCCGACCCAGAAGGCAAATTCAAATAAACTGAGGCGCCCAGCGTTACTATACTATACTATTACCAAACCGAGGGCTGAGCGAAGTCGTATGTTCGGCCCTTCCCTGTTCCCACCAAGCACAACCTACCCGTGAATTACCGTTCGCTGCTTCTGAGCGCATTCTTACTTACCGCATTGCTGCCGCGCACCGGAGCCGCCCAAACTAGTCCTGAGCGCCGGCGGCGGTTTTACAACAGCCAAGCGCGGCCTTACCACCGAGGCCCCGTGCGGCTGACTGCTGGCCTAGGGGCTGGCTTCTACAACGGCGACCTGACCAGCAGCCTTAGCAATAATTTTCCTGGCGTTAGCGGAAGCTTGGGCGTGTTGTACCAGCTGTGGCCGCACTTGCTGATTGGCAGCGAAATAGCGGCTTTCCAGATTGGAGCCAAAGATGACATCCCGGAGCGCAACCTAGCTTTTCGAGCCCGTAATGGGTCGGGCGAAGTGTTCTTCCGCTACGAACCTTTCCACGACGAAGCAGAATACGCCGATCCTCGTGGCCCCGGCGCCATCGTGAAACCGTATCTGAAGGCGGGTGTCGGTTTGCTGCTTTACAACCCCAAGAGCTACAACGGTACTACGCGCCCCGAGACGTATACCACGTTCCTAGGGCCAGAACGCAACGACTATCCCGCTATGGCCATTGTGGCGCCCGTAGGCCTAGGGGTCACAGTACGCCTGACCCGTTCGCTCAACGCAACGGCGGAAGCGGCCTACTACTTTACTACTACTGACCACCTCGATGATGTGAGTCAACGCGCTAACTCAGCGGCTAACGACGGCTATGCCCGCGCGGAGCTAAAGCTAGAATATGCCCTTTGGTAAGTGTAGCGCGGAGCTCCCACTTTGCGCTACATTATCACAACCAAAAAAGGCCCGTCAGATGACGGGCCTTTTTGTTAGGTAGTTGGAGTGGCGCAGGAGGTTATTGCTTTACAAAGCGCTGGTGGAATTCCTTCTGCCCGTCGCTGACGCTGAGCGTGTAGAGGCCGCTAGCTAGGTTGGCTACGTTCAATTGGCCGTTGCCATCGTAGGAAACGCCCTTCACCGCTGCGCCACGTGCGTCGAATACGTGTACCGTTTTCACCGTTGCGTTGTCGGGCAGGGAGAGGCGCAGTACGTCGGTAGCGGGGTTTGGATATACCTCGAACTGACGACCCGGAGCTTGGCTGAGCGATTCTCCTTTGGTCGTAGTCAGACCCGCAACACCCGTGTTGTCGAAGGTGCCGCCGCTGACGGTAACCGAGTAATCTTCCGTTTCGCCGTAGCTATAGGTGCCGCAGCTAGTCGCCGTAGAGTTATAGCTCATCACCACGCGCATCCGGGTTTTACCAGTCTTGGCGGTGGTGGGTACTGTGAAGGTAGTGGATAACGTAGCCGCGCTAGCCGACGAGCCCGAAACAATTGTCTCGCCCGAATCGGTAAAGTCGCCATCCTGGTTCCAGTCGATGTAGATTCTCCAGTATTCCGTGTAAGCGGAAGAAGAAAAGCCCGCGCTGAAGTTTAACGTCTGCGAAGAGCCGGCTGCTACGCTCGTGGCGGTTGCCGTGCCGTCGTAGTAGCCACCATCGGCGCTCGACGTGCGGTTGATGGTACCTAGCTTCACTAAGTCAATCCATTCGTACGTAGAAGTGCCTTTGGAGCTGCAATACGCGGTGCTCGTGGTGGGTGGAGGCGTAGTCGTGCCACCGCCGTACACAGCGCCTACGCCCACGGCATACCAGGCATTGGTCGTAGCAATTACTTGCGCTGAGCCTGCGCCATACAAGTCGGTAGCGGCTTGAATAGCGGCCGTGCGGGCGCTGGCATAATTGGAAGAAGATGTGAGGTACACATCTTCCGCCCGGAAGGTAATCTTCGCGGCGACATCAATGCCCAGTCCCGTTACAGAGTAGCTGCTGCCGATGTCGTTGGTTCCGCTACCGCCTTGGCTGAGCAGGTAGAACCAATAATTGAGTACGCCCGAGTTGGTATGCACGCCGCCATTATCCGACGTGCCAGCGTACCAGTACGTGCCTTTGTAGGTGTCGGGCTGCTGATACTGGTTGGGGTTGCTCATAGAGCGCAAAGCGCCGCCCGCTTTCATGATTTCTTCGCCAATGAGCCACGTGCTCTTGCCCGTGAGGCCGTAGGTGCTCACGGCGCGCGCTTCCACGCAGGCACCCCAAATGTCAGAGAAGCCTTCGTTCATGGCGCCCGACTCGTACGAGTACGTTAGGTTCGCCGTATTTTCACACACAGCGTGGCCGATTTCGTGGCCGCACACGTCCATGGCCGTAAGCGGCTTGAAGGTGCTAGCACCGTCGCCGTAGGTCATGCGCGTGCCATCCCAGAAAGCGTTTTCGTAGCCGGCGCCGCCTGGTTGGTCGTCGAAGTGCACGTAGCTCTTGATTTTAGCGCCAGCGTTGTCGAACGAGTTACGGCCGTGTACCGCCTTCCAGTAGTCGTAGGTGGCCTGGGCACCAAAGTGGGCATCGCCAGCCACGTTGTCGTAGTTGGTGTTGTTGTACTCGGCGGCCGTCCAGTTGTTGTCGGCGTCGATAAAGTCGGTAGCGGAAGTGTAGCTGTTGCTTTTTTTGCAGTTGTACGTCTCAATACCTAGGCCGCGGGTGTACTCGCGCAGCCGGTAGCCGCCGGTGGTCGTCTCGTCAGCCAAGGAGCGGGTACCGCTGTACGCGGTGGCAAAGCTACCGGTGGCGCCAGCGTGCTTAATGATATCATCCTTCATCACCACTTGGCCCGTTTGGGCATCCACGTAGATGTAGGCGCGGCTCACGGGTTGCTGGGCATACACGTTGAACTTCCAAGCGAGCACAGGCTTAGCTGTTCCTGCTTCGCTTGGGGGCGTCACAATAACCAGTTCGCCGGTCGGCTTGTAGGTAGCAGCTAGGTCGTTTTTGTCCTGTCGCAGGTTGGCTTCTTCGGTGGCGTCTTGCCACATATACTTCCGAGCGTCTACGTAGTCGAGGGCGCGCTGCAAAGCAGCAGTGGCGGTGAGCGACGGAGTCACATTCAGCTCCTTGATCGGTGCAAAGTGCCCACTGATGCTCTCAATGGTGCCCTGACGAGCGTGCACGCTGTAGGAAGCATGCTCTACCTTAATGCCGCGATAATATTGATCAAAGCGCTCGTGCACGAAGCCAAGCTGATCGGTCTCTGCCTTGGTTTGGAGTACCTGATCATTTTTGGTGAGCTGCAGTTGATCGGTAAGAGCTTTGCGTGCTTCGCTGAGGCTGTAGGCTTGGCTACCTGGCTTGAAGTGCACAAAAGCGGGCGTACCATCCTCGGCGACTAGTTTCCGTTGTACCCGGTTGAGGTCCTGTGCTTGGGCATTGGCGTGAACAAGGCCACCCAATAGGAGTAAGGCAGCGGCGGAGTACTTGTGGGACATAAAGTGGGGTTTAGATTGTGTAGAAATGATAGAGCAGCTTGGATTTGCAAATAGGAGGGTTCTAACTTAATCAGATTTTAATCCTCTTACCTTCGCATGTCACAATCGCAGCGGTATTGTCCATAATCAGCGTTCTATATATTATGCAGTAAGCTCGTAATCAGTACTATGACCTGCACCGGGTAGGGCAACGCTAGCTTTTTGCTCCGGAATTTTTCGCCTTATAAGGCCTTGACACTCCCCTTCATCCAGAACCTCTCTTTCTTCTCTTCTACTATGACTTCTTCCAATGCTGCTTTGCTTACCAACCGCTGGAACCTAGCCGGCCGTACGGCCCTCGTCACCGGGGCATCGAAAGGAATCGGTGCGGCCGTTGCCGCTGAGCTGCTCCAGTTTGGCGCCACAGTGCTAGCAGTAGCTCGCCAAGCTGAAACCCTGGAAACGCAAGTGGCCGAATGGCGCGCCCAGGGCCTGGATGCGCATGCCCTAGCTGCCGACGTGAGCACCGCCGCCGGACGGGCTGCCCTGCTCGAAGCGGTACAACAACACACGCCCAAACTGGATATCCTGGTGAATAACGTGGGCACCAACATCCGCAAGAAGACACCGGCTTATAGCTCCGACGAATACCAGCACATTATGGCGACGAACCTAGAGTCGACGTTTGAGCTGTGCCGCCTGGCATACCCGTTGTTGCAGGCTGCGGCCGGAAGTAGCATCGTTAATATCTCTTCAGTGGCCGGGTTGCAGCACGTTCGCACCGGCGCCATCTACGGCATGACCAAAGCCGCCATGATTCAGCTCACTCGCAACCTAGCCGTGGAGTGGGCCGCCGACAAGATTCGGGTGAACGTAGTGGCCCCTTGGTACATCCAGACCCCGCTGGCCGCTGGCGTACTCAGCAACGATGACTATCGAAATGAAGTGCTAAGTCGCACCCCCATGCAGCGCATCGGCGAGCCGGAAGAGGTGGCTGCGGCTGTAGCTTTCCTTTGTCTGCCGGCAGCTAGCTACATCACGGGCCAATGCCTGAGCGTGGACGGTGGCTTCACGGTAAACGGGTTTTAAAGAAGTAGCGCGAAGCTCTCGCTTCGCGTACCGTTGAACGACTTGCACCTAAGTGGCACAAGGATTATCGTTCAATGGTACGCGAAGCGGGAGCTTCGCGCTACATTTTCTAGTGGGTACCCTATCCTAGGGTTACTTTATCTGATCTGGCTTGTAGAAACGCGCCGTAGCGTATTCCTACAAGTTCTACTGTTTCAGAGCTAGGTAATCGGCGGCTAGCGTGGCTAGCGTCTTGACACCTAGGGTGAAGCCGCTTTCGTCGAGCATAAAGCCGGGCGTGTGGTGCGGCGCCGTGGTAGCGGGGTCGGTGCCCTTGCTCATGCCACCCACAAACACGAAAAAGCCCGGCACTTTCTCCTGGAAATAAGCAAAGTCTTCGGCGCCGGTTACGGCCTTTTGCACGCTCACCTTATCGGCGCCGGCGGCGGTACGCAAGGAGGGCACCATCAGCTCCGTGAGTTGCGGGTTGTTGTACGTCACAGGCGCGTAGTTCTGAATGGATACGTCGGCCGTGGCGCCAGCACTTTCGGCAATGTTGGTGGCCGTGCGGCGGATAGCGGCCCAGATTTTTTGCTGCATGTCTTTATCGAGCGTGCGGATAGTGCCGGTCAGCTCCACTTGCTCCGGGATAATGTTGTTGCGCACGCCGCCGTGTATCATACCCACCGTAATCACCGCCGCATCTGATGTCAGTTCCGTTTGGCGGCTCACGATAGTTTGCAGGCCCATGATAATCTGCGCGGCCGTCACTACGGGGTCAACAGCCAGCCAAGGGTAAGCACCGTGCGCCGATTTACCCTTCACCACAATGTTGAACACATCGGAGCTGGCCATTTCGCCGCCAGACCGGTACGAGAGCTTGCCGACTTCCGTTTGAGCCTGAATGTGCACGCCAAAAATGGCATCCACCTTCGGATTTTCGAGGGCCCCCTCTTTCACCATCAGCTTGGCGCCTCCTTCCTCGCCGGGCAGCGAACCTTCTTCGGCGGGTTGGAAGATAAACTTCACGGTGCCCGGCAAATCTTTCCTGACTTGGCTCAAAACCTCAGCCGCGCCCATAAGCATGGCCACGTGCGAATCGTGGCCGCAGGCGTGCATCACGCCCACTTCCTGGCCGTTGTAAGTGGCCTTGGCTTTCGACATGAACGACAGGCTGTTGCTTTCCGTCACGGGCAAGCCATCCATGTCGGCGCGCAGAGCTACCACGGGGCCGGGCTTGCCCCCTTTCAGAATGCCAATAACGCCCGTACGAGCCACGCCGGTTTTTACTTCGATCCCTAGGCTTTTGAGGTGAGCCGCAACAATGCCAGCCGTGCGCGTTTCGTGATTACCTAGCTCTGGATGCTCGTGCAAGTCACGGCGCCAGGCAATCACCTTCGATTCCTCTTGGGCAGCTAGCTTGGCAATTCGCGCATCCAGGGCGGCATTGGATGCAGGAGGAGCCGCCGCGACAGTCGTTAGCAGGGTTGAGGCAAGCAGTGCGTAAGCAAGTTTCATAGAGGAAAAACAAGGAGCTGAAAAACGGCTCGTAAGGTACAATGCGGTTGCCATTCAGCCATAACCGATTCGGCTAGCTATTTTTGTCTCTTCAACGGCCCTGATGGTCGCTGCTGGATGGAGCTAGATGTTTATTACAAAGAATGAGGAGCCTGCGGTGGCGGCTCCCTTACCGCATAGGGGCACAAGAACGTGGGCGTGGGCGTGGAAAAATTTCAGTTTTCGGTGGCAGCTGGGCTTAGGTCTGTTGCTTGGTGGTTGTTTGGCGTTTGGAATGCCGCATTACTTCGCTCTCATTGAGGCGAGACACGGACGCGTGCTCGCTGATCCGCTGCTGGCGCGTCTGCCAGCCTTCGACACGTCCTGGATAACCTTCACGATTATCTACCTGAGTATTCTGATGGCGCTGATTCATTTGGGGCAGCGGCCGCTGGCGTTTGTGCGGGTGCTGTGGTCCTATTGCATCATGCACCTGATTCGGATCGGTACGCTTTGGCTAGCGCCTCTCGACCCTCCCACAGGCCTTGTGCTCCTGCACGACCCTATTGTGGATACGTTGTTTTATCCGACTAACCCTATTACGAAAGATCTGTTTTTCTCTGGCCACACAGCTACCCTTATGCTCCTATCATTGGGCGTGCAGAGTCTGTGGCTCCGGCGTATGTTGCTGGTTGCCACTGCTGCTGTCGGTTTTCTGGTGTTGGTGCAGCACGCGCATTACACCTCCGATGTGCTAGCTGCACCAGTGTTTGCAGGGCTGAGCTATTGGCTCGCTGGCAAGTTGGGTGGGAAGAGCTACACTGCTTAACTGAACGTGTGTAGAGACACATACTTGTGTCTTATCGTTGAACGATGGCGCTGCAACATTTACGCTAGAATAACCTAGGTAAACAACATCAGCAACGCGCAAAGACACAACTATGTGCCTTTACTTCAAATGCTTTTCGTAGAGGCCAGCCGCAATTTTCTCCGTCACCGCCTTCGGCACGAAGCTCGTCAGAGTCGCCGAAATCTTGTTGAGCGCCCCCGGAATAATCTCTGCTTCGCCGGCTAGCATCGCCGTGATACCGATGCGGGCTACGTCTTCTGGCGTCATCCCGAACTTATTAGCCGTGGCTTGCAAGTCGGCGTTCATGCCAGCGCGGTTTGGGAAATCGGTATTAGTCGCCCCAGGGCTAAGGCACGTCACCGAAACCGACGTGCCACGCAATTCATAGCGCAGACCGCGGCTGAAAGTGAGTAAAAACGCCTTGCTGGCTGCGTACAGCGAGAGAGTCGGAACGGCTTGGTAGGCCGCCGTGCTGGCTACGTTCAGAACGTATGCTTTCGGCTGCTGCCGCAACAGCGGTAACAAATGGTGCATCAGCTCGACGGGAACCATCATGTTAAGCTGAAGCATATTCTGCTGATCTGCGAGGGACAAATCCTCGAAGCGGCCCCACAAGCCATATCCCGCATTGTTGATCAACACCGCCAGATCGGGCGCTTGGACGTTAGCCCACTCAGCCACGCGCCCAGCGGCACCCGGTGCAGCTAGGTCGGTAGCCAACACTTGCGCTTGCACCTTGTGAGCTGCGCTTAGCTCCGTGGCTAGCTGCGCCAAGGCATCTGCCGAACGGGCTACCAGTAGCAAGTTGTAGCCGCGCTGGGCGAGCTCCGTGGCTAGCGCCCGGCCAATTCCACGCGAAGCACCAGTAACAAGGGCAGTTTTCAAGGGCGTAACTGAATAGCTGAGAAACTGAGGAGCGGAGGGACATTGTCTCTCCGCTCCTCAGTTTCTCTAAAATTATTTGACCAAGTGCAGGAAGCGCAGGTAGAAAGGCGTGGCGCTGTTGGCGTCTTTGGGGTCGTACTTGCCGGCAATGATCGGAATGTACATCACGCGGCGACGCGAAACTTCCCCTACTAGCGGCGACTGGGCCACGCGGTGCCACATCCGGCCATCGTGCACCGTAAGGTCGCCGGGCTCGGTTTCCACGGCCACTTCGTTGTCGTCGGAGCTTACGTCTTTGTAGTATTTCTTGCGGAAGAGCATGTCGCGCAGGCCCTGGCGGTGCGTGCCCGTGAGCAGGCGCAAGCCGCCGTTAGTAGCCGGGGTGCCATCGAGGTGCACGCCCACGTTGAGCATGGGCGCAATGCGCTTGCCGTAGAATACGTCGCGCAACGAGTCGGTGTGCCAGCCCATTTGCGAGAACTCACTACCCGTTACGTTGACGTAATGGTTGATGACTAAACCGTTCTTCTCGTTTTCGCCTACGCGGCCCCCCGGCGTTTCAAGCAGCGGAAATAGAGCTTGAAAGCGCGGGTCTTGCAAAAACTCGTGGAGAACGGGACTATAGTGCGAAGCAAAGGCAAACCGCTGCACGATAGGCGAGCCGTCTACATCCTTGCCGTACTTAATCGGTACTCCGTTCACTTTCTTCACGCCTTCCTCTAGCCACTGCCGCTGTACCTGCTGCGAGGCTTGCAGTAATTCCTGCACTCTATCACGAGAAATAAAGGGTCGAAAATGAAGAAAGCCATTCTCTCTAAAAAACGCCAACTGCTCTGCCGTGAGGCTATTACCTAGGACAAAGCGGGGATAGTCTTGTATTGCTGACATAAGAAAGCGGCGACAAACCGGCGCCTGGTAGCTGCAAAGATACAACACGAGCGGCCGTCTGAAATAAGTTGAGGTTAAACTGTCTGACTTCAGCCGCGTGTTGCAAACGGCAAAAATTGATCTAGTCCTGTGAAGAAAACGTGAATCAACTGTTAAGACACCTTTTCTGTTTTGTGAAGTGCTATTATCTTCCAGCAATTTCTGCTCTACTCACACACCTACATAATGAAGCTTTTTCTCTCAATAGTGCTGCTGCTAGCCAGCGAAGCCACCGATTTACAAAATACACCCCCAACTCTAGTGCCATTTCGGCGCGGCGCTAAGTGGGGCTACGCTGATCAGCGCCAACACTTAGTGCTGCCGTTGCAGTACGATGAAGCCGGTCCCTTCGCGGATGGCGTGGCCTGGGTGCGGCAGGGCGAGTTGTTTGGCTACATCAACGCTACGGGTACCTTGGTCACGCCGCTGCACTTTACCAAAGCAAGCAATTTCCAGCAAGGGCGTGCTACAGTCGTGCTTGGCGCCGAAACGTTCGACATCGATCCAAGCGGTCAGCGGTTGAATACGCCGCCGGCACCCGCGCCCGAAGTCGACGTGCTGAGCCAAGGCCACGTCATCCGGCAAAATGGGAAGCTAGGCTACCGCTTCACCGTCGGCGACGCCATTGTGCCCGCCGAGTACGACGAAATTCAGGAAACCATCACCGGGCTACTTGTGGTGCGGCAGGGGCAGAAGTGGGGCGCTATCAATGGCAAAGGCAAACGAGTGCTGCCCGTAGCGTACGATGCCATTCGGGCCAGTGTGGAAAGTGAGTTTCCAGTTGTGGAACAGCAAGGGCGATTTGGCTACCTAGCTGCCGATGGTCACCTGCTGGTGAAGCCCAAATACCGCGCCGCCGAACCGTTTCAAGGAGGCGTGGCACGGGTCGTGACCGAAGTAGGGCAAGCAGGCTTCATTGACACCAAAGGAGAAGAATACTTCGAGGAATAAAGCTGACGTATTCCGTATCGATAAGTCAGTATTAATCGTTTCACAGTTGGTGTTTATTACTAACTGTGAAACGATTATGACTACACAACCTAGGTTCCTCCGCACTACTTGGCTTTGGCGCCAAGATCTTGCGACTCTCGTAGCTGTATTTGGTTTAGGTTTGCTCAGCAGCAATACCTGGGCGCAGACTCAGACTCCAACAGATACTACCTCACCATTCCGCTTGTTGCCTAATTATGGCGCGAACGAGGCCTTTTCCCCTATGGAACGAATACCGGTTTTCAAAAAAGGCGGGAATATAGGTCTGTCTACGTTTATTAGGACGAACCAAGTGCCGTTACCGCCTGGTGCGAAGGTATTGCTTATGTCATTTGTCGTTGACAAAAATGGTAAGTCAAAGCAGGCCAAATTGAATACTCTTCCTGGTGGCATAAGCATCCCGACCAGCACGTACCAGAAGGTAGCGCACATACTGAAATCTATGGATTTTGTGCCTGCTCAGCAGGAAGGTAAGCCGGTCAGCTTCCCATTTACAATTCCGCTCGCTCGTAGTAAATAGACGTTGTTGGTGATATGCCTTCGCTCCTCATTCTTGATGTGCATCTTATATCCTACGACGCCGACTGGCAGCAGATGAGGCTTGCCGCCCAGGGCCGCTACTGCGACCAGGGGGTGCACGACTTTACTACCGCTTCCGCTGATGCCCCCGCAGCTCCGGCAGTTTTTGATGGTGTTGGTTTGCGGCTGAGTCGGCCTTTCTCATCGTCGAGCAGATAGGTCAATTCAGCTACCTAGATACCGATGGGTGTTTGCTCGTCAAGCCTAGGTACCGGGCCGCCCAGCCTTTTCAAAAAGGTTTCATGCGCGTAGTCACCGATGTTGGAGGAGTCGGCTACAGCGATGCGCAGGGAAGAGTATTTGAAGGATTAGCTGGCAGATTCTGAGAAGCAGAGTAGATTATACCGTTTTCTGAATGGAAAGCGTTTGATGTTCGTGTTTGATCCTGAAACCAATTGACTATGCGCTACTTCTATCTCGTTATTCCTTGTTGGCACTTCGACCGTTTTCTGACCATCCTGCTACTAAGTGGTGGGCTAGGTTTGCTCAGCTACAGCGTACGAGCACAGACTCACCCTGCGCAGGATGGGGAATCACCTTTTCGCTTGCTTCCTAACTATGAGAAGGTGTACACCTACGTGGAGCGTATGCCATTTTTTAAAACGGAGGAAACGAAGGTTTATCGGCATTCATCAAGAAGAACCGACCAACGCTACCACCTGGTGCAAAGGGACTTTTTATGGAGTTTGTAGTGGATAAAACTGGCAAACCAACGCAAGCCAAATTGATTACCGTACCTAGCGGCATAAGCATCCCAGCCAGCACGTATCAAGAAGTAGGACACCTACTGAAGGACATGAATTTTGTGCCTGGCCAACAGGGCGGGAGACCAGCAAACGTCTCGTTTACGGTTCCGCTCGTTCGTAGTAAGTAGGCCAGACATCGTTTGTAACATGCTCCCGCTGCCTATCATCAATGTCCGCCTCCAACCCTGCGACGCCGACTGGCAGCAGATGACGCCTACCGCTCAAGGTCGCCACTGTGCCCACTGCGACCGGGTGGTGCACGACTTCACCATCGCCTCCGCCGATGACCTAGCTCAAGCCCGCGCCAACTCACCGGATGGGCGCCTGTGTGGCCGCTTCCGCCCGGCGCAGCTAGCTCCTAGGCCGCAGCTACGCCCGAAACTGCAGCGGTTTCTGGTGGCGTTGGTGCTGGTGTGCGGGCTAGGTCTGACGAGCCAAGAGGCTTGGGCACAGGTGAAGAATGCTCCACCAGTCAAAGGTGCTCGGCAGAACTCGTCAGAGGATATAGGAAAGATTTATGATCAGGTTGAGCAAATGCCCTTCTATAAAGACGGCGGACCGGATGGAGTACTTCGTTCTATTGATAGAAACCTGCGTTATCCCAAAGGACAAACTAGCAGTGGTAGAGTATTTATCAATTTTACTGTTACTAAAACCGGTGACGTCAGCAATGTCAAAATCATGAAAGGTTTAGGCGAGCCGTTCGATGCGGAAGCTATGCGTGTCATACGTTTGCTCGGTAAGTGGACGCCAGGAGTACAGAGTAACAGGCCAGTAGACGTTAGCTTCACCGTGCCTGTCACTTTCTCTCCGAAAGAATTGAAGCCGAACAAGCCATGAAGCGCTTTGTAGTGATGCTAGCATGGATATGCTGCCTCTGCCTAACGAGCAGCAAGATATGGGCGCAAATACGTGTAAAGAGCAAGGCTTCCCATGTAGAGTTTGTTCCTATTCGAATCAATGCTTCATAGAGGCCTTTTATAGATACTGCAGGCTTGGCTACTAAACCTGAGAAGGAATTCTATCCTATATGCGGTCATCTACCTACTTACAAAAAAGGAGGAGCGGCCGGATTAATCAGATTCATAAAGAAGAATCTTCACTACCCTGAGAACAAAGCTGTTTAAGGGAAAGTGTTGGTATCGTTCATTGTCGACAGAACAGGTAAAGTGCGTAACCCAAAGATTACGCAAGGGTTAGAGCCTAGTTTTGATGCCGAAGCCTTGCGTGTAGTACAATCACTTGGTGACTTTACGTCTACCCAGAGTGACGTACTTTACACTGTGCCTATCGTTTTCAGCTTGAAGCAAACTGTAAGCAAATAGTTACTTACCCAGCACCTTACTCCCTTCCCGCACCTTTGCCACCTTCGCTTGAATTTCCTCCAGACCTAGGTTGTGCACGCTGCCTAGGTGCGTGGTGTGGAAGTCTTTGTGAGGCACGTAGCTGCCATCGTTTACAGCTCGGCCCACCTGCTGATACGCCTCGCGGAACGGCGTGCCCGACTGGATGAGCTGGTTGATATTCTCCACCGAGAAGATGCCATCGTACTTATCCTGTTCCACTAGGTTTGGCTTGATCTTCAGCTCCGGCAGCGCGAAGAGCAGCATGTCCAGAATGTCGCGGAACTGCATCATGGGCTCGAAGAGGATTTCCTTGAGCAGCTGAAAGTCGCGGTGGTAGCCACTGGGTAAGTTATTAGTAGCTAGAATGATGGTGTTGGGCAGCGCCTGGAGCGTATTGCACCGGCCGCGGATCAGCTCGAATACATCCGGGTTCTTCTTATGGGGCATGATGCTGGAACCCGTGGTGAAGGCTGCCGGTAGCTCCACGAAAGCTAGGTCTTGGCTGTTGTAGAGCACCAGGTCGTAGGCTAGCTTCGAGAGGGTGCCCGCAATGCCGGCAATGGCGAAGGCCACCGTTTTTTCCGTCTTGCCGCGCAGCATCTGAGCACCCACCGAACTCACGGCTAGGTTGCCGAAGTGCATTTCCTGGGTCGTCAGCTTCCGGTCGATGGGGAAACTGCTACCGAAGCCCGCGCCGGAGCCTAGAGGGTTTTGGTCAGCGACGGTGTGGGCGGCTTCGAACAGGGCAATATCCAGCAGCAAGTGCTCAGCGTAAGCCGAAAACCATAGTCCGAAGCTGCTCGGCATGGCGGCTTGGAAGTGCGTGTAGCCGGGCATCAAATCGGCTTTGTGGGCTTCTGCTTTTTGCAGCAACACCTCCACGAGCGCCATGATCTGGGCGGCGGTTTGCTCAGTGTAGTCTTTTAGGAAGAGCTGGATAGCCGTGAGCACCTGGTCGTTGCGTGAGCGGGCCGTGTGGATTTTCTTACCCGCGTCGCCAAACTTTTCGGTCAGGTAGTACTCAATCTTGGAGTGCACATCCTCGAAGCTGTCTTCAATAGTGAAGCTGCCGTCGGCTATCTGCGCTTCTAGCTCACCTAGACCTTTCTGGAGCTGCTGGTTTTCTTCTTCGGAAAGCAGACCGACTTGCGCCAGCATCTTGGCCTGCGCTTTCGAGGCTAGAACGTCGAACTTCGCTAGGTACAGGTCTAGCTCCCGGTCTTTGCCAACGGTGAACTGTTCAATTTTCTCATCGACGGCAATACCTTTCTCCCAGATTTTCATATCTATAGAATGTCGCGCAAGGTTCAGGAATTGCGCATCGTTGCACAAATGTAGCGCGAAGCTCCAGCTTCGCGCCTCGTTGAACGACATTCGTTGCTACGAACCTAGGTTATGCAGACACGCCATTCAACGATACTCGAAGCGGAGCTTCGCGCTACAAGTTGTTCGATGAGTCACGAAGTGGAAGCTTGGCTAACGCATTCTCCGGCCCGCGCTACGGCGGCTAGCCTGCCGCAATCGACCCCTTCTTTTGTCGTCTTTACCCGCTTGATAGATGAGTTGGCGGAGTAGCTTTGTTTTATTCCTAATCAAGCGCTAGTACCATGCAAAAGATAACCACCTTTTTGACTTTCAATGATAAGGCTGAAGAAGCCGCAACGTTGTACACTAGTACTTTCAAAGATTCACGCATCACAAAGGTGACGAATTACGCGAAAGCAGTGCCTCAACTAGCCGGGAAGGTGATGACCGTTGAATTTGAATTGGCTGGACAAAAATACGTAGCGCTGAATGGCGGGCCGCATTTTACCTTCTCAGAAGGTATTTCATTGGCTGTTAGCTGCGCCGATCAAGCTGAGATTGACGAGCTATGGGATAAGCTCACTGCCAATGGTGGTGCGCCAGGCCAATGCGGCTGGCTGAAAGACCCGTTTGGAGTGTCGTGGCAGATTGTTCCGGGCAACATGGGACAACTATTATCCGGCGCCGATCCGGCTCAGTCACAACGCAAAATGGCCGCTATGATGCAAATGCACAAAATTGACATTGCCACTTTAGAGCAAGCCTAGGTTCGCTATAAAAGCTGGCTAAGAATCCGTGCAAATACATCCAAAACGTCATGCTGAGCTGGCCGAAGCGTCTCTGTCACAGAACTAGAACCATGTAGAGGCGCATACTTGCGTCTCTTCGTTGAACGACTGACGCTGGAACGACCTAGGTAAACAACATCAGCAACGCGAAAAGACACAAGTATGTGTCTCTACATTGAGTAGCGAAGCTCCAGCTCGCACCGCATGACACATGATTTCTAATACATGCCGCTACAATGCTAGTCCATCCAACAACTTGATGTAGTCGTTGATGCCGCCGCGAATCTCACTGAGGTAGATGTACTCATCTGGCGTGTGCGAACGGGCCGAGTCGCCAGGGCCAATTTTTACTGTCGGGAAGCTCATCATGGATTGATCCGAAAGCGTAGCCGAGCCGAACGTCTTTTTACCTAGCTGCACACCCTTCTGCACCAACGGGTGCTCCAGCGCAATGTGCGACGAGTTCAAGTGCGTCGAACGGGGCGTTACGTCCGACTGCACGTTTTCGCGTACGAGTTGTACCACTTCTTCATTCGAATAGAACTCGTTGGTGCGCACATCTACTACGAACTGGCAGCGGTCAGGCACCACATTGTGCTGGGTGCCGGCCTGAATCTGCGTCACAGTCATCTTCACCGGACCTAGCATGGGTGAGACTTCCCGAAACTGGTAGCTCTGAAACCAGTGAATATCAGCAACTGCTTTATACAAAGCATTTTCGCCTTCGTTGCGGGCGGCGTGGCCAGTCTTGCCGTGCGCCACGCAATCGAGCACCACTAAGCCTTTTTCGGCAATAGCTAGGTCCATCTGCGTCGGCTCACCCACGATACCTAGGTCAATTTGAGGTAGCAACGGCAGCAGGCGGCGAATGCCATTCACGCCCGAAACTTCTTCTTCCGCTGTAATGGCGCAGATCAGGTTGAAGGCTTGCGGATGCTGTTCAAAATACAGGAACGTAGCCAATAGGCTCACCGCCGAAGCTCCCGCGTCGTTGCTGCCTAGGCCGGTGAGCTTGTCGCCTTCCACGGTAGCACCGAATGGGTTATACGTCCAGCTAGCTCCCGGCTTCACGGTATCGTGGTGGGAGTTGAGCAGGATGGTCGGGCGACCTTCGACCCAATTCTTCGACAGCGCCCACACGTTGTTCGCGTCACGGAATACAGTAGCTTGGTGACTTTGTAGAAAGTCGTAGAGCAGCGCCGCTGTTTGGTCTTCCTCTCGGGAAAAAGATTGGGTTTTAATCAGCTGAATGAGAAGCTGAATAGCCTCTTCCGAAAGCTGCGAGGCTAGCTCCGACATAGCACCGTTTTGATAGGCTCGTTAATCTTCATGGCGTGCTCAATCACCACGCGCTCCACGCCGGCTTCCAGCGCGGCAAAAGCATTTTCCATCTTCGGCAACATACCGGCGGCAATAACGCCGTTGGCCTTCAACTCTTGGTACTGTGTGGGCGTAATCTGCGGTATCACCGATTGATCGTCCTGCACATCAGCCAGTACGCCGTTCTTCTCAAAGCAGAAATGCAGCTCCACTTCGTACAAGGAAGCCAGTGCCTTCGCCACTGAGCTAGCGATGGTGTCGGCATTGGTGTTGAGCAGCTGGCCTTGGCCATCGTGAGTGATGGCACAGAAGACCGGCGTAAGGTCTTGTTGTAGCAGCTTGTGTATCAGCTCCGCGTCAACGCTTTGGTCGTTCAGGTCGCCGACGAAGCCGTAGTCTACTTCCCGCACCGGGCGCTTGGTGGCCCGGATCACGTTGCCATCAGCACCCGACAGACCTATGGCATTTACCTGCTGCTGTTGCAGCAAGGCCACGATTTGCTTGTTCGTCTTGCCGGCGTAAAACATCGTCACAATGTCGAGGGTGGCAGCGTCGGTGATGCGGCGGCCGTTGATCATACGGGGTTCGATGCCAAGGGCTTGTAGCATGTCGCTGGCGCCTTTGCCGCCGCCGTGTACCAAGATCTTTTTGCCTGCTATTTTCGAAAGCTCTGTTACAAACTGACCTAGCTGCGTGCTGTCGTCAATGATGCCGCCGCCAATCTTGAATACTTTCAGAAGTTCTTTCATTAGCTATTTATAAGCGTCGGTCGCGTAGAGACGCAATAGTTGGAGTCTCGCTCGTTGCTGATAGTGTTTATGCTGCCACCTGTGTTGTTCAGCCTTGAGTCGTTCAACAAAGAGACGCAAAATATTGCGTCTCTACGCTCAAAATTCAGTTCACAAATGAACTGTAGCTGCCAGAATGTGTTTGGATAGTGCAAAGGTCTTATACCTATCATAAGATCAAACCCGAATAATGTAGGCACCCGCACAAAGACGCTCGTACGACAGTTTGGACAACGATTTGCACGCAATTGAGACGTGCAAAATCAAGGTACACCAGGCTGAGTACCAGCGGCGGAAGCAACACTGCATCATACGCCACGTAAAGCTGAGGGGTAGCGACGTTTCTCCACCCGACGCAAACGGCGCCGCAGTTACCAAATCGTGACGAATAAGACTTTTTCGACTAACCACCCTGTTGAAAATCAGTTGGTTGAATAGTCTCGGCACGTATCTTGCCCCTCACGGAAGCTTGCAATATCCCTCAAGGTTTCTATGTTTGCAAAAAATATCCGCATGTGGACTGTCCGTATTGGTCAGTCGCTGCGCCAAAGATCCAAACGGACAATGACTCGACGACGGGTGTAGACGCTGTAAATCTGCTGGTAATGGCACTGGTGCCTAGCCGGCCCGGCCATTTTTTAGCCGGATTTAAGCCTCTGCCGGACCTTAGGCCACTCGCCTCGCCCCGGCTGCCGCACATGCTTCGAGAGAAGCGGCTCACCTTTCCCGCAATTTCCTTGCTTTTCGAGACAACTGCCTACCCGGTAGGCATTCCTATTGCCGTCCCCATGACCCTACGTGTCGCCACTTTCGCCGACATTCAATATGTCGAAACCTTGTGCCAATGGTATGTTGAATCAGCCAAAGCACGTGGTACGGGTATCGCCAAGCGCGACCCAAACTATCTAATCAAAAAGATTCAGAACGGCGACGCCGTCATTGCTTTCGTCGATGATGAGCTAGCGGGCTTTTGCTATATCGAGACGTTCGAGGACAACAAGTTTGTTGTCAACTCGGGTCTTATCGTGAGCACCGAAGTACGCAAGGAAGGCCTAGGCCGCGCCATCAAAAACGAGGTGTTCAAGCTTTCTCGCACCAAATACCCAGCCGCCAAGATCTTCGGTATCACGACCAGCGCCGCCGTGATGAAGATCAACTCGGAGCTAGGCTACCGTCCCGTGACCTTCCCGGAGCTGACGCAGAGCGACGACTTCTGGAAAGGCTGCATGAGCTGCAAGAACTATCACATTCTGCAAGAAAATGAGCGCAAAATGTGCCTGTGCACCGGCATGGTGTATGACAACCTGAACGACAAGTACGCGCAGAAACCACAAGCAACCATCAATTTCATCGAAGAACCCCAAAAGCACTAATGAAAAAGGTAGTTCTCGCCTATAGTGGCGGATTGGATACATCCTATTGTGTCGTGTATCTGACGAAAGAACTGGGCCTGGAAGTCCATACGGTTATCGTCAACTCGGGCGGCTTTTCGGAAGAAGAGCTAGCTGCTATTGAAAAACGTGCGTACGAGCTAGGCTCGACACGACATGAAGTAATCGACGTAACCGAGCGCTTCTACAAAGAGTGCTTACGCTACCTGTTAGCAGGGAATGTTCTGAAGAATGACACGTACCCGCTGAGTGTCAGTGCGGAGCGCATGTTCCAGTCACTGGCGTTGGCCGAGTACGCTCGCGAAAACAACGCCGACTACATCGCCCACGGCAGCACCGGCGCTGGCAACGACCAAGTGCGTTTCGACGTGGCTTTCTCCGTTATTTCGCCCAACACCGAAATCATCACGCCCATCCGCGACCTGAGCCTTTCGCGCCAAGCCGAGATTGAATACTTGCAACAGAACGGCGTAGAGATGAGCTGGGAAAAAGCCAAGTACTCCATCAACAAGGGTATTTGGGGCACCAGCGTAGGTGGCGTGGAAACGCTGACCTCGAACAAAGGTCTGCCCGAAACCGCTTGGCCAACTCAGCTAAGCGAATCGGAGCCGCGCGACATCGAAATCACCTTCGAGAAAGGTGAGCCGGTAGCGCTTAGCGGCGAGCAGATGAACCCCGTAGCCCTAATCCAGGCGCTGAACGACCTAGCAGGCAAGTACGCCATCGGCCGAGACACGCACGTGGGCGACACCATCCTAGGTATCAAAGGCCGCGTGGGCTTCGAGGCTCCAGCGGCGCTGATCCTGATCAAAGGGCACCACTTGCTGGAGAAGCACACCAGCTCGCGCTGGCAGTTGCTACACAAAGATTACATCGCCAACTGGTATGGCACGCTGCTGCATGAAGCACAATACCTCGACCCGGTGATGCGCGACATGGAAGCTTTCCTAGCGTCGTCGCAGGAGCGTGTGTCGGGTACGGTGTACGTGACGTTGAAGCCTTACCGTTTTGAGCTACAAGGTGTTTCGTCGCCCTACGACATGATGCAGTCGAAAGTGGCTACCTATGGCGAAGAGAACAACGCCTGGGATTCACGCGACGCCAAAGGCTTCATCAAGATTTTCAGCAACCAACTTCGGATTCACGGCAGCTTCGATGGACAGAATTAAGGTCGGTATTGTCGGCGGCGCGGGCTACACAGCCGGCGAGCTGATCCGCATCTTGCTGCATCATCCGAGCGCTGAAATCACCTCTATCATTAGCACCTCGAACGCCGGCAATCCGGTGTTCCAGGTGCACGACGATCTAGTGGGCGAAACAGACCTAGCTTTCAGCTCGGAGCTAAGCGGCGCGGAAGATGTGGTGTTCCTCTGCCTAGGCCACGGCAACTCGAAGGCTTTCCTGGAGAAAACCAGCTTGCCGGAGTCAGCCAAAGTCATTGATCTGAGCAACGACTTCCGCCTAAATGTCGACAAGCAGTTCGGCGGCCGAGCGTTCGTGTACGGTTTGCCGGAGCTGAACAAAGCAGAAATCCAGCAGGCGCAGAACATCGCCAACCCCGGTTGCTTTGCCTCAGCCATTCAGCTAGCCTTGCTGCCCCTCGCGGCCGCTGGCAAGCTCACGAATGACGTGCACATCTCGGCCATTACCGGCTCGACCGGCGCTGGTCGGGAGCTGACGGAAACGACGGGTTTTACGTGGCGTACGAACAACATCTCCATCTATAAGCCCTTCAAGCACCAGCACTTGGGCGAAATAAGGGAAAGCCTTGAACAGCTGCACCCTAGCTCCGATATTGAGGTGAACTTCATCCCGTACCGCGGAAATTTCACTCGCGGTATCTTCGCCTCGGTATACACCAAGGCCGACCTGACCCAAGACGAAGCTCGGCAGCTGTACAAAGACTACTACGCCGATGCGCCATTCACGACGGTGTCGGACAAGGAGATACACTTGAAGCAAGTGGTGAACACCAACAAGTGCCTGTTGCACGTGCAAAAATTTGGCTCGCAGGTGCTTATCACGTCGGCCATCGATAACTTGGTAAAGGGGGCCTCAGGCCAAGCCATTCAAAACATGAACCTGCTGTTCGGCCGCCCCGAGCAGGAAGGACTTCACCTTAAAGCCGTGCTTTGGTAATGGAGCTTTTCAACGTTTATCCGCTTAACGACATCACCCCGGTGCGGGCCCTAGGTGCGCAATTGTGGGATGATAAAGGTCAGCAGTACCTGGATTTCTACGGCGGCCATGCCGTGATTTCCATCGGGCACAGCCACCCGCACTACGTGCAGCGCATTACGGAGCAGGTGAAGAAAATCGGCTTCTACTCTAACTCGGTGCACATCCCGATTCAGCGCGAGTTGGCGCAGAAGCTAGGCGAGGTGTCGGGCTACCCCGACTACACGCTGTTCCTGTGTAACTCCGGCGCTGAGGCTAACGAGAATGCACTGAAGCTAGCTTCGTTCCACACGGGCAAGAGCCACGTTATTGCGTTCAAAGGCTCCTTCCACGGCCGCACTTCCGGCGCGGTAGCCGCTACCGACAATCCGAAGATCGTCGCCCCGTTCAACGCCAACCACTCTATTTCCTTCTTGCCGTATGATTTGGCTGAAGTGGAGCGTGTGATGCAGGAGAAGCCAACGTGCGCCGTTATCATCGAGCCGATTCAAGGCGTGGGCGGCATCATCATGCCGTCGGATGAGTTCTTACAAGGGCTGGATGAGCTGTGCCGTGCTAATGGCGTGGTGCTGATTGCCGATGAAGTGCAGTGCGGTTACGGCCGTAGTGGCAAATTCTTCGCGCACCAGCATGCGGGCATCAAGCCGGGCATCATCTCGGTGGCAAAGGGTATGGGCAATGGCTTCCCCATCGGCGGTATCCTGATTTCGCCGGAGTTCAAGGCCTCTTACGGTTTACTCGGTACTACCTTTGGCGGCAACCACCTAGCTTGTGCGGCTGCGCTGGCCGTGCTTGAAGTGATTGAGCAAGAAAACCTACTGGAGCACGCTCGCCAGGTGGGCGAGTACCTGAAGCAGGAACTACTCGCCAATGGCGAGGCGCAGGAAGTACGCGGCCGCGGCCTGATGGTCGGGTTGAAGTATGACTTCCCTATCAAGAACGTGCGCGACCAATTACTAACGGAGCACCGCATCTTTGTGGGCAATGCTTCCGATCCGGGCGTGTTGCGTTTGCTGCCGCCACTCAACATTAAGCAGGAAGAAGTTGATCAGTTTTTGCAAGCGCTTTACGCTTTAATTGCCACAAAAGCAGAAGCCAAAACAGCATAAAACAATAACTCCCTTCCTTCTCCGAGGAAGGGAGTTATTGTTTTATGCCCTAGCTTTGTGGCGCTAATTTTTGCAAGCAACGACCACGGGGAACCTCCCCAATTCAGCCAATATAACATTGACTAAGCAAGTGAAGCTAGTGCTGGAAGACGGCACCGAAATCCAGGGTAAATCCTTTGGGGCTTTCACCTCGGCCGCGGGCGAAGTGGTATTTAGCACGGCCATGACCGGCTACCCCGAAAACCTCACAGATCCTTCCTTTAAGGGCCAGATCCTAGTGCTGACCTACCCCATGGTAGGCAACTACGGCGTGCCTGGGGAAGAACTGTACGAGTATGTGTCGAAGGTGTTTGAATCGGATAAGATTCATATCAGCGGCCTGGTAATCAATTACTACTCCGAGGAGCACAGCCACTGGAACTCCGCCAAGAGCCTAGGTGACTGGCTGGCCGAGTACAACATCCCCGGCATCTACGACGTCGACACGCGCCTGCTGACCAAGAAGCTGCGCGAGAAAGGCGCCATGCTCGGCAAAATTGTAGCCGCCGATGACATTGAGATGCACGACCCCAACCAAGACAACTTGGTAGACGCCGTGAGCATCCCCGAAGTGCAGCGCTATGGCACCGGCAAGCACAAAATCGTGCTCGTGGACTGCGGCACGAAGTCGAACATCATCCGTTGCTTGCTCAAGCGCGACGTGGAGCTTATCCGTGTGCCGTGGGACTACGACTTCAACACCATCGACTACGACGGCCTGTTCCTCTCGAACGGCCCCGGCGACCCAAAAACCTGCGAGCCCACCATTGGCCACCTGAAAACGGCGTACGGTACGGAGAAGCCGATCTTCGGTATCTGCCTAGGTAACCAACTCATGGGCCTAGCAGCCGGTGGCGACACTTTCAAGCTAAAGTACGGTCACCGCAGCCACAACCAGCCGGTATTGCTCTCAGGCACGAAGCAGTGCTATATCACCTCGCAAAACCACGGTTTCGCGCTAGATACCAAGGGCTTGCCGGAAGAGTGGGAAATGCTGTTCGAGAACCTGAACGATGGCACCTGCGAAGGCATCAAGCACAAGTCGAAGCCGTTCTTCTCCGTGCAGTTCCACCCCGAAGCCGCTGGCGGCCCCGAGGACACGGAGTTCCTGTTCGACCAGTTCTTGGATTTGGTAGAGAAGCATAAAGCGGAGCAAGGCAGCTAGGTTCTGGTACGTCAGCAGTCCTGAACGTCATGCTGAGCTTGTCGAAGCATCTCTACTGCTTAGTCTGGCTTCCTGCAACATACTTGGGGATATGGCCGAATCAGAAAACCCCGTAGTCAGCCAAATAGTCAACGCCGGCATTGTGCGTGAGCATTTTGGTTATTGGCCGGATTTCCACGATGCTGAAATCGTCAAAGTAATCTTCGAGGCTCACCCTGGTTATCGGGCTTCGGTCATGTTTGTGATAGCCGCTTTCGAAATAACAAAAGGCATTGATGAAAGAGGCTATTACAAGTTGGCAAAGCACTGTGATATTAAACTTCAATTCACTGGTATACAGGAAATAGAGTTTAACGATTTCGGTCATCAAAACGTCATTTTCGGTTTGACACTTGAAGAAAGCGGAAGCAACATCAAATGCACATTCGATTCTTCTGTTGGAATGGACGCAGTTATAGTTGCTGAAGAAGCATTAGTGTTAAGCTTAACTCCAACAAAGCAGTAATGATGCTTCGGCAAGCTCAGCATGACGTACTAACTTTGGCCACTCCAACGCAGTGTTCTTATGCCAGCAAAAAGTAGAGGTCTGCAAAACTGGTGGGTGCTATTACTAGGCGCTCTGGCTTTTGCGACATTCTACTTCGTCAAGAACATGGGTCAACAGACGCTCATGAAAGCGGTGCTAGGTGAGCCAGCTGATTTAGTTACCGCTGCTATGAGTTCGGCCAGAGTTTCGCCTAGGATAACCAGCCACACGGGAAAGATTACGGCCCGGAATTTCAAGGTGGAGAACCTTAGCGCCAAAAAAGATTCGCTCGTCCTTCGATTTCTCTTGGAAGGCGAGCGGTCTGATGCAACGATCAAACTCTGGATGGCCAAACAGCCGTCTGGCAAATGGAAGATGGTGAAAAGCGATACCCTCTTTACCCCATAGAAAACTTTACCTGTTCACGTACGCATAAGCTGTAGCCAACTTGGCACGGCTGCTTTTTAACACGACTACGCTGCTGGTCTGTTACTTAACCACAAGAATGAACAAACCCAACAAAGTTCTGGTCCTCGGCTCTGGCGCCCTCAAAATTGGCGAAGCCGGCGAGTTCGATTATTCTGGTTCGCAGGCGCTAAAGGCGCTGAAGGAAGAAGGCATCCGCACCATCCTGATCAACCCGAATATTGCCACCGTGCAGACGTCGGACGACATTGCCGACGACGTGTACTTCCTGCCAGTGACGCCTTACTTCGTGGAGCGCGTTATTCAGAAGGAAAAGCCCGATGGCATCTTCGTTGCGTTTGGTGGTCAAACGGCGCTGAACTGCGCTGTGGCGCTGTACCGTGACGGTATATTCGAGAAGTACGGCGTGAAAGTGCTCGGTACGCCCGTGCAGTCCATCATCGACACGGAGGACCGCGACATCTTCAAGGCAAAGCTCGACCAGATCGGTGTGCTCACCGCCCGCAGCGAAGCCGTAAACTCGGTGGAAGATGCGCTGGCTGCTGGCAACCGGATTGGCTTTCCGCTGATTATCCGCTCTGCCTTCGCGCTCGGCGGCCTAGGTAGCGGCTTTGCCTACAACGAGGACGAGCTACGTGTGCTGGCCGCCAAAGCTTTCTCGACTTCCGATCAGATTCTGGTAGAAGAGTCGTTGAAGGGCTGGAAGGAAGTGGAGTACGAAGTGGTGCGCGATGCATTCGATAACTGCATCACGGTCTGCAACATGGAGAACTTCGACCCCATCGGTATCCATACTGGGGAGAGCATCGTGGTGGCGCCGTCGCAGACGTTGAGCAACCGTGAGTACCACAAGCTGCGCAGCATTGGCATTAAGACCATTCGTCACCTAGGTATCGTGGGCGAGTGCAACATTCAATACGCCCTCGACCCGCACTCGGAGGAGTACCGCGTAATTGAGGTAAATGCGCGTCTGTCGCGCTCCTCAGCGCTGGCTTCTAAGGCGACGGGTTACCCGCTGGCTTTTGTGGCCGCTAAGCTCAGCCTCGGCTACTCGCTGGCCGAGCTGAAGAACAGTGTAACCCAGACGACTTCGGCCTACTTTGAGCCGGCCCTGGACTACCTCGTGGTGAAGCTGCCGCGCTGGGACCTAGGTAAGTTCTCGGGCGTGCAACGGCAGATAGGCTCGGCCATGAAGAGCGTGGGCGAGGTAATGGCTATTGGTAAGTCGTTCGAGGAAGCTATCCAGAAAGGCTTGCGTATGCTGGACACTGGCAAGCGCGGCTTCGTGGGCAACGAGACGGAGCAACTCGATAACGACACCATCGACCAGCTGCTGAGTGAGCCGAACGAAGAGCGCATCTTTGCCATTAACCTAGCTTTTGAGGCTGGCTACGACATCGAGCGGGTGCATGAGTTGACGCGCATCGACCGGTGGTTCTTGCAGCGCCTCTACTCCATTTATGAGTTGAGCAACCAGCTAGGGGAGAAGCGCAACAACGGCGGCCTAGAAGCCCTCGATACTGAGACATTGCGAGAGGCTAAGAAAATGGGCTTCTCCGACCAACAGCTGGCTGTGAAGTTGCTCGGCCAGGGTGACGTAAAAGCCAACGAGCTAACCGTGCGCGCCCGCCGCAAGGCTCTGGGGGTGCTGCCCGTGGTAAAACAAATTGACACCCTAGCCGCTGAATTCCCGGCCCAGACTAACTATCTGTACACCACGTATCACGGCACCGAAAACGACCTAGAGCCCGAAACCGACAAGTCGGTGGTGGTGCTGGGCTCGGGCGTGTACCGTATTGGTTCGTCGGTAGAGTTCGACTGGTGCGGGGTAAATGCCGTGCAAACCGTAGCAGAAGAAGGGTACAAGTCCATCATTATTAACTATAACCCCGAAACCGTTTCGACGGATTACGACGTGAGCGACCGGCTCTATTTCGAGGAGCTGTCGTACGAGCGGGTAATGGACATTCTGGAGTTTGAGGACCCGACCGGCGTTATCCTCTCCACTGGCGGCCAGATTCCGAACAACCTCGCCACGCGCCTAGAGCAAGCAAACGTGCCCATCCTAGGTACCGCCGCCGCCCAGATCGACGAAGCTGAAAACCGCCACAAGTTCTCCAGCATCATGGACGAGCTAGGTATTGCGCAGCCGCGTTGGAACGAGCTAACCACGATGGAGGCCATCTACGACTTCGTGAAGCAAGTAGGCTTCCCGGTGCTGATCCGGCCGAGCTACGTGCTGTCGGGCGCGGCCATGAACGTGGTGTCGAATCCGCAGGAGCTAGAGGAATACCTGAAGCTGGCCGTCGCCGTTAGCGCCGAGTACCCGGTAGTGGTATCGGAGTTTATCCAGGAAGCCAAGGAAATCGAGCTGGATGCTGTAGCCGACAAGGGCGAAATTGTGTCGTACGCCATTTCCGAGCACGTGGAGTTTGCTGGCGTGCACTCCGGTGACGCTACTATGTACTACCCGCCGCAGCGCGTTTATGTGGGCACGGTGCGCAAGCTCAAGGTCATTGCCGAGAAGATTGCCAAGCGCTTCCAGATCAGCGGGCCGTTCAACATTCAGTTCCTGGAAAAAAACGGCGAAATCCGCGTTATCGAGTGTAACCTGCGCGCCTCGCGGAGCTTCCCGTTCGTATCCAAGGTGTCGGGCAACAACCTGATCAAGAAGGCCACAAAAGTGCTGCTTGGCCTGCACGTGGAGCGCGACGCGAGCGAGTTGGTGTACGACCTGCCCTTCGTAGGTGTGAAGGCCTCGCAGTTCTCCTTTACCCGCCTGCAAGGCGCCGACCCAGTGCTGCGCGTGGATATGACCTCTACCGGCGAAGTGGGCTGCCTAGGTGATACGGCCGAGGAAGCGCTACTCAAGTCGTTGCTGTCGGTGGGCTACCGCATCCCGAAGAAGTCGGTGCTGATTTCTAGCGGCCCCATCATCTCCAAGGTAGCCTTGCTCGGCGCCGCCCGGCTGCTGGTGCAGAACGATTACACCCTCTACGCCACCCATGGCACGCACCTTTTCTTCACCGAAAACGGTGTGCCTAGCACCCTGGTCTACTGGCCCGACGAACTCCAAGAGCCCAACGCCCTGACCTACCTGCGTGAGCGAAAAATCGACTTGGTCATCAACATCCCGAAAAACCTGACCAAGGGCGAGCTGGACAACGACTATAAAATCCGCCGTACCGCCGTCGACTTCAACATCCCGCTCATCACTAACGCCCGCCTGGCCAAAGCCTTTATCAAGGCCTTCTGCACGCTAAAGATGGAAGACCTGAGCATCAAGAGCTGGAAAGAATTCAAGGCGCAAGCGGTAAGTGTAGAAGCGTAGTAGAACGCTCGTTACCTGGAACATCTTAATAAGAACGTCATGTTGAGCGAAAGCTTGGCATGACGTTCTTTCTTTAGAACCTTCGTTTTATGGCTCTGTACCTTTCTAGCTTAGAACTTGTAGCACGTGTACACCTAGGTAAAGAGGTCGAACAATGGCTTTCATACTACCGTGAAGCAGACTATACAGTAATAAGATGGCTAATTATTTACAAAGATGAAAGCCAGTTCACAGTAGCCTATCATGAATCGTTCGATGAGGGCGACGAAGGTTTCCATGATGTATATGAGTTCTCCGCGCTGGACCCTGATGATGATACCACCCACTCGTTTGATTCAGTAGAAGAAGCTGTGGCTTTTGCTATTGAAAACTATGGCGCTGCTGCGGATAGGTTTGTCGCAGGCGGTATGATTCAGGAAGAATACGCCAAGTACGTGAGAGTTAGAAAGTAGTATTGATAGTAAAAATCAATAAGAGTGAAACTTAGAAACCTCAAATCCGTCGGTCGCAATGCAACACACTCTTACCTGAGTACGCTGAGTCATATTGGTGGAGAGTATACCGCTACTGTATTGTATAGGGAGGCTCTGAAAGCTGGAATGTCCAAGTTAGAGCTTGATGTCTTGAATGTCACTTTCAGTCACCTGTCACGAGTTGATGACATAAAAACTTCGCTACAAGAGCTCCAACAGAAATTTCTAGCGCTGCTAAGCAAGGAAAACATTCCGCCTGAAGCAGTAAAATCTTATAAGCTGCTGCTAGAGTTGAAGGGTAGTAGAGTGGATGTGGTCGATTTGCAGTGCAAGCCAGAAATAGTTGACCTGAACGACAAATTATATGAATGTGCTATCGTGAGTGAGAAATACCCAGAACCAGTATAATTATGTTCTTCTTTTCTGCGAGATAGATTTTCGCGTTACACCACACATGAAAAAATTCACCTCCTTCGCCGACGTTCCTGACTACAAAGTTCTGCTGAGCAAGGCGCTAGAAATCAAAGCTAATCCTTACGGCTACCAGCACCTAGGCAAGAATAAGACCGTTGGATTAATCTTCTTCAATCCTAGCTTGCGCACGCGCCTAAGCTCCATCAAGGCGGCTTACAACCTAGGTGCACAAGCTTGGGTGCTCAACGCTGGTGCCGACTCTTGGACCTTAGAAATGAACGACGGCGCCGTAATGAACGGCTCGACGCAGGAGCACATCAAGGAAGCCATTGCCGTGATGAGTCAGTACTGCGACGTGCTAGGAGTGCGCACCTTTCCCGGTCTGAAGGATCGGGATGAAGACTACAACGAGGTGACGTTCAACAAGATTCTGAAGTACGCCACGGTACCGGTAATAAGCCTGGAAAGCGCTACGCTGCACCCCTTGCAGTCGTTCGCCGACCTAATTACGGTGGCCGAAACCAAGCAGACTGAGCGCGTGAAAGTGGTGCTAACCTGGGCGCCGCACGTGCGCGCCCTACCCCAATGCGTACCCAACTCCTTCGCCGATTGGTTCTCGGAAGTTGATTGGGTGGACTTCGTTATCACGCATCCCGAAGGCTACGAGCTAGCCGAGCAATTCACCAAAGGTGCCCGCATCGAGTACGACCAGAAGAAAGCCCTGGAAGGCGCTGATTACGTGTACGCCAAGAACTGGAGCAGCTACCGCGACTACGGCCAAGTAATCAGCCAAGACCCGAGTTGGATGGTAGATGCGCAGCATATGTCGTTGACCAACAATGGTAAATTCATCCACTGCTTGCCCGTGCGCCGCAACGTAGAAGTGGGTGATGCTGTGCTGGATTCACCTAACTCACTGGTGATACAAGAAGCCGGCAACCGGGTCTTCTCCATGCAGACAGTGCTGCACGAGATGCTGAAGTAAAAGCTAGGTTTTCTGACAAACAAAAAGGCGCTTGAACCTAGGTTCGAGCGCCTTTTTGTTTGTTGACTGATTACTACAGCGGATCAGCCGTCACCTTAAAGCGAGAATCTGAACGAATCGTGATGTCTTTGCTGATGAGCTTGGCAACGCTTGCTTTTGTGGTGAGCGTGTAGCTGCTGGCTTTGATGTATTTATCGAGCTTGGCCCCGGTGGGCTTCAAGGTGATGGTCTGCACACCTTTGGGAATGTCGCTCAAGGAAGCTAGCAGGATCTGGTCGTTCGAGCTTGTGCTGATGTAGATTTCGATGCTGCTTAGGAAGTCGAAGTTCTCCGTGTTCGGGTCCGCAATGGTGAGCGTGAGCTTGTTGAGACTCACATCTTTTACCAAGTCGGCGCTGGTGTTATTATTCGCGAACTTTTGGCTCGACTGCGTTGGTACCGCTACGGGCGAAAGCATGTTGAGGCCAAGAGGGGAGCTAGCTGCTACTTTGATGTTTTCGGTATCCTCGATGTAAAAGGTGAGCAGTTGATCAATCTTCTTGCAACCCACTGCCAGCAGCAAGGCGACAACAGAAGTGAGTAACAGTATTTTTTTCATATAGGTGGATTTTAGAGATGTACGAAGCTCGTCAACCAAATAGTTTGCCGAGTTGTCGGACTACTCTAAAATCCATCCTGTTGTACTGCAAGGAGGCAGGCTGACCTTAATCCATCATATCAGCCGAGCGGGGCGGGTCTGGTACGAAGCCGGGATTCCAACTCATTGCATATCGCTCATCGAGGTAGGGCAAGGCCGCCTCAGTGAGGTAGAGCGGCTTGAACGTATCGACCATCACCGCTAACTCGTGCGTCTCCTTTTTGCCGAGGCTAGCTTCCACCGTGCCGGGGTGCGGGCCATGCGGAATGCCGCTCGGGTGCACTGTGAACGAAGCTAGGTCCACGCCGCGCCGCGACATGAAGTTGCCGGCCACGTAATACAGCACTTCGTCTGAATCCACATTGGAGTGGTTGTACGGCGCCGGAATACTCAGCGGGTGATAGTCAAACAGCCGTGGCACGAAGGAGCAAATGACGAAGTTGTGTCCTTCAAACGTCTGGTGCACGGGCGGTGGCTGGTGCAGGCGGCCAGTAATTGGCTCGAAATCATGGATGCTGAACGCATACGGGTAGAAGTAGCCGTCCCAGCCAACTACGTCGAAAGGTGAGTGACCGTAGGTGAGCTGGTGCAGGTAGCCTTCCTTCTTGACCTGAAGCAAGTACTCGCCCGAAGCTTGCTCATCATCAGTCACCAACTCATGCGGCGGGCGCAAATCCCGCTCGCAATACGGCGAGTGCTCCAGCAACTGCCCAAAGTGGTTGCGGTAGCGCCGGCACGTTTCCACTGGGCTGAAGGACTCAATAATGAGCAGCCGCACTGGCCCTTCCTCAAAGTGTAGCTGGTGAATAATGGTGCGCGGAATCACAATATAGTCGCCCGGCTCGAAGCTGACTTTACCTAGCTGGCTCCATAGCTCGCCGCGTCCTTCGTGCACGAAAATCACTTCATCGGCCAAGGCGTTCTTATAGTAATACGTCATCTGCTTTTCCGATGGGTTACAGATGCTCATGGTCACGTCAGCATTGGCGAGTAACGTCTGACGCGCTTGGAGGTAATCGCCGCCAGTAGTGGTTTGCGCTAGGGTGCGCAGATGGCTAGGTTGCAGGGGCCGGTCGCGCAGAAGCTTGGGGCCGTACGGAATCGGTTGACCTACAGCCTTGATCTGGGTAGGCGGGTGCCGATGGTAGAGCAGAGACGATACCCCGTGGAAACCTAGGGTGCCCACGAGTTGCTCCGAGTATAAGGAGCCGTCAGGTTGTCGGAATTGGGTGTGTCGCTTGCGCGGAATCTGGCCGAGGCGGTGATAGTACGACATAGGGGGTGGGTAGTGAGGGTGGGTGTATGTAAAGATTTGCTTCTCAGACGAATGTTCCTAGCACCAGCATTCGTAACTACTCGCTTATTTGATGACCACTTGCGCCTAACAGCCGTACCTTTGATTGTCGCTTAGAATTCCCCTAGTGGAACGGGCCTGTTGGCGATATCGGGTGCAGACGGTCGCCCTGATTGAGACAGGCGAAACCAAACCCAGCGCTCATGCAAACATCCTCTTGGTTTTTACGCCAGGCCCCTCGTTGGGCAATGGCTAGCTTGTGCCTTGCTGGCAGCCTCCTAGGCCCAACGGCGCAGGCTCAACGTCAGACTACTCCGCCTGCAACTCGCGCTTTCACGTTTGAATATACGGCTACTGTGCACGACGTACCGGCCGGCGCGAAAGAGGCAAACCTGTGGTTGCCGGTACCCCACTCCGATAAATCACAGGATATTAAGGACCTGAAAATTACCTCTCCATACCCGTATGAGGTAGTAAAAGGAGAGTATGGTAATCAGATTCTGCATCTCAAAGTGGACAATCCACCGCAAGCGCCGATTGCCGTAACGATGCGTTTCGCCGCCGTGCGCCGTGAGCATAAGAACCCCATGCTCACCGCCAAGAAAAATCAAAAGCTAGCTTCCGAGGAGCAAGACCCCAACATGCAACGGTGGCTAGCCGCCGACCGCCTCGTGCCGCTCGATGCGAAAGTGAAGCAATGGGCCACCGAAGTCGTAACGAAAGCCAACGCCAAAACCGACCTAGAAAAAGCGCAAGCTATCTACAACCACGTCGTCTCGACGGTGAAGTACGACAAAACCGGCCAAGGCTGGGGCCGCGGCGACATCTACTACGCCTGCGACGCTCGCCGTGGTAATTGCACCGATTTCCACGCCATCTTCATTGGCTACTGCCGGAGCCTAGGTATTCCGGCTCGGTTCAGCATCGGCTTTCCCCTGCCTCCTGAGCGCGGCGCAGGCGAAATCAAAGGATATCACTGCTGGGCCGAGTTCTACACGAAAGAAACTGGTTGGGTGCCCATCGATGCGTCGGAAGCGGCCAAGAACCCCGACAAGCGCACCTACTTCTTCGGTGCCCACGATGAGAACCGGGTCGAGTTTACCCGCGGCCGTGACTTAGTGCTAACCCCAGCTCAGAAAGGAGAACCGCTAAACTACTTCATCTACCCGTACGCCGAAGTCGACGGGCAGCCGTTCACAAACGTTGACAAGAAGTTTACTTACAAAGATGCTGATAAGCAGGCTGTAGGATTGCGCTAGAAATAGCCTAGCCAAACATAAGAGCTAGCTTTAACGAAGAAGCGCCTGACGACGCGTCGTCAGGCGCTTCTTCGTTTTATTGATTCTACGGTACCTTCTACTTCTGCCCAAGAGCTAGTAGACTATTGGTATTCGATAGAGCATTTAGGGCCTGCTGCATCTCTTTGTCTTGATCGTTCAGCACGGTGTAGTAAGCCGCTTTTCCATAGACGCTGCGGGCAATGTAGGCCTTGAGTTGAGTCCGCAGGAGCGGGGAGGCGCGGCGCATACCAGCAGCATCGAGCTTAACTCCATCTTTTTCTGCGCGAGTACTTAGCGCTTGAAGTTGAAGGTCAGAAATGCGAAAAGTGGCGTTGAACTGCTCAAAGCGTAAGCCTTCTAGCTCTGCTTTGTGACTTTGGTAGAAGTTCAGCGCAAACTCCCGTACCAAGTTGTGGCTATGCAAGCGCGTAAAATAAGCCGAGTAAGCTGATGTATCGCGAGCCACGAAGAGGTCGGGCATAATGCCGCCGCCACCGTATACCGTACGGCCATGGTCAGTGCGGAAGCGGAGGGAATCGGCAAAGTGGATGCTGTCGGCGTGGAAAAACTCACCGCGGTGCTGACGGTTACTTAGCTCGTGCTCGTAGGCCTCGTAGCCGCCCTTGTAAGATTTCTGGATGCAGCGTCCCGAAGGCGTGTAATAACGCGCGATAGTCAGGCGAAGCTCCGAGCCATCGTGCAAGGTAATCGGCTGTTGTACCAAGCCTTTACCAAACGTACGTCGACCAACCACCAGTGCCCGATCATGGTCTTGTAGCGCACCCGCAATTACTTCGGAAGCGGAGGCACTGCCTTCGTCGACCATCACGACGAGCGGTCCTTCTTCAAACTCGCCAGCTACCCGCGAGAATGTTTGGGTGTCGTATTGGTCGCCTTTGCCGTCGGTGTAGACAATCTTGCGGGTTCCACCAATAAATTCATCGGCGATTTTGGTTGCCCGATCAAGATACCCCCCTGGGTTACCGCGTAGGTCGAGCACCAACCGGTTCATGCCTTGGCGCCGAAGATCACCGAGGGCGCTCTTGAACTCGTCGTACGTGCCAGTAGCAAAGCGGCTGATCTTCAGATAACCTGTCTGGTTATCGACCATATAGGCCACGTCTACTGAGTTGTTCGGGATTCGGTTACGCGTTACGGATAGGTTCAACGGCTTACTTTGCCCGCGCCGATGTACCATGAACTGTACATTGCTCCCGCGTGGCCCGCGCATCTTGTTGGCCATCTGTTCAATGGTGAGCTGCACACCTGATACCCGTTCGCCATTCAGACGTAGAATTTGATCACCGGGCTGTAGCCCTGCCTGCTCACCCGGCCCGCCGCTCAGCGGTGCTACCACCGTCACGGTATCATGAAACAGGTTGAACTCTACGCCCACCCCATCGAAGTCACTCTGCAGGAAAGCCGAAGCTTGCTGCTGCTGCTTGGCGGGAATAAAAGTGGAATGCGGGTCGAGGCGCTCTAACATCCGGCTGATGGCGTAGTCGGAAAGGGCTTCAGCGTCAACTGTATCCACGTAGTCGCGGTCGACGTAGCTCAGAATCTCCTTGAATTTTAAGTACCCACGTGCTGTGCCATCGGGGTTCTGATCAGAAGGCCGAAAGGGATTTGCTCCCAACAAGACACCACAAGCCAAAGCAAGCGCCAGAAGCAACGGCTGTCGAATCTGCGCCCGCGAATTTTGAACCGGAGTTTGCGGTTCAACAGTTGGTGGCGTAGACGGAGCAGTTGGGTCGACTTTCATAAGCTCGGAGAGGGTAACAGTCAGAGCAGCAGGAGACTCTTACTAGTAGGAGAGTAGATCAAATATATTAAAACTTTTCCAAGAGAAAGGGGTTATGAATAAGGCGGTCGTTAATTTCATGTTAAAGTGAAATATATTATCTAATAAGACCAAATATATCGGCTTTTAAGAGAAATAATCCTAGCTATGAACTGGTTTAAACAACTAAAGTAATGCTCATGGAATAGGATTTAAGCAATGATAAACTTTATAGGTGTTCCTAGCTAAATTGTAACTAAGTAGTTGTAACAGCTATATGGCTGATAAAATCGCGCGTCCGCTTTCAACCTAGGTCCCGTATCTTTGTGTTGTGGTAAGTACGTCTACCAAACGAGCTTACAAATTCTTCTAGTATTCTTTGTCGCATAAAGTAATGGGCCGCATTCTCGCCATCGATTACGGCAACAAACGCGTAGGGCTAGCCATTACTGATCCGCTACAGCTCATCGCCACGCCGCTCGAAACTATTCATAGTCAAGATGTATTCACGTATGTGAAGGCGTATCATCAGCGTGAGCCGTTGGAGGCCATTGTGGTGGGAATGCCCCGGACGCTGCTCAACGAACCTACGGACGTAACTAGCGCCGTCGTGGGTTTGGTGCGGCGCTTGCGGCGTGAGCTGCCCGATGTGCCACTGCACGAGATAGATGAGCGCTATACGTCGCGCATGGCGCACCAAGCAATGTTGGCGGGCGGCCTTTCTAAGAAAGACCGTCGCGACAAAGCCACGGTAGACCGCGTAAGTGCCACCCTGATTCTGCAATCTTTTCTTAATTCCCGATGATTTACCCTATTGTTGCTTTCGGCGACCCGGTACTGAAGACGCCCGCCAAAGCAGTTCCCGCCGATTTTCCTGCCGATGAACTGCAACAGCTTGTCGCTGATATGTTTGCCACCATGTACTCGGCACACGGCGTAGGCCTAGCTGCTCCACAGATTGCAAAAAGTCTGCGTTTGTTCGTCATCGATTCGGGTCCGATGGTAGATGATGAAGACGAAGAAACCGGCGAAAAAGTAGTGCTAGCTCCTTCAGCCGCACCCGTAAAGCGTGCTTTTATTAACCCCGAAATTGTGGAGGAGATTGGCGAGGAGTGGGGCTTTGAAGAAGGCTGCTTGAGCATTCCGGGCGTACGCGAAATGGTGTACCGCCCCGAAACCATCGTGCTACGCTACGAAGACGAGAACCGCGTGCAACATGAGGAGACCTTTTCCGGAATGACGGCCCGCGTAATTCAGCATGAGTATGACCACCTAGATGGTATTCTGTTCACGGATCATCTGTCCGGCTTCAAGAAGCAACTAATCAAAGGCAAGCTCAGCCGTATCAGCAAAGGCGACGTGAATGCCGACTATCGGATGAAGTTTCCGGTGCCAGCAGGACGGCGGTAGGTACTACTCCTAGATTCTTTATCAGCGCGTCTGTTTTGCCGAACCCGGCAAGACAGACGCGTTTTTGTTGTATAGTTCTTGCACTGAGACGCACAGCGCATTGACCTAAGCTAGGTCAGCGGCTAACCTATCTATTCTTATCGTGCTCAGGCGTTGAAAAAGCTATTTCTATCATTACTGTTAACGCTCCTCTTGCTTGTGCCTCGCCAGCCGCAGGCTTGGGGCTTTTTCAGCCATCGATTGATTAACCGCTTGGCTGTATTCACGTTGCCGCCCGAAATGATTGGGTTTTACAAGGCCAACATTAGCTACTTAACGGATAACGCTACACGCCCCGATCAGCGGCGCAGTGTAGTGCCTGGCGAGGCGGCGCGGCATTTCATTGATGCGGATGTGTATGGCCCTAACGCGCTGTCGCAGTTGCCTCGCAGCTATGCAGATGCTATAGCGGAGTATGGCGAAGACTCGTTGCTGCGCCATGGCATCGTGCCGTGGCAAGTGGCGCGCATGAAGTATCAGCTCACCGAGGCGTTTCGGGTGCACGACACTGACCGGATTCTGCACCTGTCTGCTGACCTAGGGCACTACGTGGCGGATGCCTGCGTGCCGCTGCACACCACCCGCAACTACAACGGCCAACTCAGTGGTCAGCGCGGCATTCATGGGCTCTGGGAAAGCCGACTACCCGAACTGCTGAGTGCCAACTATGATTTTTTTACCGGTTCAGCGCCTTACCTCGATAACCCGACAAAAACGATCTGGCAGGCGGTAGCGCGGGCACATGCTGCTGTCGATTCGGTGTTGTGCTTTGAGGAGGAGCTGACCGCTAGCTTACCTGAAGACCGTAAGTTTGGCTTTGAAGAGCGTGGCAATCAGACTGTACGCACCTACAGCCGCGACTTCAGTCGGGCATACCACGAGCGCCTGCATGGCCAGGTAGAGCGGCAGATGCGCCGGGCCGTGCAGCTAGTGGGTGCCATCTGGTACACCTGCTGGGTAGATGCGGGGCAACCGGACCTAGGTGCTATGCCGAAAACTCTATCGGAAGAAGAAAAGCAACGGTTGATGGCCGAAGAAAAAGAGTTGCAGAATGCACCGCATACAGCCAGTGCTGGACACGATGAGTAACTGTTGTCAAAGACCGTCATTTCGACTAGCGGGAGAAATGACGGTTTGTCAAACAGAATACTTCCTTTAATGCACTAGCGTAGCGTGCTGCACTCCAGACTGAGCTAGCTGCAAGTGCGCTAGCATATCGTCGGTCATTTGCGTTAGATCGTAATGCGGCTGCCATTGCCAATCTTGGCGGGCTTGCGAATCGTCGATACTGGCGGGCCAAGAATCGGCAATTTGCTGACGCGAATCGGGCTTATAGGTAATGCTGAAATCAGGGATTTGTCGCTTGATGCTAGCTGCTATTTCGGCGGGCGAGAAGCTCATGGCACTCACGTTGTACGACGACCGAACCGTAATCTGGTCGGCAGGTGCGTGCATAAGGTCTAGGGTAGCCTTCAGCGCGTCGGGCATGTACATCATCGGCAGGTAGGTATCTTCCTGTAGGAAGCACTCGTAGCTGTGGCTAGCCAAGGCTTGATGGTATATATCGACGGCGTAGTCGGTGGTGCCGCCGCCAGGCAGCGACTTATAGCCGATCAGGCCCGGATAACGCAAGGAGCGAACATCGAGCCCATACTTCTGGTGGTACCATTCGCACCACTGCTCGCCGGCTAGCTTGCTAATGCCATACACGGTGTTGGGGTTCATGACCGTGAGTTGGAGCGTATTATGGCGCGGAGTGGCTGGCCCAAAAACAGCAATGGAGCTAGGCCAATACACTTGGGCCACGCGATATGCTACGGCGGCATCGAGCACGTTGAGCAAGCCTTCCATGTTCAGGCGCCAACCGAACTGCGGGTTTTTCTCGGCCGTGGCGGAGAGCAGCGCCGCTAGGTGGTAGATCTGCCGCGGGCGGTACTGCTGAATAATGGCTTCTAAGCGCGGCCGGTCGAGCACGTCGAGGAGCTCGAACGGGCCTTCTTCACGCAGCTCAGCTTGTTGGGGCGGGCGCACATCAGCAGCAATAACCCGGCTAGCGCCGTATTGCTGCCGCAGCGCATGCGTCAGCTCGACGCCTAGCTGTCCGCAAGCGCCAATAACGAGAACGGTGTCGCTGGGGGGGACACCTGGAGTGGTTAGCATACTAGGTTACGACAAGTGGGTGGACTGCAAAGATACCGGGTTACGCTGATTTAGGCTGGTCAACAGTCATGCCCGAAAAGGGAGGTGGCGCTCACAAACCGAGAATATGAGGGATAAACACACGCGCCAGAAATCAGTTGCGTTTGCTTAAGTTTGATCATGTGCTACATCGGCTTCGGGCGGCGTTTTGCTTTGGTTTGGACGGCTAGCCTGCTGAGTTTTTCGGCGCGAGCACAGAACGCGCCTGTGCTAGCTAGTCCGTACCGCAACCTTGTGATGGAAGGCGGCGGTATTCGTGGCATTGCCTACGGCGGCGCCTTGCAGGAGCTGGAAAAGCGCGGCGTGCTTGCTGGGATCCGACGCGTAGGTGGTACCTCGGCGGGCGCTATTCAGGCGGCGCTGCTAGCAGTGGGTTACTCTACAACGGAGATTATCGATGTGGTGAACCATACACCGGTACAGCGGCTCAACGATGGCCGGCTGATTTTCTTTGGCGGCAGCACGCGTCTGCTGAAGCAATATGGCTGGTACCGCGGCGACCAGTTCACGAAGTACATGAGTGAGTTAGTAGGGCGTAAAACCGGCAACCCCAATCTGACCCTAGGTCAGCTGCACCAGCTTGCTCAAGCGGGTCACGGCCGCGACCTGTACGTGACCGGCACGAACCTTACCACCCAGCGCACAGAAGTATTCAGCTACGAAACGCATCCGCAGTTGCGCATTGCTGATGCTGTACGTATCTCCATGAGTATTCCGCTGTACTTCCGGGCGGTGCTGCTCGATGCGCACGGCAACATCGTGACCAAGCCAGCCAAGAACCAGCCAATCAATGTGCTAGTCGATGGGGGCTTGCTGGCTAATTATCCAGTTGATCTGTTTGATCATGCGAACTATCTGCCTGCGCAAACCCTAGCTGCTTGGCCAGGCAACAGCCGCATCTTCAACCCTGAAACCCTCGGCCTGCGCCTCGACCGCGCCGAGCAGATTGCGTACGACACGGCCAGTGCCGGGCGGCAGCAGCTTGCCCCCTATACAATTCGTAACTTTGGCGGCTACATCGGCGCTTTGTACACCCTCGCCATCGAAAACCTGAACCCCGCTCAGCCCGATGACTGGAAGCGTACGGTGAGCATCAGCACCCTAGGTTTCAACCCGAAGATCAAGCGCGTATCAGAAACGCAGAAGCAGCAGTTGATTGAAAGCGGAAAGCAGGGTGTGCAGGTGTTCTTCACAAAAGCGCACGTTAAGAATTGACTTGCCTTCCACCCATTCAGTATTTAAAATTCACTACGCAATACGTTCATGTATACCACCCTTCAACCCGATCTCGAACAACAGCTCCAGGAAATAAAAGACGCTGGTCTTTACAAGAAGGAGCGCATCATCACTAGTCCCCAAGGCGCTCAGATTGAAACCACTGAGGCTGGTGAAGTGCTGAACTTTTGTGCCAATAACTACCTGGGTCTTTCGTCTCACCCTGAGGTAATTAAGGCTGCCAAAGAGGCTATTGATACCCACGGCTACGGCATGTCGTCGGTGCGTTTTATCTGCGGCACCCAGGATATTCACAAGCAGCTAGAGCAGAAGCTAGCTGAGTTCCTGGGCACCGAAGATACTATTCTCTACGCCGCGGCCTTTGACGCCAATGGTGGCGTGTTCGAGCCTTTGTTCAACGAGCAAGATGCCATCATCTCCGACGCGCTAAACCACGCTAGCATTATCGACGGGGTGCGCTTGTGCAAAGCCCAGCGCTACCGCTACACCCACAACGACATGGCCGATCTGGAGAAACAGCTCCAGGACGCTGTAGCGAAAGGCACGCGCCACCGCATCATCGTGACCGACGGCTCGTTCTCCATGGACGGCACCATCGCCCAGCTCGACAAGATCTGCGACCTAGCCGATAAGTACCAAGCGCTGGTGATGATTGACGAGTGCCATAGCATGGGCTTCTTGGGTAAAACCGGTCGCGGCACCCACGAGTACCGCAATGTGATGGGCCGCGTCGACATCATCACGGGCACGCTCGGCAAAGCGCTCGGCGGTGCCATGGGCGGCTTCACTTCGGGCCGTAAAGAAGTTATCGAGATGCTGCGCCAGCGCAGCCGTCCGTATTTGTTCTCGAACACCCTCGCTCCGGCTATTGTGGGGGCTAGCCTACGCGTGCTCGAACTGCTCACCGAAAGCACTAAGCTGCGCGATCAGCTGGAAGAAAATACCAAGTACTTCCGCGAGAAGATGACCCAAGCCGGCTTCGACATCAAGCCCGGTGAGCACCCCATTGTGCCCGTCATGCTGTACGATGCTAAACTGGCGCAGGAGTTTGCAGCCAAAATGCTCGACAAGGGCATCTACGTAGTTGGCTTCTACTATCCAGTAGTGCCAAAAGGACAAGCCCGCATCCGGGTGCAGCTCTCGGCCGCTCACACGCGAGAGCACCTCGACAAGGCCATTCAGGCATTCATCGAAGTAGGGCAGGAGCTAGGTACGCTGAAAGACCGCGCCGCCGCGCAGCCGGAAGCTGGGCAGGTGGTGCAGAATACGCCGTAAAAATCTGATGGGCATCGCCATGTACAACCGCTAAAAAGCTAGGTTGTTGCTGCTTTTGACACCGTGCCAGAGCTGAACGGGGTGAGACTGACAAACCGGTAGAGTAGCGGTAACGTTGCGGTGAGAGCGGTAAGAAAGGTCTGGGCCTCGTTCAGCACGCTGCGCTGGGTCACGAAAATAAACAAAGCCGCCGCCGATAAAGTCAGAAAGATGGGAAGGCTGCGTCGAGACCAGGTGCCATCCCGCTCTGCCTCCTCAGCCGCCTCGCGCTCAATACGCAGCGCTTGTTGTGGCGGCAGACCGTTCAGGATGAAGAAACGGAAGCTCTCGTTGACCGGCCGCAGTCCCACGTGACTGTAGGTCAGCAATCCTTTTTGGAGTAAATCGTTTATAACCTGTGCGTCGCGGCTATTGACCAGGCCGTCCTGTGCAACGTCGTAGAGCAAGTATTGCTCATAAGGCGTCAGGGTATCCCATAGCTGGCGAAAATGAAACTGAGCGCGCTGCTGAATGCTTAGAATAATATCGTCTTCGCTTAAGCGCTGGCCTAGCCGGTAGTTATCAATCAGCAGTTTTTCCAATTCTTTCTCCATGGGTAGCCCAAGGAACGGCAGTGCGGAACACTCGACCTCTACCAAGCAGCGCAAATACCAGAAGTGCGCCTTCATAAGGACTTTGTTCGGATTAGGACTGACAATGTTCAGCTTATTTTCAAATAATTTCCTGTTATCCAGTGACCCTTCCCAGCAGGTGTAGAGCTGCAAGGGGGGTGTGGGCGTCATTGGCACGTAGATCAACTGAAAATCAGCCAGCGCATCTAATAAGGCGTCCCCAGTTTGCCAGATGACTTTATGATTTTCCTTATCCGTGCATTTGTCGCGCGTATGGCCGCAGTCGGCGAATACAACCGGGTGCACCCGTGAGGCAATCACTACGTTAGCATGGCAGTGCTGCTGCACATAGTTCAGTACCGCAATTTTGGACTGCGTAAGGGCAGGGTCGTGAGGGTGGTAGTCGAAATAATCCAGGGCGACAACTACTCCCTTTGCGGCCTGCCGAATTTGGGCCTGCCACTTCTCCGGAACGACCTCTTTCCCTTTTTCATAAGGAAGTAGCTCTCGGCAGTCTAGGTGCCGTGTCGCGACCTCGGGCGCTGCCTGCGCCGCGGGATAAGTGTTTTTGGTCGCGCAAAGCTGATATTCGTGCCGAGGTAGGTCCGCATTTATTGGGCGAGAAGTGGTGGCGCATACCAACGTTTTCAAATCCAGCATGTCCAGATTGAACACCCGGCGAGCGAGCAGGTACAGAAGATGATACAGGCTGATCAGGAGCAGAAGCAAACCTGCTAGTGTCCGCAGCCACGTCCAAAAGTCGGCTATATCCGGAGAGTCTTTTTTTAGCAGGTCGCTGGGAAAGTACCAATGCTGTCCCCAATGCAAGTCGCTTATAGAAGATGTAAAGTAGTTGGAGGTAGCGCGAGCAGATGGTGGACCGGATTGCGCAGTAGTAAGCGTATCCCACGAGGAGGTTACGATCCAATTGGCTAAGTGCGCGCTGCCGCGTGGAAGCACCCGCTGCATATTGCGGCTAAGGGTATCGAATTCGGGGTGCAGCCACGTAATAAGCTCTCGATAATTATTTTCGGCCCGGGTAAAAGGAACCTGCTTCGTAGCGACAACGGGAGTAGTGCTAGAGCGAGTGTCGAAGAAAAAACGCAGGTATCCTTTTCGTTGGAGCCCCTCTTGGCCGGGCGCTCTTGGCGGCGCTGCCTGCATCACGCGCGCTAGCGCAAGATGCGCATGCCGAATCTGTAACTCTCGCTCGGCGCGGTAAGCAATCTGATAGCAATAGATAGCCGGTGCAATGCTGAGGACCACAATCCAGCTCAGGAGCATGACAGAGTAGGTGCGCTTGAGCGTAATGGAAGAGTAAGTAAGCTGCGTACCCGTCTGGTTGAATGCCCTAGGTCTGATGCCGCTCCATACCTCCAGCCGCCGACCTAGCTCCGGCAGCGCAAGTAGCAAAAGCACTAGCAGAAGCTGGAGCAGCCCGCCCGCTATCCAGGCCACACCGGTCCAATACCAGGCTATAAGGTTGTAAACTAAAGCAAAGCTTAAGGTGAGGCGGCGCACGTAGCGCAGGCCCCCGGAGGCATTCCAGAGGGTATGCAGCGCCATCAGCGGCCGCCATGTACCCGCAGTCAGGGCAGACGGCGTGAGGTTGTCGGTTGGAAGCCGCAGTTTGAAGAAGGTGAATAGAAACGCATAAAGCGGCACCAATGGCAACAGCAGCAACTGCACCAGCGGCCCCGCAAAAAGGCTGAAGAGAAACAACAGGAAGGTGCCACCTAGCAGCGCCGCTGCTATTTGCACGTAGGTTGGAACGCGTGCTGTCCGCGGCCACAGGCGCCGTAGGCTATAAGGCATGGTCAGAACGGTGTGGCGCGACGGCAGCACCAGCATGTACAAGCCCAGAAAAAGGGCGGCAAGCAGGCTAAATGTGGAGAGCAGCGTGCCGGCCAGACTAAGCGTTTGCATCTGCCGGGCGTGTACTACGTGCAGATCTGCCAGCGTCACTAAAAACAGGGGCCATTCTTGCAGGGGTTGAATGCGCACCATGAACTCTTGCCCTTGGTAGCGAGCCGCTACCGTCGCCACATCACGGGTAAACATAGCCGCGCGCAGGGCACCGGCTGGCTCACAGTCGGTGAGCATGTTTTCGCTTAGGTTGAGGCGAGCATCCGAGTGAAATTTGATTTCACCTTTGTCATCAATCACGCAAAAGCTGTAGCCCGGCGGCAAGATTGGGTTGGAAAGGCTACGTAAATGCGTGCTGTAAACCGCCAGCAGATTATCTTTTTTGAGCGTGTCGTCTGCCGGAATATGCTGAAGGTTGATTCGGCTAGGTCTGGCGTAGACAGCAAGCTTGTCGCCGGTGCGGCCGAAAGTGACCAAGGATTCCAGTGTAAATGTATCGGCCTTGCCTTCGGCGGCTTCAGGGGGATACAACTGCCAAAGTTGATTAGCCTTCCAGCGCCGATGATATGTTCGCTCGCGAAGGTTGGGCAAGAAATCATCGCCTAAAGTATCGACGCTAAAAACCATGTTACCCGCTGCGTTTATCCAGAATAGCTGGTCGTCTTTTTGCCAGGCACGCGCTTGCACTACGGCGCTATCGGCGGTTTTTAGGACAGGGTTTGGCCATTTTTTGGGCGTAGCGGAGAAGTCGGTTGGACTAGTGCGGACAGGTAAGTTGCTTTGCAGGTATTTGCTGGCTATCAGTGCATTATCTGTTGTGCGTAGTACGACATTAAGAACCTGGAGTTCCTGGTAGAGTTCCTGCTCTACCTGTGCGCCGAGTGCCGCAATTTGTTTTTTCAACAGCTTAGGCTCTGTGAGGTGCTTGGCTACCAACGAGTGCGCCAGCAGCAGCAGAAAAGCCGTGCCTAGTACCAGCGACAAGCCGCATAGCACAACATCCCACCGGCTCAGCCGCTCGCGTGCACCCATAAGCGTGACTTTGAGGAAAGGTAAAGCCAGCATCCCTACGAGCACAGTGCCCAGAATTAGGTCGATAAGATTTTCAGGTAATTCCCGCCGTTGCGCATCAAAATTACCCGTGGCGACGGCACCGCCTAACAGCCAGGTTACGCGGGGGCTCATGCGTACGGGCTGTATAAAGAGCTTATAGGGTTTGCCGCCAATAGTCAACTCTACCAGGCGGGGTGCCTGAATGCCCGTTGTGTCGCGTAGCCAAAGCCCGACGCCTTTCTTGGAATCACTCGTGAGCGTAAGGGTAGCAGGGGCCTGAAATGATTGATAATAGATCTGGTCAAATACTTCGAGCTTACGCGGATTGGTGCCCAAAATCATAAAATGCTCGAACGCATCGGGGCGCAAAAGACCCTGCGTGAACTCGCGAATGTTGCTGGAAGCCGTTAGTCGCAGGAAATCTTCGAAGCCGTAGGTGAACTGCAAGCGTTGGTTATCTTCAGCGAGTGACAATAGCTCTCCACGGCGCGGCTGCTCTGACATGCGCTCAAGCTTCTCAAACTCAGGAGAGATTAATCCCTGATCCTGCCACTGCTTACGTAGTAGAATCGCGGCACTTTGGTAAGCGCTGTCAACTGCTGTTTTACTTGTTTTAACGGGAATTCCTGAGCTAGGAGGGTTTGGGTAAACCTTGTAGCGGATTTCCCGCACCATTGCTTCGCTGCGCTTGCCAAACGCCCGGCTTTTGCCCTGCATGTTTTCTCCAATGCGCTCCATCACCCGGAAGTAGCGGGCGCGCAGGTCCTGCTCGCGAGCGGGCAAATAGCCCAGGACGTACCAGGCTACTCCTAACGCAATAAAAAGGCTAAGACCAACCGTGACGGCATTGCGCCGCAGGGGTTCAGTGAAGGAGCCCATCGAAAAACGTAGAAAGTGGCAGCGGACTGTAAGTTGCTGCTACTGCTGTATTACCCGTGCACCGATACATCAACTTGTGCCCTCATATAACCTGGCTTCATGCCGCCGGGCCACTCTAGCTCCACGGCAGAGGCTTCGTGGGGGCGAGCTTTTTCGGCATCCATTGTTTGGGCTTGCTTCACTACTTCCACCTTCGCGGCCCGTAGCTTCTTGTAGCCTTGCCAATCGAAGTTCAGCAGGAACTCCACGGCCCCGCGCACGCCTACGGCAAACAAGTCCAGCTTCTGCTTATCGGACATTTGAAAGTCAAGCCAGTTGAAGCCATCTACATTCAGGCAGTGCACCAAGTGGCGGTAATCGGAGTTGCGGCGAATGAAGTCGAAATCGTATTGGGTGCGGGCGGCGTCGAAGATGGCACCTAGGTACTGCGGCAATGATTCGGTAGGGCGTGCCGAAGCGCGGTCGGTACCTAGCTTGATGCCGAAGGTAGGCGCGGCCGGCACCTGCGTGTTGTCGTGGAAGAGGTCGATGGGGAAGTTGGACATAATGCCGCCGTCCACGAACAGCACCGATTCCGGAATTTCGCCCGTGTAGCCCAGCGCATCCCAAGCGGCCGCGTACGGGTTATCCGGAGCTGACTGGTTGCGGCCTGGCAGCCCTGAAATGGTATACGGTTCGAAGAAAAGCGGCACCGACATCGAGGCGCGCACCATATCGGCCGGGTGCACGCCCTTCCAGTCGGACCAGTACAAAGGCGCCATTTCGGGGAATACCACTTTTGTTTGGGTGGTTACGTCGGCCGCCACAATGGCAATGCGGCCTAGGTCTTCGGGCATGTAAACCGACACTTCGGGCCGGCCATAAAGTGGATCAGCCAGACGTTGTAAGCCTTGCGCGGGCACTTGCCGCCGGAGTGCCACCAGTTTGTTGATAGAGTTAACGCCTTTTTGGTTCAGCAGCCGTTGGAGCCACTGCCGAAACACGTCGCCGTGATGCAGACCTTTATCATCGCGGAGATTATCAATGACTTGCAGGCCGTCGGAAAAGAGCTTGGCCTTACCAGTGAGGCCATGAAGCCAGCCACCTAGCCCTTGGTTAGAGTCATTGGGGCGCAATAAATCTCCGGTGAAGTCCTTGGCATCCTCATCACCGTCCACGAAGTCGTAGAAGTTCTGGTTGGCGAGCTGCTCGATAATCCACTTGGTAGAGGCTTCTTGCCGCGGGCCGGCCGCGGCCATCAGCAGGGCGTTGATAGAGCCTGCCGAAGTACCTCCTAGGCGTAAGAAGCGAATACCCGCTTGCTCTAAGGCATACACGTAGCCCACCAACGCAATACCGAGCATACCGCCGCCTTCCATCACAAGATCCACGTACTGGTGCGGGCGTTGGCCATCGGCAGGCGTGTCTACTATATCGGATATAGACCACTCAGGGTGCTGGGCTAGGTATTCACGCATCTGGTCAAGGGCGCTACGTACGCTAGTGTGTTCGGTAAAATCGGCGGAGGAAAGTGGCATGGTAGGAAAGAGTTAGAGGAGCGAGGAAAGCAAGGACACGAGCAGCGCGTAGCTAGGCATGGTTGCTGGTGCGGAGCAAGCATGAGGGGGCATCCAACTAGGCAGTCAGAGCCGCAGGATAAGACGCGCAGGAAGTAGCTAGATAGCTAAGTTAGCGTAAGGGAATAAAAATGAGGAATAGGCACCTCATCTAAAACAGGACGTGGAAGCTGAACTGCTGCCCACACGGATAACGGCTGGATAACCCAGCAGTGCTTGTCGTAATTATTGAATTGAATGTATAAAAACTACCGGAAATACTGGTACCTAAGCTGGATAATTTTTCAGCGTAAAGCTTTGCTGATGAGCTAGGTTACCTCTTCGAGCCGAGCAGGCCGCCTAAACGCCTACGCCTGATAAGCAGCTGCGCTTTCTGGTAGCGTACAAGCTGTCGCTCGAAAGCTAGGCTGCTACCGTTTTCTCGGTGCCGGTTGTGCTCGACGACGTTTTGGGCTTTACGTCGTACAGCATCTCATTGAGCCGGGCCCGTAAGTCGGCGGGAGCTAGGTTGCGGAACACTTCGCCG